>CAYJKM010000072.1:0-4148 GCA_964370805.1 uncultured Alphaproteobacteria bacterium | reverse complement strand
CTGCGGAATGCCGCGCGGAGCGGGCGGAATGCCGTCCAAGGTAAAGCGGCCAATCGTCTTGTTGTCAATCGCCATCGGGCGCTCGCCCTGCAGGACGTGGATCTCCACGGACGGCTGACTGTCGCTGGCCGTCGAAAAGACTTCCGTACGCCGAGTGGGAATCGTCGTGTTGGCATCGATGAGCTTGGTCATCACGCCGCCAAGGGTTTCAATACCCAGGGAGAGCGGCGTCACGTCGAGCAGCAGCACGTCCTTAACATCACCGGCGAGGATGCCGCCCTGAATCGCGGCACCGACGGCCACGACTTCATCCGGATTCACGCCGCGGTGCGGTTCCCGGCCAAAGAACTCGCGGACCAGATCCAGAATGCGCGGCATGCGCGTAGCTCCGCCAACCAGAATCACCTCGTCAATGTCCTTGGTCGAGAGATTTGCATCCTTGAGCGCGCGCTTGCATGGTTCGATGGTACGTTGCGCGAGATCCTCCGTCAACTCCTGGAATTTCGCGCGCGTGATCAGGATATCAAGGTGCTTCGGTCCTTCGGCCGTCGCCGTGATGAACGGGAGATTCACCTGCGTCTGCGTGGAACCGGATAGTTCTATCTTGGCCTTCTCCGACGCTTCCTTGAGACGCTGCAGCGCCATCGGATCCTTGCGCAGGTCAATGCCTTCCGACTTTTTGAACTCATCGGCGAGGTAGTCAATCAACCGCTGATCCCAGTCGTCTCCGCCGAGATGCGTATCGCCGTTGGTTGACTTCACTTCGAAGACGCCGTCTCCGAGTTCAAGAATCGAGATGTCGAATGTACCGCCACCCAGGTCATAGACGGCGATCTTTTCGTCTTTCTTCTTGTCAAGACCATAAGCGAGCGCGGACGCCGTCGGCTCATTGACAATGCGCATCACCTGCAAGCCGGCGATTTCACCCGCATCTTTGGTCGCTTGTCGCTGCGTATCGTTAAAGTAAGCGGGGACCGTGATCACGGCTTGCGTGACTTTTTCGCCGAGATAATCTTCCGCCGCCTGCTTCATCTTTTGCAGGATCATGGCGGAGATTTCCGGCGGACTGTAGTCCTTGTCATCTATTTTCACTTTGACCTGATCGCCGCTGGGTACGACCTCGTAGGGCACGAGGCCGCGCTCATGTGTGACTTCGTCAAAGCGTCGTCCCATAAAGCGCTTGATGGAGTAAACCGTCTTCCTCGGATTGGTGATGGCTTGGCGCTTTGCCGCGGCACCAACCAGCCGCTCGCCGGTCTTGGTGAATGCTACAACGGACGGCGTTGTTCGCGCTCCTTCCGCGTTCGGAATCACCACCGGCTCGCCACCTTCGACAACGGCCACACACGAGTTCGTGGTGCCGAGGTCAATTCCGATGATTTTCGACATGATTCTGTTCCTTATTTTTTGAAATTATTGGATTTAATCGTTGAATACGAATAGCAAGTGATATGCCATTCACACAAGACACTAAAAAACAATATCTAAGTATAGTTAATCAAGATAGAACTGCCAACAGTATATGCCATCTTGTCAGAGAGTTGGCCGAATTCTGCGCCACATGTGCAGAGCTTCACGATGTCGCGCTTCAGTCGATGCCTCTCGAACTGCCTCTAAGACGAGGTCAATCTCCTCCGGAGAGGCGCCCAGATTCAATGCCCCGCGCAAATGAGAATGGAGCTGACGGGGGAATCCCTGCACGGCAAGCACGGCAACTTCAAGCAGTTCTCGCCAATGCGTATGCAAACCGGGGCGGCTCATCACCAAACCCTAGCCGATCCAGACCGTCCACCCCGCCAGTTGCGGAGAGATTAGTTCGAGATTTGCGCGCAGCTTCTCTATGTTACCACGATAGACGGCGGTTTGCAGTTCCTGACCACGCGCAGCAAGTTGATGAAGAGTGAAACTGTTTTCAGTGAAATCCTCATGATCCAACCCATGGCCGTAAATCGCATGGATCTGAAACGCAGCTTCAAGCGAGGTTTGAAATCCGGCCAACAGGAAGAGCTGCAGTGCAGTTTCGCGCAAGGCAGAAAACTCGAAACCGCGTTCCCGATAGTGTTGAATGAGCTGCGCCGCCGCGGGATTCTGCGGCTCTAACCAGGCCACGGAAAGCGCGGAAAGCAGAATCAGCTGCTCGTGCCCCGGGTGCTGCTTGATGAGAGCAAAGATGTTGTCAGTGTTCATGAAGTGAAGGAGAGAAACGGAGCGAGCTTCGGCTGCCGCTGGTTCTTAAACGCGGCTACCGAAGCTCGATGAATAGGAATCTACGCCAATTGAAGTGGGCAAGGCCCGCATCGCCGCGTGCTACGACGTGACGCGCTTCTTGTCCACGAAGACGGGATGCCAGCCTTTTTCTGTCTTGATCACAACTCCGGATGGGATCTTGCCTTCCGGCGTATTCACCGAAATCGTTTCCAATTGCGGCTGCTTGATCTGGTCAATGATCGGCACGGGACGCGGTACGGCACCGCCCGGTTGAGGAGCTCGCACTCCTTGTCCGGGCAACCGTCCCGTTTTCTGCACGGCGCGCTCGCGAGCGCCGACCGGATCAATGCCGTGTGCCTGGCGCAGCTTGTCGAGTTTGGCGCTGATTGCTTTGCGCGTGACGCCAAAACGATCAGCCAGCTCAGCCATCGGCACTTTGCCGTAATTCTCCAACAAATACTTCTCTTCCGCAGGCGTCCATTTCTTGGCCATATTTCATCCCTCCCTTTGCAACATTCTCGCTTGGCGTTGGTGCGAAGCGGTTATTTAAGTAGAACCATCTTGCGCGTCACGACGGACTGCGACGTTTCCAGACGATAGAAGTAGATGCCGCTGGCCGCGGGCGCACCATTTTCAAAGCGTCCTCGCCACAGCACGTGGTGATTTCCCGCAGCGAGCGGCCCATCCACGAGCGTGGCAACTTTGCGGCCCAGCACATCAAATACATTCAGTGAGACGACGTCATTGCGCGGCAGCGCAAATTCGATCGAGGTTTCCGGATTGAACGGATTCGGAAAGTTTTGCGCAAGTTCAATCCGGATGGGCAATACTTCCGGGGCATCTTCGGCGCTGACGACAATCGGCAGCTCGGTCGTAAACTTGATCGCGCGGCCGGCGGTCAGTGCTGCGGCCCCCTGGGCATACGTGCCGCGATAGACATACGTAATGCCGACATTCTGCGCCGGGTTTTCCAATCCGATCGAGGCGCCCTGGGCGCTGGTTGCGCGCGCGGATACTTCTTGATAGAGGAACAGCCACTCGGCGTCGCCCGACTCCGTGGGATACGTTTCGGGATTCAGCAACTGAAGCTGGAACGTCTCTTGAAATTGCCCGGATTGGTCATGCACTTGATACCATTCGACGATGAAGCGATCCGTCGTCTCATCATAGTAATAGCACACTTGACCGGTCTCTCCGGTCGTTCGCCACAGATTGAACCAGAGCGGCGCCAGCATGCCGGGAATGTTATCGGCCGGAGACGGGAACATCTGATTTAGCGAGATCGTCTGCTGCGTACGTCCGGGCATGACCCAACCGTCGTTCGAAATGGAAATCGAATCGAACGTGGTCCCGTAATAGGTGTAATCGAAGGGAACTTCAAACATGAAGGTCTGGTTGCCCAACGTAAACGGGATTTGTTCGCCCGGTCCGCCGGCAGCGATGGCGATCTCGATCCATTCGAATTCCGGAAGCTCGCCGTAAACCGAGTCGGTATTGTCGTAGGCCCAGTAGTGAGCTGCGTTGTCTGAGAACGGATCCACGGACGTCACTACTCCAATTTCCAATTGGATGGGCACGATGCGTGTAAACGTATATGTTCCCATTTCAGCCGTAACCGTAAGCTCCAAGGTCACGGCATGCCCGGCCGGAGTCGTCCAGGACGAAACCGCCGCGAAAGCACCCGCCGGGATTGCATAACTGGTTCCGGCGTCCAGAGCGGGAAGCTCTGTTTCGCCGTCCAAAATCGTAACAAATGTATCCGTTGAGGTCAGCGTGCAAGTTGCCGGCGTCAGGTCATCGTTGCCGTCATTTGCCACCAGAATCTCAAATCCAACGGCTTCCCCGCGATCCCAGAAATTGTTATTGTCATCAGCAACCACCGCACTCTCGATCACAGCCGAAGGAGCGTGGTTCGTGAGCACGACCGGCCAGGACTGAGG
>CAYJKM010000071.1:0-5587 GCA_964370805.1 uncultured Alphaproteobacteria bacterium | reverse complement strand
GATATCAGCCGACGCTCGCCACGGAGATGGGCGCGCTGCAGGAACGCATCACCTCGACGAAGAAGGGTTCGATTACGTCCGTGCAGGCGATTTACGTTCCGGCTGACGACCTGACCGACCCCGCTCCCGCCACGACCTTTGCTCACCTCGATGCCACGACGGTGCTGTCCCGCAAGATTTCCGAGTTGGGTATTTATCCGGCCGTCGATCCGCTCGATTCCACGTCTCGTATTCTCGACCCGCTGGTCGTCGGTGAAGAGCATTATCAGGTCGCGCGCGGCGTCCAGCAGACCCTTCAGCGCTACAAAGATTTGCAGGACATCATCGCGATTCTCGGCATGGACGAACTTTCGGACGAAGACAAGCAGACCGTGGATCGCGCCCGCCGCATTCAGAAGTATCTCTCTCAGCCGTTCCATGTGGCCGAAGCGTTCACCGGGCGTCCCGGCAAGTACGTGAAGATCAAGGACACCGTGCGCGGATTCAAGATGATCCTCGACGGTGAACTGGACCACATCCCCGAGAACATGTTCTACATGACCGGCGCGATCGAAGAAGTGCTCGAAAACTACGAGAAGTCGAAGTAGCGTGGCTAAGCCGTTTACCCTGGAGATCGTCACTCCAACTGCGACTTGCTTCACCGGCGAAATCATTCACGTTCGTGCGCCGGGCGTGGACGGTGATTTTGGAGTCCTCGCGGATCACGCGCCGATGATGGCCGGACTGCGCCCCGGCCGCGTTCGCATCGAAGATCCCGATGAAGCGTTTGACTACGCCATTACCGGTGGCTTCTTCGAAGTGCATAACAACCGCGCCGTCATCCTTGCCGAAGAATGCATCCGGCGTGAAGATATTGATCTCAAGCGGGCAAACGAAGCGCGTGACCGTGCCCTCAGACTGCTTGAGGATGCGAAAACACGGGAGGAGCAGGAAGAGGCACGCATCGCGCTTGCCAAAGCCCTCGCTATCATTCGCGTTGCCGAAAGCTGAAGTCTTCCTCAAGCTATTTTGTCGCGGGCGGTTCAACTTGAACCGCCCGTTTCTGTTCGTCGCCGCCGCAGCTTTGATGAAAGGCAATGACATTGTCAGTGGGCACATCCTTTGCACCAGTTGAGTTGCTACTATCTCAAGGAACAGCAGCTATGATCCGGCATGTCTTGGCACTAATAGTACTCTGTACGGTCCCAGTCGTTGCGGCCGATCTGCCTGCCCAGTGGATCGAGGCCGCCGCTGCGGCGTACGATTCGGGAAATACGGAGGCGGCAGTTGCAGCATTGAACGATGTGATTTCCTTTCATCCGCGTTCCCCTCAGGCAGTGATCGCGCATCGACAACTGTCGGTGTTATGCCGCCAGTCCGGTGACGTTGAGCAAGCGGCTGACCACAATCTTCGCGCCTGGCAATTGTTCAAGAAGCATTCGCGAAAAGCGGGCTTTCAGGCTCGCGATGTCGTGCATGCTGCCGCCGATGCCCGTTGGATTCTGCTCGAACAGGAGCGGCTCGCCGTTCAGGAAGCGCTCCTCGACAGGCACTTTCGCGTCGGATCGGGACGGCGTGCGGTCAACCAGTTTGAAGACGAGTGCAGGGAATTGATGTCGATTGACAATGACTACGCCGCCAACGCATTTCGCCTCACCGGCGAAGTTCGCGCCGCTTTCGCCGACGCCGTACTCCGACACGCGAAAAACACGGTAGATCCCTCGCAGAAACAACCCGATTATCTCGCCGTCATGCCCGAATACGATCGTGCCGCTTCGGCCTTCGCTATGTCCTACGAACAGGCGCGCGGGTATTCGGTCAAAGAGAGCATGGCCAAATCCTCAGCACTGCGAGCGTTTGAATTGACCGTTCGACAGGGAGACTTGGTCATCGAGTACGCGCAAGAGCAACGCCGGCTTGCGCCATCGTATCGACCGGATGCAGATGCTCGCCGCGCGCAGCTGGATTACCTCGTCGAGGAAATCGCTCCGCTTATGGCAGAAGGCGTCAATCACCACGTGCGCGCTGTGCAGATGGCGGCGTCCATGCCGGTGCAGGAATCCGCCGCTGGGCTGCAGCATCGCCTTGACGCTCCGCTCCGGGATGTCGCCAAAGAACTGGCCGATCTCGGCCAAGGCTATTGCCACGAATTTTACTCGAGTGCCGTGGAAGCCGGATCGATGAGTTCGATGTCCTTCGATCCCAACGTGGTCGTCACCGCGGTCGACCAGATGGAAATGCGCTATGCTGCGATGGAGAAGTCCATTGAGACTTTGTCACCGGTACTGATGAATTGGATGAACTACGCCGCGCCGGAGTCCCGCGCGATCTGGAATGACTGGATGATTGCGCTCTATTCCGAGCGCGCGATGGCCTTGAAAACCGCGCAGCTCAATCTCGAGCGCTGTCAGGCCGGCGTGAACAAGCGCAGCAGTGTGGACGCGGCCTCCTTCTTTCGCCGCTTGACGAAACTTCACGCTGAAGTCGTCAGCACCGAGTACCACACGCTCGTCACATGGCACGACTTTGTCTCCAAAGCCAACATTGACCATCCGCAGAACAAGCAGCTCTATGAACGATTGGGAGAGGTGGACCCGGTACACTTCGGCGCGGTGCAAAACTCCTCGTCTGCCGCCCGCCCGAAACCTTGATTTTCACGCAAAAATAACGCATATTCTGCCCTAAGCGGGCACCATTCCCTTTCCGCACCGCATTCCGCGCGGTGCGTTTTTTCGCGATTCCAACACTAACACACATGACTCTTCGAACTCATACCTGCGGTGAGCTGCGTACGTCCGATTTGGACAAGACGGTCCGGCTGCAAGGCTGGGTCGCGCGTCGCCGCGATCTTGGTGGCCTGATCTTCATTGACTTGCGCGACCGCTACGGCAAGACTCAGGTCGTCGTCCATCCTGAGCATACTCCGGACGTCGCTGCGGCTGCCCACGAGCTGCATGCGGAATGGGTCATCGAAATCGAAGGCGTTGTCCATGCTCGCCCTCAAGGCATGGTGAATCCGAACATGCCGACGGGCCAAATCGAAGTCCACGCCGCGTCGCTTGCCGTGCTGAACAAGTCATTGCCGCTGCCATTCCAACTTGATGATGCTGCCAAGACCACGGAAGAGATGCGGCTTAAGTATCGCTATCTCGATTTGCGCCGCCCCGAGATGCAGGAGATTCTAATGCTCCGCCATCGCATTTCAAATGTCGTGCGCGAGCATTTCACCGGTGAAGATTTCATTGAAGTAGAGACTCCCTGTCTCGTTAAGAGCACGCCGGAAGGCGCGCGCGATTATCTCGTTCCCAGTCGCGTCTTTCCCGGGCAATTTTATGCGCTGCCGCAATCGCCGCAAATCTACAAGCAGATTCTCATGGTTGCGGGCCTTGATCGCTACTTCCAAATCGTGCGCTGCTTCCGCGACGAAGACCTCCGCTCCGACCGCCAACCCGAGTTCACGCAAGTGGACGTCGAGATGACTTTCCCCGCCCGCGACCTGATCTTCGGCACAGCCGAGCGCCTGTTCGCCAAGATTCTGAAAGCGGGATGGAACGTTGACGTCAAACTGCCGTTCCCGCGTCTCGGCTATCGTGACGTGATGGAGACGTACGGCAGCGACAAACCTGATCTACGCTTCGGGATGCCGCTCGCCAATGTGACCGAGCATCTTCGTGCCACGGAATTTCGCGTCATTTCATCCTCAGTTGAGCAGGGTGGAGTGGTGATCGGACTGAACCTCACCGGCAAATCCGAACTCTCCCGTAAAGAAATCGCTGAACTTGAAGAGCTGGCCAAGAGCTCCGGGCTGCAGGGAATCCTTCCGCTCAAACTCACAGCCGAGGGCTTTGCCGGAGTGCTGGTCGGAAAAACGTCGGATGATTCGCTGCGCGCGGTTGCGAGCGCCCTGAACGCGAAGACCGGTGATCTGATTCTGATGGGTATCGGCGCCAAAGACCCGGTGCTCAAAGGCATGGGTGTGTTCCGCAAGAAACTCGCCGACAAGTTTTCGCTGTACGATCCTGATGATCGGAGCAATCTCTCGATCTTCTGGGTCGTGGACTTCCCGTTGTTTGAACGCGATGAATCTACCGGAGATGTCTTTCCGTCCCATCATCCGTTCACCGGCTTTCATCCGGACGACGCGCACATGCTCGAGCGCGAGCCCTGGAATGTCCGTTCCACCGCGTACGATCTCGTGATGAACGGCAGCGAACTGATCTCCGGTTCGATCCGCATCCACGACCCCGTCGAACAAGCCATGATTTTCAGGCTTCTCAAGATCTCTGATGAGGAGGCCGAGCTGCGGTTCGGTTTCCTGCTGGAGGCGCTCCGCTTCGGTGCTCCCCCGATGGGAGGCATGGCGATTGGCCTCGACCGCGTCATCATGGCTCTGACCGGAAAGTCCATTCGTGACGTCATCGCCTTCCCTAAGACCAACCTTGCTCAGTCCCTCATGGACGGCTGTCCGTCGATTGTGGACCCCAGGCTCCTAACTGACCTGAGTCTTTCGATTACGAAATCCCCTGCATAATCTACCCCCAAGTCCAAAATTAAATCTTTAATATTAAAAATATTAGCCTGCGAAAGCAGTTCTGCAAAAGCGGCGGAAAAGCCGGATCATCCCTTGACTTCCGGCTACTTTATTGCTATTATTGGGAGTAGGCAAAATGCCTCGTCTGAAGGACTCGTTCACCAACGTTGAGCGCTGAAGAACGCTCCCAGAATCCATACCATTTGTCTGTCAATCCGTATCTTAGCCTCTGTTTTTTAGAGATTTCTCTAAAACATCGGAGGCGTTTGTCGTTTTTTGAAGCTTTGAATAGGAGTATCAGCACTGTCCCCTCGCCAGTCCGCCGTTCAGGTTCCCGCTGACGCTTCGGAAATCGTCGAAATTCCAGTTGAGGAAGGAGTCCTCCGGCCCCTCCTCGGTCCCGGTGATGCCAACCTCAACTATCTGCAGCGCAATCTCGAATCCCGGATCACTGCGCGCCGCGAGAAGATTCTCGTTCGCGGCAGCCAGCCTGACAACCTCCGGGCTGTGGAAGTGATCATGGAGATGATTGGCGTCACGCGCCGCCGCGGGACTATCACTCCGGCGGATATTGACACGATTCTGCGTCTCGCCGGCACGGAGGTCCGCGAACCGACGCCGCCGCCCGGCGATAACGGAAACGTTGTCTTCCGCACCGGAGATCGCACGTTTGGTCCGCGCACGCGCGGTCAAGAAGTTTATTACCGCGCGATGCAGAACAGCGATATCACGTTCGGCATCGGCCCCGCCGGAACAGGCAAGACTTTCATGGCTGTCGTTGTCGCCGTGTCCGCGTTTCTCGCGGGGAAATACGATCGCATCATTCTCACGCGCCCGGTCGTGGAAGCCGGCGAAAATCTCGGCTTCCTGCCCGGTGACGTGCAGGAAAAAGTGGATCCGTATTTCCGCCCGCTCTATGACGCGCTCATGAAACTCTTGCCGGCCGAGCGCCTGCGCAAATTCTTCGACCGTTCGGCCATCGAAATCGCTCCGCTCGCCTATATGCGCGGCCGCACGCTCGACAATGCATTCGTCATTCTCGACGAGGCGCAGAACACGACCATGTCTCAGATGAAG
>CAYJKM010000070.1:0-5668 GCA_964370805.1 uncultured Alphaproteobacteria bacterium | reverse complement strand
CATCAATTCAGTGCTGAACCGCAAGCAGCTCGCGCTCTCGTCGAAGACTCCGGGCAAGACGCGGCTCCTGAACTATTTCCTGATCGGCGAATTCTGCTATTTTGTAGATCTGCCGGGTTACGGCTACGCGCGCGTCGGTCAGGAAGTGAAGGAAGAGTGGGGCGAAACGCTGGAAGGCTACATGCGGGACGCGCAGCGGCTTCTGCTGGTGGTGCTAATCCTCGATATCCGGCATGGCGCCTCGGATCTTGACGATCAAATGATCGAGGCGTTTCATATCTACGGCCGTCCGTGGATTGCCGTGCTGACCAAATCAGACAAGTTAACCACGACGGCAAGAGCCGAAGCGGTCCGAAAGCTGGATGGAAGTCTGCGCTCTCGCGGAGCACGAGCCGTTCTTCCCTACTCCGCTTCGAACCACGAGGGGCGGGATGAACTGTGGCGTGAGCTCTTGAACGCGGCCCGTCCTGAGAAATAAAAAGCGCAGCCTCCAGACAGAGACCGCGCTCTTCCCCGGTGTGCCTCCCTTTGCGGGAGGCAGTTTTGTTTATCGCGAGTAGATCACCAGACCTTGAACCGCATCCGAGACGTAGAGCCTGCCGTTGTTGGCAGCGAGGTAGGTCGGCTCGGGCAGACTGAGCGTTTGAATGTGTTTCGGCGCTAACGGATTGCTGATGTCCACCACGTAGATGCCGTCCAGTTCATCCAGCAGGAAAGCGTAGTTGCCATCTATTTTGACCCAGACCATGCGATCGGCGCCACTGATCGCGAGCGATGAGGCGACCACCGGCTGTTCGACGTTTGTCGCATCAACAATCGAGATGCGGTAGCGGTCAGCGACTATGATGTAATTGCCGAACCAGGCGCAATCATAGGCAGAGCCGGTCGTGAAGACGTCGGAAACCGGCTCGGGCGGAGACAGACGGTGCAAATGGACACCGTAGGCCTCCTGCGCGACGGCGAACATGCCATCAGACGCTCGCCAATCGAAGCCCCTGATACCCACTTCAGCAGTCGGCTCCCAGTTGGCCCAATCAATGAAGCACTGCTCGATCGACCATGTTGAGTCGTTGATCCGGCACATCAGCTTGGTCATCAAGCCGTCACTTGGCGAATAGTCTGTGCGGAAGAAGAGGATCGAATCTTCTGACGCGGAGAGCATCACGTCTCGCAGATTGCTGCTGAAGTTGATTCCGCCCACGAAAGGGCGATTTCCGGTCAGGAATTCCTTCAAATAATAGCTGTCCGCCTGGGTGTCATCCGTGTCGATGTAAAGGTAGTTATGCACGGGATCGATACAGACTGCACGGCAGGCTGCAAACTCGTCCATGATCTCCTGAAAGATCAGCAGCGGGCTGGCAGGATTGGTGACGTCGAAGACCATAGCGCCATAGGCGCCCGCGGCAACTCCGACATAATTACCCTGAGCATCCACCCAGGCGGCGGTGGCCGGGGTCGAGTAAACAGCCGTCAGTTTGTAGGGCTGCGGCGGAATGTCGGGGGTATTAGGTTCGTCACAACCGAGCGAAAAGAGCAGGAGGGTGAACGAAGCGAGGAGGAAAAGAGAACGCCAGTGCTGCGGACTCATAGCGGGGATTCCTGAGTTGTCGTATGGAAGAACGCATCGAGCGTCCGCTCGATGTCAAAAAAAGTCGAAAAAAAGTGGAAGGGGCGCCCATTCTTTGCGCACACTTCGGCCAGTTTGTGCGTGGCGAATAGCATGTCGGGCTCACATCCGTGAATCGGTCGCCGATGTAAATAACACGCTTGCCGGGCTGACGTAAGGCCTCAAGATGAGCGCATTTACAGTGGCTGCAGTGTTCCGCCAGTCGGGCGCCGGGGTGAAACTGCAATTCCCAGCGGTTACCATTGATCCGCGCGCCGTGCGACTCGATCATCACATCGCGCACGCCAGCGTGTTCGAGCAACTCATCAATCAGCGGACGCATTCCCGACGAGATGATGACAAAGGGAATGCCGTGCGCCCGCGTCCATTGCACGAACTCGCGAAATCCTTCGCGGATCTTCACGCCTTCGCGGAGCGCTGTGCGAGCTTCCGGCCACGTTGCGCGCAGGAGCGCAATTTGCCGTTGATAGCCTTCACGCTCGGTCAGTTGACCGGCCCAGATGGCCTCGTCGAGCTCTCGCCATTCCTCCGGCGCAAACCGTGAGAACAGATAATCAGACGAGTCGGGAATGCAAATCGTGCCGTCGAAGTCTGAACAGATGACCCAATCGCTCATGCCATCATCGTCAGAAAGTAGCGATGCAGGCGAGCATCGTCGGTCAGCTCGGGGTGAAAGGACGAAGCGAGCACGTTATTTTGCCGCACACAGACTGGCTCTTGTCCCAGCCACACCAGCGGCGTGACATCAGAGGCGAAACCGCGCAGGCGGGGCGCGCGGATGAAAACTCCATGTAAGGGCACTTCCGGTTGATCCAAGGCCGGGCTGACCAGCAAGTCAGCTTCAAACGAGTGCACCTGCCGGCCGAAGCCGTTGCGATCCACGTCAATGTCCAAGAGTCCAAACGGCTGCACGCGCGGATCCCGCGCATCTTTGGAGAGCATGATCATTCCCGCGCACGTGCCCCAAACCGGATGTACCTGAACGAAGACCAGCAGCGCGGCACGCAGTTCGGAAGAGAGCAGCTTGGTCATGGTTGTGCTCTCGCCGCCGGGGATGATCAAACCGGACAGCGCCTGAAGATCATCAGGCATTCGGACGTCACGCGTTTCAACATTCAGCGCCGCAAATTTGGCGCGATGCCGTTCAACGTCGCCCTGCAAAGCGAGGATGCCAACCACCGGAAGCGTCGTGCGGCGACCGTTCGCTCTTACCATCCGCGAGTCGAGAGTAGCTCCTCTTCGGGCATGGTACGCACATCCAAGCCGCGCATCGCTCCCATCAATCCAGTGGACACTTCGGCAAGCTTGAGGGGATCGCGGTAATGCGTCGTGGCGATAACGATCGCCTGTCCACGCGCCACCGGATCGTCACTCTTGAAGATCCCCGATCCAACGAACACGGCTTCCGCTCCGAGCTGCATCATCAAGGATGCATCGGCGGGTGTGGCAATGCCACCGGCGGCAAAGTTCGGCACCGGCAGCTTGCCCAGTTCGCGAACCTGCTTCAGGATTTCAAAGGGCGCGCCGATTTCTTTGCCGAGATGCACCAGTTCTTCGTCGCCCATCGTCTGCACGCGGCGAATGGAAGACATGACAGAGCGCATGTGCCGAACGGCTTCGACGATGTTGCCGGTTCCGGCTTCGCCTTTGGTGCGGATCAGAGCGGCGCCCTCCGCGATGCGGCGCAGCGCTTCGCCGAGATCGCGGCAGCCGCAGACGAACGGAACCTTGAACTTGTGCTTGTCAATGTGGTACGCCTCATCCGCGGGAGTCAGCACTTCGCTCTCGTCGATGAAGTCCACTTCAATGGCTTCGAGAATCTGCGCTTCCGCAAAGTGGCCGATGCGGCATTTGGCCATCACGGGAATGGACACGGCCGCTTGGATCTCGCGAATTTTGGCAACGTCGGACATGCGCGCGACCCCGCCTTCGCGGCGGATATCGGCTGGCACGCGCTCGAGCGCCATCACGGCGACCGCCCCCGCGTCCTCGGCAATGCGAGCCTGCGTGGCATCGGTTACGTCCATGATCACGCCCCCTTTGAGCATCTCAGCGAGTCCGACTTTGGTGGCGAATGTTCCTGTCTTGGTCATGGCAGTATGTCCTGGAATTCCTACTTCAGAAGTAACGCCTTGCGGATCAAACGAGTGTCCGGAGTCTGCAAGTGCACAAAATAGACTCCGCTCGCCAAATGCGCGCCGCTGATGCGCGTGCGGTGCTCGCCGGCCGGATATTCACCCTCAACCAGCGTTTGCACGCGGCGGCCATTCACGTCATACAGTTCAATCACCACGCGCTGCCGCACGGGCAAGGCAAACCGCACTTCAGTCGCGGAGTTGAACGGATTGGGATAGATATCATGCAATGCGATTTCGCGGGGCAGACCCGGTTCGCGCTCGGGCACGTCCAAAACATAGGCAATGACCGTGACGGTGATGTCACTATCGGGGCAGGCATTGGTCTGCAAGTCAATCTGCCCGGCATAATCCCAGTTTTGATCGTTGGTCGTGTCGGTCGCGACATGCACAATGAAGTCGAAGCTCTCCCCCGCCGGGATGGTCGCCGCATCAGGAGAAACCGATAACCACGGATCGCCGCCGGCTTCTTCGCGCACTGCCGCGGATACGGTCATTACGCCGTCGCCAACATTGGCAACGGTCAACGGGTAATCATACCCAATTCCGTTTTGCACGATCAGATTGAGCGAACTGGTGGCCAATTCCACGAGCGGGCGAACGACACTGATATCCACAGCCGTGGTCTCTCCACTCGCCGCTTCCACGGAACCGACCAAGGCGTCATTCCAACACGCGTGGCCTGTCGCCACAGTGTAGATGCCGTCGGCGGCGTGGATCACGTACCATCCCTGCTCGTTCGAGTATCCGGATGCGCCGCTCTCGACGAGATGAACGAACACGTTGTCAACGCCCGCGCCGCCCGCCGCCAGGACACGGCCCTGAATCACCGCGGGGATTCCCATCGTATTGCGGTAGTAGAGAATTCGGTTGCCGGCGCCGTCCGCCACCAGTACGTCCGAATCTCCGTCCTGATCAAAATCGGCGGTGGTCAAACTGTAAAGACTGGAACCATCGGCGGCGGTACGAATCGCGAAGCTGCCGCCAGTGTTCTGCCACCAGCGCAAGAGGCCGTACTGACAGGACGCAACAATGTCCATATCACCGTCCATGTCGAAGTCGGCAATACCGACATCGCGAGTAAACGTCAACTCGCCCGGCAGCGTGCGCTCAAGATATCCGGAAGGCGTCTTTTCCCACCAGGTCAGTTGACTGTTCTGAACAAAATAGCAGGTGACAATATCCGTGTCCGAATCACCATCCAAGTCGGCTGCCGCAATTCCCGTAATGTAACGTCCTCCGCCCAGATTCAAGACGTTCTTTACCCAACCGGCCGGAGTGCTCTCGATCCACACCAGTCCTTCGTCATACGAGCCGACAAAAATGTCCAGATCGGCATCGCCATCACAATCGGTTACCACGGCATCCATTGGATTCGAAACCGAAAACGCTGTGTCTTCCGTCAGAGAGCCATTGGTCTGCATAAAAATGCGAACCACATTGCCCAGGTACTCCGTGGTCACCAGATCGGCGGCACCATCCTGATTGACGTCGGCGGTAAAAACGCCCCAAGGCCGATTCGACGGGTAGCGCAGCGTATCGACAAGAAAGACGTCCGAGCCCTGGACATGCCGGTTTTCGAGCCAGATGAAGCGATTTTCGTCATAGGCGGCAACAGCCAGGTCGTTGTCGCCGTCACTGTCAAAATCTCCGGACGTAATGCCGCGCAGATCGCCAACGGCGATGTCGAGGGAATGCGGCAGCGTCTGGCCGTTCTCCAGTGTTTCGATCCAGACAACGGTTCCGCTCTCGTAGTTCGTGGTGGCAGCATCCATGTCGCCGTCATTATCCAGATCGGCAGCGGTCACGCCGAAGGCGTACGCTGCGTCCTGCGTCAGCACGATTTGCTGAAATCCCTGCGCGGCTGCCAGCGAACTCAGTCCAAGAATGAGCAGGAGAAGTACGA
>CAYJKM010000069.1:0-6088 GCA_964370805.1 uncultured Alphaproteobacteria bacterium | reverse complement strand
AGACCGGTTCGCGCGAGACGCTGCTGGACATCGTGGAATGGCCGGCGGACCTCTCCGTAGGCTGATTGACACGCGTGAATTTACAAACAAAACCATAGATTGAAATGGCCGAAACAAAAGTCACAGCACAGATCCGCGACCCGCACAAGATGACGAATAGCGCCCTGCGCCGCACCGGCATGGTTCCCGGAGTCTACTATAATCGCGCCGGTGAAACCCGCTGGCTGCAATTCGAAGAGAATACTCTATCCAATCTGCTCAAGCATGAGATTGGTCTCCTGCGCGTGGATGTTGACGGCGAGTCGTTATCCTGTATTATCCGCGAAGTGCAGCGTCATCCGGTGAAGCGCAGCGTCGTTCACATCGACCTGATGGGGATTGCGCAGGATCAGAAGATCCACTCACGCGTGCCGATTCACACGCTCGGTCTGCCCATCGGCGTTAAAGACCACGGCGGCACGCTGGAACTCGTGCTGCGCGAAGTGGAAGTGGAATGCCTGCCCGCCGATCTGCCGACGCACATTGACATCGAGGTCAGCGCGTTGGGACTCCACGACGGTATCCGCTTGTCGGAGGTGAAGTATCCCGGCGTGACGCTGATGGGCGACCCGAACATGACGCTTGTTCATGTCATTCCGCCTCGTGCGATCGTCGAGGAAGAGAAGCCGGCGGCGGCCGCGGAAGCGGTGGCGGAACCGGAAGTCATTCGCGAGAAGAAGGTCGAGGACGAAGAGAAGGAAAAGGAAAAGGACAAGAAGGAGAAGAAGTAGTCTTCTTGATTCTGAGGATTGCGCAATGCCGTTAATTGTTGGTCTTGGCAATCCGGGCAAGGAATACGAAGGGACGCCGCACAATGTCGGCTTCGACGTGGCGGCCCGGCTGGCTGGCCGTGAGAATGTTCGTTTCCACCGTTCGCCGGGGGGAAATGCGGAAGAGGTCAAACTGCCACGGGCAGGCAAGGTCGTTCTGCTGCGGCCGCTCACGTATATGAACCGGTCCGGCGCACCGGTCAGCGCGGCTTTGCGTTGGTATGAATTGTCGCTTTCCGATTTACTTGTGATTTGCGATGACGTCAATCTTCCGCTGGGACACTTGCGAATGCGGCAAGGTGGAGGTCCGGGCGGACAGAAGGGACTGGTTTCGATCATTCAGCATTTGGGTTCGGATGATTTCGCCAGACTGAGAATCGGGGTTGGCGGCGGGCATCCCGGCGCCGATGTCGCAGGGCACGTCCTGGCCAAGTTTTCCGGATCAGACAAGAAGATTATTGATGAGGCAGTCGAGCGTGCTGCGGACGCGATCGAGTGTTTCCTGAGCGACGGATTGGCGGCGGCCATGAACCGTTTTAATACCCGCAAAGATTCCGCCAAGACAACACCCCCTTCCGGCGCGGAAGTCGCGCCGGACAATTCACGTCCAAAGGGAGAGTAAGCGTAGATGCGAACGTACGAATTGGTTCTGATTTTCGATCCGGCTCTGGAGATGGAGCAGGTCGAAGGTGATCTTCAAAAGCTTAATGAAATGATTGCCGCAAACGGCTTGCCGCGCCGTTGGGAACGGTGGGGCAAGCGGCGCTTGACTTACGAGATTAAGGGTCGGCAGTACGGGTATTACACTCTGACCGTATTTGACGCTTCCAGCGTTCAGGCCGGAGAACTGGAACGCTGGGCGCGCCTCAATACGTCGGTCATTCGGCATTTGATCACCACGGTGGATCCTGACCGGGTGCCGGAAGTGGATGAAGAATCCGTCCGCAATCTGGGCGCCGGAGCAACTCCTCCGGAGGTTGACGCGGTCAAACCTGAAGAAGAAGCGGTGGTACCGGCTGAAGAAGTTTTGGACGTCATTCCGGACGTCGTGGAAGGCGATGTTGACGAACTCACCGAGCCTACGGCGTAGGCTCTGCTGCATAGATTCCGCGCGCACGTTGGTCGAGATATGTTAGCTTAAGTTCTGCAACGGATAGCCAAAGGAGATTAGCGATGGCTGATTTGCGGATGCCGGATATCAACAGTGTGATCATCGTTGGAAACCTGATTAAAGACCCGGCTTTTCGACAGACAACGAGTGGGGTGCCGGTCGCGAACTTCATGATTGCGTCCAACCGCAAGTTCAAAGACAACAGCGGTATCGTCAAGGAAGACGTTTGCTTCATCGGAATTGTGGCCTGGTACAAGCTGGCGGAGAGTTGCCGCGATAACTTGCAGCGCGGCAGCGCCGTGTTGGTGGAGGGAGAGCTGCAAAGCCGCAGCTGGAAGACGGAAGAAGGGTTCACGCGTAACACGATTGAAATCAAAGCGCGGCGGATTCAATTCCTGAGCCGGCGCGACGTTCATGCCGATCACGACATGCACCACGAGCACGACGATTCCCTCTACGGACATGTTGTGGACGACAATCATCGTGCGCACGCCGCCGAGCTGGAGCCGGAGGAAGCCAAAGTGGGCGCGGATTACGGTCTGGATTACAATGGAATGGACAAAATTTAACCACAGGCGATAGACGGAAGCATGCAGATCATTCTTCGCAGAGAATTCGACACCTTAGGCAAGGCGGGAGACGTGGTGACGGTGAAGCCCGGCTTCGCGCGAAATTTTCTGATTCCGCGCGGCATCGCGTATGCCGTTACCAAGTCCAATCTGGCGCGATTGGAAAATGAGAAAAAAGTTGTGCAGGTGCGCGATCTCAAAGATCGTCGCCGCGCCGGTGATTTGCAGGCGAAGCTGGAAGGCTTGCGACTGATCATCCCCGTCCAGGTGGGCGAGGAGGATCGCATGTTCGGTTCAGTGACCTCCGTGGACATCGCGGCAGCGATCAAGGAACGCGGCATTGAAGTTGACCGCCGCAAGATTGAGTTGGAAGAACCGATCAAACGTCTGGGCGAGTTTGACGTGCCGATCAAGCTGCATCGCGAAGTGGTCGTGTCCATCAAGCTGGACGTGGTCAAGGGCGGCTAACGCTGCGCAAAGAAGCGATTCAAGAGAAAGCCTCCGGTCTGAAACCGGAGGCTTTTCTTATCCAGGGGGCAGGCTCTTGTCACATGGTGACGCTGCGATCTGTTTGCCGGGAGCGTTCCAATAGTCTTGTGTGCTTTCGCAGGTGGCGCAGCACGATGAAGAGCACGCCCGAGCCAATCAGAAAATAGAACCAGAACGTCACGAGCACGAATTCGCTTTCGATCAGCCAGCGATCCAAGGTATCCAGCGCATACATTGCCGCGGCAATGGCGAACAGGCCGTAGAATTCGCCTTTGACTCCCGGCATGATGTCGAAAGCATAAGTGGGACGCTGCCACCGGGCAAGGCTTGGCAGCAGCCACGGCACGCGCTCCGCCCAGCGGTGGAATTCATCGCCGAATTTGCCGGCCAGGAACCGCTCTTCATGCGCCGTGATGCGCTCGTAGAAAAGAATGTAGGCAAGCGTCCCGGCTGCCGCCAGCAGCAGCGACTTGGTAAACAGCAGCACGCCCAGTGCGATGATGATGTTCCCGAGATAAAGCGGGTGACGGCAGACGGAATAAGGGCCGGACGTATTGAGATGGTCGGCAATTTGCTCGCGGGTGTTTCGTCCCGACGAGCCCGGCTGTGCGTAACCCAGGGTGATCACGCGAATCGCGACGCCGGTGAGCGCAACCGTCAGGCATCCGAGCTTGAAAACGAAGTCCCAGGTTGGCGAACTTGCGAGATACTCGCGATGCGTGAATACGACGAGCAGCGCCGGCACCAACAAGATCAGCGGCACGTAGCTGCGCCAACGGAACAACCACCCGCCGCTGCGTTCGAGTTCATCAACAAACATGGAAGAAGCTCACTGAGTGAGCCTTGCGCTGATATCTTTGGCCAGCTGGTCAGCGGATAGTCTGACTTGCGTCAGAGAGTCGCGGTCGCGCAGAGTGACCGTATGATCCTGAAGGGTCTGATGATCAACCGTGACGCCCCACGGAGTACCGATCTCGTCCATGCGGCGGTAGCGGCGGCCGATCGAACCCTGATGATCTGTAAACACGGCGCAGACCTGCCGCAGTTCGGCGGCAATCCGATCGGCATATTCCGGCATGCCGTCCTTCTTCAAGAGCGAAAACACGCCGACCTTGATCGGAGCAATATGCGGAGCCAACCGCAGCACGACGCGCTGCTCACCTTCCTGCACGTCTTCAGCGTAAGCATCCAACAAGCAAACGAGAAGCGAGCGGTTCAGGCCGGCCGAGGTCTCGACAATGTAGGGAACGTATCGCTCTTTCGTCTCTTCGACGAAATAGGAAAGGTCTTTGCCTGAGAACTCCGTGTGGCGTTTGAGATCGAAATCGGTGCGGTTGTGAATCCCCTCCAACTCCTGCCAGCCGAATGGAAACTCGTACTCGATGTCATAGGCGTCGGCGGCATAGTGAGCCAGCTCCTGCGGCGAATGACGGTGCAGCCGGAGTTTCTCCGGCTTGATGCCTAACTTAATGTAGTAGTTGAACCGCTCATCCCGCCACTTTTCGAGCCAGGGTGCGTCCTCGCCGGGTTTGACGAAAAACTGCATCTCCATTTGCTCGAATTCACGCGTGCGGAAGATGAAGTTTCCCGGAGTAATTTCATTTCGAAATGCTTTGCCGATTTGAGCGATCCCGAACGGAATCTTCACGCGCGACGTGTTCATCACGTTTAAGTAATTGACATAGATGCCCTGCGCCGTCTCGGGACGGAGATAGACAACCGCCGCCGCCTCTTCCACCGGGCCCAGAAACGTCTTCAGCATCAGATTGAAGAGCCGCGGGTCGGTCAGAGTACCTTTGGTTCCGCACGTCGGACAGGATGCCTCACTCCAGCGCACCTGCTTGAGGTAGTTCATGTCTCCTTCGCCGCCGTCGGGAATCTCGATGTCGGCCAGATCGGCCAATTTCTTTTTCTGCCGCCACTGCTTGACCAGATCCTGACCCTTGAAGCGTGACTTACATTGCTTGCAGTCCACGAGCGGATCCACAAAACCGCCGACATGTCCGGACGCTTCCCACACGCGCGGGTGCATGAGAATCGCTGCATCAAGCCCCACGATATTGTCGTGGAGTTGAGTCATCTCCCGCCACCAGAAGGCCGCGATATTATTTTTGAGCGCAACGCCTAACGGGCCGTAGTCCCACGTGGAGCCCAGCCCGCCATAGATTTCGGAGGATGGATAGACAAAGCCGCGCCGCTTACAGAGGCTGACGACCTTGTCCATGAGATTCTGAGTGGCCATTCCGGTGTGGTTATGAAGTTGTTAATGGGCTACTGCGTCGGATGCGTCCAACGCAGAGCGTTCAGTGAACGAAGGTTGCCGCGAACGGGAAGATGAGTTTCCAGATAACGCGCCAGAAAAGCGGACAATTCTTGCACAATGCGAGGGGTGACGGCAATTCGACCGGCGAATTCCCGGGTGGAGCTCGCAATGCTGGCGAGCACTCCGAACGACTCCGGCGTGAGCTCGCCGTCGCGCTGAGCACTGGGGCGCGCATCCGGATGCAGAAAGCCGCCGTCGCTCAAGCGATAACGAATTCCGTTGTGAAACGGCGGCAAGAGCGGCGCATCTGTTTCCGCACAGCGGGCAGTGCGCAGTCCGAACCCCAATGAACTGAACAGATCGGTCTCGAACTTCCAGAACAGAGGGAGCGGTGACTGCGGACACAAGTCCAAAGCCGCCAGCGTCACCGACGTGTTTTCATACAACTCAGGATGCGGGTCTTCATCCCGCAAGCAGCGCGTCAGCAACTCCACGATTGCGCTGGCAACGCTCATCAAGTCAAGATCGGTGCGCAGCCCGAGGTGCGGGGCAATTGGCGATGCTTCCTTGAGCATCTGCAAGTCGCGGCCCTGCTTGCGATAGTAAACGATCTGCGCCTCGGAAAACAACTGCAGCGTGCTGGCGGCCCCAAGCTTTTTCGTACCGCGCACGCCTTTGGCCATGAGGCTGATCTTGCCGAATTCCCGCGAGAAGACCGTGAGGATCAACGATGACTCACCGTGACGAATGCTGCGCAGTACGATGCCGTTGATCGTGACAAGCGAACTCATCTATTCCGTCCGCTCCGATGCCGTCCGCCCACGTCCGCCGCTTCGAGAGGCTGCCG
>CAYJKM010000068.1:0-7139 GCA_964370805.1 uncultured Alphaproteobacteria bacterium | reverse complement strand
TTGGAGCGGCGGATCGCATGGACGGCTTGAAATGGGAAATGCCGGAAGCGTGGGGGCAGGTGCGTGCGTCCAATACCGAGCCGATCGTGAGGGTCTATGCGGAAGCTCGCACCGAACAAGATGCCGAGAAGCATGCGGCTGAAATCCTGAAGTTGCTTGAGCACGCAGCTGTTGCCTGAGTAGCATCTCAACCGTCCATCCAATAACACCAAGATGGATCGCATTATATCAGTCATTCTGGGCGGCGGGCGCGGAACGCGGCTCTATCCGCTCACTAAGTACCGCTCCAAGCCGGCAGTGCCGTTCGGCGGGATGTATCGTTTGATTGACATCCCTGTTTCGAATTGCCTGAATTCCGGCATTAACCGCATCTTCGTCGTTACCCAATTTAACTCTGCCTCGTTGAACAGACACGTCTCGCTCACGTACAACTTTGACGCCTTTCGCGAGGGATTCGTTTCAGTCCTGGCGGCGGAACAGACATTAGAGACGACAGATTGGTTCCAGGGCACGGCTGATGCCGTGCGCAAAAACCTGCGGCATCTTCGCCCCACTCAAGCGACGGACGTGGTTGTGCTCTCCGGTGACCATATCTACAGTATGGATTACCGGGCGATGCTCGCACTGCATCGTCAGCAACGCGCGGATGTGACGATCGCTGTACTGCCGGTCAAGGCCAGCGAAATTGATCGCTTCGGCATCGTCCGGATGAACAGCGAAGGACGCATCACCGAGTTCCTCGAGAAACCGCAAGCAGCCGATTCGGTACGCGGGTGGGGATTCTCGAACGAGGTCTTTGGGGGCAACTATTCGGTGTCGAGCGAGCCGGTCTTCATGGCTTCGATGGGAATCTATGTGATCCGGTACGAGGCTCTTGAAGAGATCTTGCGACCCGAATTCGGCGCGGATTTCGGCAAGGACGTTATTCCGCAGGCAATCCCAAATCACCGGGTCTGCGCGTATCCGTTCACCGGATACTGGGAGGACATTGGAACGATTCGGTCATACTATGATGCGAATCTTGCGTTGACGGACCCCGAACCTGAGTACCATCTGTACGATCCGCAGATGCGGCTGTTCACGCGGCCGCGGTTCCTGCCGGGTGCCCACATTCTTGAATCGCAGGCCCAGCGAACCGTGATCAGCAGCGGCTGTCGTGTCAGTCAGGCAACTTTCAAGCATTGTTTGTTGGGGACGCGCGCGATTGTGAGAAGCGGAGTGCAAATCACGGATTCCGTGATCGTCGGCGCCGATTATTACGAGACATCAGAGGATCTGGAACTCAACCGCGAACGCAATCTCCCCGACGTCGGCATCGGAGGCGACACCGTCATTCGCCGCGCCATCGTGGACAAGAATGCCCGGATCGGCTATGGAGTAACCATCGATCCCGGAGTCAGCGCGTCCGATCATGAAGGCCCGGGCTATGCCGTGCGGGACAGCATCGTGATTGTTGAAAAGGACGCTGTGATCCCTGACGGCAGCGTTATTCCTTCGCGGTAGTTTCATGCTTGTTGTCGAACTGATCGCGCGCAAGCAGCGCGGCGAAGCACTTACAGCGGAGGAAATCCGCGCTCTGACGGACGGATTTACGAGCGGCAGTGTCCCCGATTATCAGATGGCTGCGCTGCTCATGGCCATCTACTTTCAAGGCTTGTCGGATGAAGAAGGCCGCCAGTTTCTCGCGGCCATGATTGAATCGGGGAAACGCCTGAAGCTCGCGTCGGTGCCGGGAGTCAAGGTCGACAAGCACTCCACCGGAGGCGTTGGTGATAAGACGTCGCTCATCGTCGCGCCCGTAGTCGCGGCGGCCGGAGTTCCCGTCCCGATGATCTCGGGTCGCGCACTGGGGCACACGGGCGGCACCTTAGACAAACTCGAGAGCATTCCCGGTTTTCGTGTCCGGCTTGACGACGAGGAGTTTGAGACAATTCTGCGCGAACACGGCTGCGCGTTTGGTGCACAGACTGCAGAACTTGTTCCCGCGGATCGCAAACTCTACGCGCTCCGTGACGTCACGGCGACGGTTGCCATTCCACCGCTGATCGCGGCCAGCATTCTCTCGAAAAAAATCGCTGAGGGAACCAACGCGCTGGTGATGGATGTTAAAGTAGGGAGCGGCGGATTCCTGCGCAGTGAAGCGGACGCCCGGGGCCTCGCACAAACGCTCGTCCAGTGGTCAAAAACGGAGCACGTGCGCACATTGGCATTCGGGTCCGACATGGAACGGCCTTTGGGTTGTGCCGCCGGAAATGCGCCGGAAGTACTCGAATGTCTCGACATCCTGAGAACAGGAACAGGTGACGCGCGACTGCTGAGTTTGTCACGCGCACTGGGTGGAGCCATGCTCATGCTCGGCGGCAAAGCAAGCGACATGAGCGGAGGGCAGACACTGTTTGACGACATCCTGCGCAGCGGGGCCGGCTTCGACAAGTTCAAGGACATCGCCGTGGCTCAGGGCAGTTCGGCCGCCGCGATTGATCACTACCGCACCGAATGGAAATCCAAGCATCAGCACGAGTTTCGCGCCGGCAGAAACGGCTTCGTCACACGCATTCTGCCGCACGAAGTGGGATTGGCGTTAGTGGATTTCGGCGCGGGACGACGGAGATCCGACGACCCGGTTGATCACTCAGCAGGCGTCATGTTCGAGCGGCAGGTTGGCGATGAAGTGAAGGCCGGTGATCTGTTGGCGACTGCTTATTGGACAAATGCACTCGACGCCAAGAGTGGTCTGCTGCGTTTTGAGCAGGCATACGAAATCGGCGACGAGGCGTTGCCCGCGCAAGCACTGTTGAAATTCTATTGTGATGACGGCGGATGTCGTTCTATCATTTGATAGACGGTCTAAGCAAAACACTTGAAGGAGAGTAGATCGATGGATGAAGCGACAGAACGCAAAGTTCGCGACCTCAAGTTGAGAATTCTGAAGGTGGAAAAAGAGCTGGCCGCATCGCAGCACTCGGCGAACCTCGGGGCGTGGCTGCATGCCGGGCACGCCGGACAAATTCAACGCACGGCCGAGCGCGACCGCGAACGTCTGCAGGCAAAGCTCGAAGAACTGAAGAAGCAGCTTGACGAGCTGGCTCCCGGCTCAACCGCCGCAGCGACGGTGAAACCCAAGCGCACAACCGCTAAGGAATCCACGAGCAAGGAAACAAAGAAGGCCGCGGCTAAGCAGCCCGCGGCCAAAGCAAAGACCCGCAAAACGTAGCGCAATTCGCTGCGCTACGCCGCCGTGTGATTCTTCAGCTTCTCTTCAAACTTGGCCCTGGGAATGACACCGGTCACCTGCTCGACCAGTTGGCCATTCTTGAAGAACAGCACTTGAGGAATATTCAGAATACCGTACTTGCGCGGCGTCTCGGGACTGGCGGAGATGTCAATCTCCCCAATCACGACGCGATCCCGCCAGGCCGGTGCCAGTTCTTCGAGGATGGCGTGGATTTTCTTGCACGGGTGACACCATTCGGCGCCAAAGTCGAGTACGGCTAATTTATCGCTGCGAAGAATCACTTCTTCAAAATTGGCATCCGTGACGGGCGTGAGATTCGACACGATTCTTCCTCTGGCAATGTAGTTTGGCTATAGACTGTGCTGGTCCAGAAAGGCGAGAAACTGTTCGGGAGCTTTGAAGCCGGTGAACCGTCCGACTTCCTCGCCTTGCGGATCATAGACAATCACCGTGGGCATACCGGTGATTTTGTATTTCTGTTTCATCTCCTTCACCCACGGCGTCTCTTTCGTAAAATCGAGTTTGAGCCGCACGAAATCGCTGACGCGTCCGGCAACCGTCGGCACGCTGTACGTCTTCTCATCCAGTTCGACGCACGCGACGCACCAATCCGCATAGACGTCAACCAAGAGCGGCTTACCCGCACCCTGCGCTTGCGTGACGGCCTCTTCCTCCTTATTCACCAGCCAGATCAACTCTGACTTTGACGAACCGCCCGTGGCGACGCCGGTCGGGCCTATAGCCTTGAAGAGCGAGATTGCGCCGATCAGGAAGATGATCATGGCAAACGCCTTCCACAAGCGATGCCTTGACGTCGAATCGTCAGTCAACGAATCAAACGCACCGACGAAGACCGAGGCCACGATTAAGAGCACCGCCCAAGCGCCGGTGTACCACGGCTCAGGAATCACGAGTCGGAGCATGTAGAGTGCGCCGGCAAGCAAAATCCAGCCGAAGGCTTTCTTGATGGTCTCCATCCAGGCTCCCGCTCTCGGCAGAGCTTGAATGGCGCCGGAAAACGTGCCAATCACAAGGAACAGCAGGCCCAAGCCGAACGAGAACACAAACAGCAGCGCCCATCCATAGAACAAATTGCCGGACTGAGCCACCCATGCCAGCAGAGCAACGATAATCGGTCCGACGCACGGAGCCATCACCAGGCCGGAGACCATGCCAAGCAGCAACGGACCGAACAGGCCGCGCCGCGCACCACCGCCGGTAATCGCAGTTTGCAGCGCACTGGGTAACGCAATGTCAAACACGCCCAGCATGCTGACGCCCATCAGTGCGAAGACGCCCGCCACGACGATCGTCACAATCGGTGACCCGGAAATCGATCCAAACAGCGTCCCGGTCGCCGCCGCGAAAAGACCGAGCGAACTATACACAATGGCGATTCCCAAAGCGAAGATCGCCGAGAGACCTAATCCCCGCAGCGGCTTGCCGCCGCTCGACCCGCCGATGTATCCAATGGTAATCGGAATCACCGGATAGACGCACGGTGTGAAGCTCGCCAGGATTCCGCCAATGAACGCAATCAGGAATGCCATCCACGAGCCGCGCTCAAGCGCAGACATCAGACGATCTTCGAGCGATCCGCCGCGCTGAGCCACTTCTGCGGGAGCCGCGCCGAAAAGATCCTCATTCTCGGGAAGCACGGTCACACCGGCTTCGACAATATTTGTCGCAACGGTGATCGTGCGTTCATGCGGCAGGTAACAGATCTCCTGGCCGAATTCCTGGCAAATTTGATAGCCAATGTCTACGGGCAATGTGAACGTGCCCGGCTGTGCTTCACTCGCCGCATTGACCGGAACTTTGACAATCGTCTTGCCGCGATAGGCGCGTTCATCCCGGTACTTCACGCCCTCCGGATATTTCGGTTTGCCGAATTGCAGGCCGAGTGTGTCAACAACTTTGACAAAGAACAGCTCGAACTCAACATCCGTGATGTGATGCCCTTTCGGGACTTCGAACACGACCGCCAGTTCGCCGGCGCCGCCCGCCGGAATGGCCGACTTGCTCCAGGCCGCCCTTACCGGCACGACGGGAGCTTCGCTTGGTGCATCATCCTGCGCCTGCAGCATTGCGGGAGCAATGAGCAGCGCCGACAGGATCAAGAATCTAATGGCATTCAATGGACGTAACCGCAGCATTATCTGTTTGCAGAAAGGTGTATTGTGGCAACCGCCAAAGCACTTGTTCGACACGTGGAAGGCCGCACTCTCATTGCGAAAGCGGAGTCCAACCACTGGATTCCTTTAGACTCGCTCAGCGAGTCTACTCCCAACCCGGCGGCCAACAGCCCGGTGCAGCTCCTGTTAATCGCCTGCGCGGGGTGTGTATCTATCGACATTGTGAGCATATTAGCCAAGAGCAGGCAGAAGTTTTCAAGAATTGAAATCGAAATCGAAGCATTGCGTCGTGACACACCACCGAAGATTATCCGCCGGCTCAACTATATCATCCGTGTTGACGGCCCCGATCTGGACACAAGCACCGTGCAAAGGGCCGTGGAATTCTCGCTGACGAAGTATTGCTCGGTTTCGCTGTCGCTCGATCGGAGCGTGCGGTTCTTTACCCAACTGGTACTGAATGGAGTCGCCGCGGAACGCAAGGAGATCCTTCGCAATCCTGCTTTGTATGACATGGCTGATCCGGACTGATGCGGCCGCAAATCACGAGTACATCAAGGCCAGGTAGGCCAGAAAACTCTGTGTCACCGGCCGCGGACGCTTGGCCGGGCGGCCACGCAACGGCCAATTCTCCTCGACCCATTTCTCGGATTCCGCAAAACCGGGAAACAGTTTCTCCGCCGCACGGAATTGCGGCGTGTGCACGCGGCGGCGCCCGTCCGGGCCTTCGGAGATTCCGAAGTGCAGGTGCAGCATCTCATGGTGCATGACGGACGCGACCACCACGTCGGGAACCCGCGCATCATCAAGCGAAGTATTCAAGGTAATAACCCGGCGTTTGGTGTCACACAATCCCAGCGTGTATTGCCATCGATTCCGCGACCAGCGCAGCACGGGCGGCACCAGCGTATTCTTGAACACAACGTGATTGATCGTGCGAAAATATTCGTCCAGATCGTAGATTTTCCCCTTCGGCTCATGACGTGATCGGCTTTGTGCCGGGTCAATCAGCGGCACCGGCGGGGGAGGTACGCAGAATAGATCAAGCTGCTCCAGCAGCATGAAAGCCGGGGCTCGACTCAAGGGCGCGTGTTCCTCCGTTGGATGCGGGATGCGCGCCAGACGTGGCTCAACGTGGATCTAATTGGCGTTGAGAAGGTAATCGAGAATCTTCTGTTGAGATTCGGGCGGAAGATGGATGCGGTCTCCGTAACGGGTAACCAACGGCGGCCATTGCTCATCTGTGTAAGAGGCCGGATTGCGAAGCACGTGGCACGATCGACAGTTCGCGCGATACAACTTCTCCCCTTCGCTCATGGGCTGATGCGATCGGGGGGTATGTTTCGTTGCGCAACCCGCCACAATTAACAAAATTACCGCCGGAAGTGCAAGCCAAGTCCTCACAACCCGACTCCCATGAGCAATCGCACTTTGGCGTTGTCCGCGTCATCCGTAATCCCCGCGCCAACTCCGATGCTGTACCACCACCGTCCTGAGGCAAAGGACACGGTAGGGCCAACGTAGCTGCCGATTTCCACTTCGTCTCTTGGGAATTCCACCCGCGTCGTAGATTCGAGACCCAGCGAGAAGGCTGGCACGAATTCTACGGCAACTCCGATGTCAAGACCGACCTCGTGTTCAGTCCCCGGTGCAAAGAAGTACTCATACACCGGATTCAGCGCGACATTTGTGCGACCCATTGTCCTGGCCAGAACAAGCTTTCCCTCAAGCTTATTCGGTTCGCCTGAATCAAGCTTGCGACGGTATTC
>CAYJKM010000067.1:0-7290 GCA_964370805.1 uncultured Alphaproteobacteria bacterium | reverse complement strand
CACTTTGCTCAGTCCAACGGTGGAACCGCCTTTGAGCGGTTTCACCACGACCGGGTACTCCAGCATCTCGCGGATTTGCTCGTCAATTTCCTCCGCGTATTTGCTCAGGTACTGGCGCTCCACGACGAAGCCCGACAGCACGGGTACGCCTTCCGACTCCATCACCACCTTGGCAATGTGCTTGTCCATCGCCAGCGCGCACGCGACCGATCCCGAGCCTGCAAACGGCAGGTTCAGCCATTCAAGCAGTGCCTGCAGGGTTCCATCTTCGCCATAGCCTGAATGAAGAATTGGAAACACAAGGTCGGGCCTCACGACGTCAATCTGATCCAAGAGATTGCGTACAGTGCGCGGTTGATAACCATTCAGATTCTTGGGTGGTGGTGCCGCAATCCCAATCTCGGCCGGAGCGAGCATCTCATCCGCTCTGAAAAGCCGCCCCGGCTGCTCCGGATCATACTTTACAACCTCGTGTCCGGCTTCCACGATCCATCCGGCCACAGCGTCACCCGATGCCCACGACACCAGGCGCTCCGCCGATGCTCCGCCGCACAGCACCATCACCTTCATGAACCGCCATCCCTCCCGGATCTCATTGCTCTTTCGAAACGGACTGTCGTGATAATTCCAGCGAATGTCTGAGCTCGGCCAACACTCGCTCTTTCCCCCAAATGCCGACCAGTTTCGCCAACTCTGGCCCGTGCTGCTGGCGAGTCAGTGCCGCGCGCAGCGTCTGCCAGAGCGCTTTGCCTTTCATGCCATGGATCTGTCCCGCCGCGTTCGCCGTCTGTTTAAACTCGTTTTCCAATGCAGCGAACTCAGTCCAAAGAGTCTCCGGCCAATTGCCCAGGCGCCCGGCAAAATCTTCGACCAGAGCGCGCGCCGCATCACGGTCGAGAATCTCCATTACTTCCGGGTCGGGCATCGGCAAAGGCGCAAACGTCTCCCGCATCTTCACGGCCAAGGACGCGTAGCTTTCCGCCCCACCGCGCAGTGTCTGCATTGCAAAGCAGACGCGCTCTTCCCCGTACACTCGAATCAAGTCGGCCACATCGTGCCGAAGATGTCCGAGCAGTGTCGCGTCATCCTCAGCCTTGATATACTCCGCGTTCATCCACCGCAATTTCGCGATGTCAAACACGGCTCCGGCTTTGTTGACACGCTCAAGCGAGAATTCGTGCACAAAGTCGTCCAATGAGAAGATCTCCCGGTCATCGCTCGGATGCCAACCCAGCAGCGCGACGAAGTTGATCAACGCGGCCGGCAGAAAGCCCTTGTTGCGGTAGGCTTCGACGGCTACGTCTCCCGACCGCTTCGACATCTTGCTTCGATCCGGATTCAAGAGCAGCGGCAAGTGCGCAAAGTGCGGCATTCGCCATCCGAAAAACTCGTAGAGCAGAATATGCTTGGGTGTGGATGGCAGCCATTCTTCTCCGCGAATAACGTGCGTGATCTCCATCAAATAATCGTCGATCACGTTCGCCAAGTGATACGTGGGGAAGCCATCCGACTTGAGCAGCACCTGATCGTCAATCGTGTTGGATTCAAAGCTGACATCGCCGCGAATCAGGTCGTTGACCGCCACCGTTCGATTGTCCGGCACTGCCATGCGCCAGACGTGCGGCTCGCCGGATGCAATCCGTCCTTCAGTCTCGCCCTTGGAAAGCCCGCGGCAGAGACGATCGTACATGGGAACGTGTCCGCTCTCAGTCTGTCGCTTGCGCATCTCCTCGAGACGCTCAGCAGAGCAGAAACACGGGTAGGCGTGACCGGCACTCACCAGACTGTTCAAATGCTCCCGATAGATCGCCAACCGCTCCGATTGCACGTACGGCCCGAAGGCTCCTCCAAGGTGCGGGCCTTCGTCAAAGTGAATTCCCAGCCAGTCAAACACCTCAATCAGGTTTTCGACGGCACCTTCCACCTTGCGCGTCTGGTCCGTATCTTCGATTCTCAGAATGCAGCGCCCGCTGCGCTGCTTCGCGAAGAAATAGTTGTATAGTGCCGTCCGCAGGCCGCCGACATGAAGGTATCCGGTCGGACTCGGCGCATATCTCGTCCGCACGCTCATCGGACGTCCTTCAGTTCGAGCATGGCAACCGCCAACGCGGCAATTCCTTCCTTGCGTCCGGTGAATCCCATTCGCTCCAGCGTGGTTCCCTTGATTGAGATCTGGTCTGCGTCCGTCATCAATGCCATGGCCAACTCTTGCTTCATCTCTTCAATATGAGGTGCCAGCCGCGGCTCCTCACACATCACACTCACGTCGATGTTGACAATACTGTAATTGCGGAATTTCAGTTCCGTTGCCACCTGTTCCAATAGCGCGGTAGATCGAATGCCTTTGTATTGTGGGTCTGTCGGCGGAAACCACTTGCCCTTATCCCCCAAATTCGCTGCCCCCAGCAAGGCTTCGAGTATCGCGTGTGCGATGACGTCGCCGTCGGAGTGCGCTTCCAGACCGAAGTCCGCTGGAATCTGCACTCCCCCCAGCACCAACGGTCTGCCTTCCGCCCGGCGATGTGCGTCCACGCCAATGCCGATTCGCAGACTCATCAGCACACACCGAGAGCACAACAGGGCTCGTGGCGAAACGCCTGCCTGAGCCCTGCGATAGTTAAGTTTGCCGTCAGCATCGAGAATGTGGTCCTACGTTCGTTGTGGCAGTGCGAGCAACTCTTGCACTCGACGCAAGTCATTCATGGTTGTGACCTTGATGTTGCGCGGATCGCCTTCGACTAACCGAACCTCACCAAGATGGAAATGTTCGATGAGCGATACATCGTCCGTGCCCTCAAACGCATCAGCGGCCAATTTCCGGTAGGCTGCTTCGGCAATCGCCCGCTGCATCCCCTGCGGTGTCTGTACGGTGTACAGATCGCGCCGGTCCATCGTTGCACTGATCGTCGGCGGTTTGCCGGATGCTCGCTTGATCGTGTCGCTGATCGGCAGTCCGGGCACGGCCGCTGCCGTGTCAGTAAGCGCGGCCAGGACTCGTTTGATGAGGTCACTCTGCACGAGTGGACGGGCCGCGTCATGTACCAGCACAGCCTGCGATTCTAAGCTCAGCGCTGTGAGCGCCAGCCCCACCGACTCCTGCCGCGTCATCCCCCCGGCAACAACTCGTACAGGACATACAAATGACAAGCCGTGAAGAGATGATTCGAACTCGGGAAGGAATTCACGCGGCGCGGCGACCACGGCTTCCACGCACTCCTCGAACTCCAGGAACGGACGGAGGGCGTGTACGAACATCGGCGCACCCGCTAATTCAATCAACGCCTTTGGAACGTCCGAACTTAACCGCGTCCCGCCGCCTGCCGCGGGCATGAGCAGAGCAAACGTCAAATAATCAACATCGCATCGCCGTAGCTGTAGAAGCGGTACTTCTCCTTGATGGCATGGCGATACGCTTTCATGATAAGTTCCTGATCGGCAAACGCGGAAACCAGCATCAACAGCGTCGATCCGGGCAGATGAAAATTGGTAATCAGCCGGTCCACAACCTTGAAGTGATACGGCGGATAGATGAACTTATCGGTCCACCCCCGCGCCTGCTTGACTCCGCCGCCGAAATTAGCGACTGTTTCCAACGTCCGCGTGACGCTTGTCCCGACCGCGATGACCCGCTTGCCGCGCTCGATCGCGCCGTTGATCCGATCTACAGCGTGCTGATTGACTTCGTAATACTCGGAATCCATCCGGTGCCGCGACAGATCTTCCACTTGCACGGGACGAAACGTCCCCAGTCCGACATGCAGGACAATCGGAACCACATCAACGCCTTTTCGAGCTGCCTTCTTGACCAGCTCCTCGGTGAAATGCATGCCTGCCGTAGGCGCGGCCACCGCGCCGGAGATCTTAGCGAAAATCGTTTGATAGCGCTCGCGATCATCCGCGCGCGGCTCGCGACGAATATAGGGGGGCAGCGGCGGCTGTCCGTATTTCTCAACCAATTGACTGAAGTCACCTTCGTAGTGAAACCGGACCACGCGCCCGCCCGATGTCGTATTGTCAATGACTTCGCACGTGATCTCGTCACCGATCATGATCGTGTTGCCGGTCCGCACCTTGCGCGCCGGCTTCACGAGCACTTCCCACAACTCTTCCGTCAAACGACGGAGCAGAAAGACCTCGATCTCCGCTTCGGTCTTCTCCTTATATCCCTTCAGACGAGCCGGAAACACTTTGGTTTCATTCACGACCAGGCAGTCGCCGGATTCGAGGTAGCTCACGATATCCGTAAACTTCTCGTCCCGGAATGTGCGGCTGTCGCGATCCACCACCAACATGCGTGACAGATCACGCTTCGCCAGCGGCTCCTGCGCGATTAGCTTATCCGGCAAGGCATATTTGAAATCCGACAGCCGCGGTGTAGTCTGGACTCCTCGCGGCTGATATACGGCCGATGTAACTGGCATGCTTATGTTTCCCACTCCGTTTGTAAACCGTTCTCGACGAACCGCCCCGCCGGAATCCCCCCGGCACTTGAATATGCTAAAGCAGTCTGGCCTGATATTCCGCGGGCTTGGCCAAGCCGAAATGCTCATACGCAAATTCGGTCGCCATCCGGCCTCGCGGCGTCCGCATAATGAATCCCTGCCGGATCAGATAGGGTTCGCAGATCTCCTCCAGCGTGCCCTCATCTTCACCCACCGTAACCGCGAGCGTACCCAGTCCCACCGGGCCGCCGCGAAATTTCTCCAGCAGCGCGGACATCAGCCGCTTATCTAAATCATCCAGACCGTGTTCGTCTATTTCCAAGAGTTGCAGCGCGTGCCGCGCCAGATTTGCGGTGATTCTGCCGTCGCCGCGCACTTGGGCCACGTCGCGAATCCGTCTCAGCAGCCGATTGGCGACCCGCGGAGTCCCGCGTGAACGCATAGAGATCTCGGCGATCCCCTCCTCGTCACATGAAACGCCCAGCAGCTTCGCCGAGCGCCGCAGGATTTGCGCCAGCTCCTCAGGATCGTAATAGTCCAGCCGCAGCGTGACGCCAAACCGCGAACGCATCGCGCCGGTAAGCAAGCCGGCCCGCGTGGTCGCGCCCACCAATGTGTAATGCGGCAAAGTCAGTTGCACCGAACGCGCTGCCGCACCTTTGTCAATGAGTATGTCCAGCTTGTAATCTTCCATCGCCGGATAGAGATACTCTTCCACCGTGGCGTTCAGGCGGTGAATTTCGTCAATGAACAGAATATCTCGCGGCTGAAGATTGGTCAACAATCCGGCCAGATCGGCCGGCCGCTCCAGGACAGGTCCGGTTGTGACCCGAATGTTTGCGCCCATCTCGCGCGCCACCAGGTGCGCGAGCGTCGTCTTGCCCAATCCCGGCGGCCCGTATAAGAGCACGTGGTCCAGCGCTTCACCGCGATTGCGCGCCGCCTGCAGGAAGATTGAAAGCTGCTCTTTCGTCTTCGGCTGTCCGACAAAATCATCGAACGTCGTGGGCCGTAAAGATAGCTCTAAATCGGTGTCTTCTTCGTGTCGCTGAGGCTCAACGATGCGCGGCATTAACCTGTCCTAAGCGAAAGTTTAACCAGTTCCTCCACGCTTGTCGCCCCGCGCTTGCGAGCGCTCTCGACCGCCTTTTCGGCTTCGGCTCGAGTAAATCCCAGCGCGTTGAGCGCATCGACGGCTGAACGAATTTCACCTGCCGGTCCCGCCACCGGCGCGGTCGCGAACTCGGGCAGCTCTTCGCCGAGCTTTTTCCTCAGCTCAAGTACGATTCGTTCGGCGATCTTCGTCCCGATTTTCGGGATCGTCTTCAAACGGTCGCTGTCGCCATCCGCAATCGAGCGGCGCAGGACGTCCGGCTTTGCTGCCGACAGCATCGTGATCGCCAATCGCGGCCCGATCCCATTCACCGAAATCAAATGTCGAAATAGCCACCGTTCTTCCTGCGTCGAGAATGCGAAAACCGTTAGCTCTTCCTCTCGAATCTGCAAGAATGTCCACAACTTGACTTGCGCATTGAGAGACGGCAAATCATCGTACGTGTTCAGGGAGATAATCCCGCGGATGCCGATGCCCCCACTCTTCACCACTGCATTCGAAGGTGATTTCGAAACCAAAACCCCCTCCACAAAGTCCATCATCGAATCGGCACTCCCACGCGGGAAAACCGCCGCATCGCAATGCAAAGAGCCGCCGCCAATGCGTCCGAAATATCTTCCTCCCCTGCATCAAATTGCAGTCCCAACAAGCGGGACACCATGAAACTCACTTGACTCTTCGTTGCCGACCCGCGTCCCGTGACGGCCAGCTTCACTTCGCGCGGCGCTAGATCATGTACCGGAATTTCTCTGAGTTCTGCCGCTAACACCGCCGCCGCGCGCGCCTGCCCAAGCTTCAACGCGGACATCGGGTTCTTCCCCACGAATCCACTCTCCACGGCGCATTGAGTGACTCCGTGCTGGATGGCAAGGCGCTGAAGTTCACGAAAGAGACCGTCTAATCTTCTTCCAATTGGCTCAGACGGCTTGGTCGAGATTCTGCCTGAATCAACGTACGTAAATCTTCCACCGTTCGACCGGATAACCCCCCATCCCGTAGTGCCCAGGCCCGGATCAACCCCCAGCACGATTTCGTCGTTGTCTGACATGTCCGCCGTCCTAACGAACGGCTTCCATCACGGCGTCATCCATCTCAAAATTCGCGTAAACATGCTGCGTGTCGTCAAGCTCTTCGAGCGCGTCAATCAGATTGAGCAGTGTTTTCGCGTTGTCCGTTTCAACTTTGATCGTGTTCTTCGGGACAAACGAAATGGCCGCCGAACTCACGGTCTTGCCTTTCGATTCGATCCCGCCTTTGACTTTGTATAATGCATCCGGAGTCGTGAACACTTCCCACAAGGTTTCATCTACCCGCACGTCTTCGGCCCCGGCAACAAGCGCAAAATCCATGATCTCGTCTTAGTCGCCCTGATCGCCTTCCATCGTCAGCACGCCCTTGCGATCAAACATCCACGCCACTGCTCCGGCTTCAGCCATCGAGCCGTTGCGTTTGGAGAACGTATGCCGAACTTCACCGACTGTGCGGTTCTTGTTGTCCGTCACACACTCGACCAGAATCGCCACTCCCCCCGGGCCGTACCCTTCATAGACGACTTCTTCATAGATCTGCCCTTCCAACTCGCCCGCACCCTTTTTGATCGCCCGATCAATGTTGTCCGCCGGCATGTTGGCCGCTTTGGCTGCATCTACTGCCGAACGCAGTCTCGGATTCGCTTCCGGGTTGGATCCGCCCAAACGTGATGCAATGGTGATTTCTCGAATCAAACGTGTGAAT
>CAYJKM010000066.1:0-7854 GCA_964370805.1 uncultured Alphaproteobacteria bacterium | reverse complement strand
TCCTTATGAAAGCCATCAGGAAAGAGAGGACGCAAGGGGCGGTCGGTGAGCCGCGCCGAGAGAATTTCCTTTTCGGACGGGCGTCCTTCGCGCTTGAAGAAGCCGCCGGGAATGCGGCCGACCGAATACAGCTTTTCGCGGTAGTCCACACTCAGGGGGAGAAAATCGAGGTCGTTTTCGGCATCGAGATTTCCCACCACCGTGGCCAGGACGATCGTATCGCCGTACTTGAGCCAACACGCGCCATCCGCTTGCTTGGCGACGCGGCCGGTTTCGAGTTCGAGGGTGATGCCCCCCAGCTCGATGGATTTCTTATGAATCATTTTTGTGCTCCGTTCGTGGTTAGCGCCGCAGATTTAAGGCATCAACCAGCGTGCGGTAGCGCGTGATGTCTTTGCGTGACAAGAAATTCAAGAGCCGACGGCGCTGCCCGACGAGCAGCATCAGGCCGCGACGCGAGTGCTTGTCTTTCTTGTGCGTTTTGAGGTGCTCGGTCAAGTGATTGATGCGCGCGGAAAGCAGCGCCACTTGAACTTCCGGGCTACCGGTGTCTCCTTCGTGCCGGGCGTATTGTTCGATCAGCGACCGGCGGTCTCCTAAGTTGACGGACATGTTCCTTCTCGTTTCCGTTGTCTTCTATTCTTACTTTTTGATGAGATGCAAGGTATCAGGGCACGGCGCGCGACAGACCGCGCTCGGTCAGAATGCCGGCGGCGACTTCGACGTCGTGGTGGATCTGTGCCGACAGTTCGGTTTCGGAGGAGAATTTCCTTTCGCTGCGAATGCGCTCGACGAATTGAATCTCCAACTCCTCGCCGTAAATATCGCGGTCGAAATTGATGAGGTGCGCTTCAAGCGAATGTTTGCCTTCGGCGAACGTCGGGTTGTAGCCAATCGAAATGGCGGCCGGAAACGTCTCGGCACCGAGTCTGGCCAGGCCGGCATAGATCCCGTCGTGGGGGCTGAGCTTTTCAGGGCGAATCAGGCCAAGATTCGCCGTGGGGCAGTTCAAGCGCTTGCCGCGGCCGAAGCCATGCACGACCAGACCACGCACGCTATAATAGCGCCCGAGGCCGAGCGCCGCCTCGGCAACGAGCCCTTGCGACACGAGACCGCGAAGAAAACTCGAACTGATAATCTGCTCGTTGACGCGCACCGGATTCACGACTTCAACGGAGAAGCCGATAGTGCGGGACATGGCAATCAGGGTTTCGCGATCACCGGTGCGATTCTTGCCGAAGGCATGATTGTAACCGATTACGATGCGGCGCATGCCCACGCGGCCTTTCAGGATAATCTGCACGAAATCCGTGGGCGAGAGATGCGAGAGCGAATGGTCAAAGTGTATGACCATGACGAGATTCAGCCCAGTCTCCTTCAGCAGCTCGAGCTTCTCCTCAGTCGTGGTCAGCAGGGGGACGGTCGCTGAGCCGTCATGCACGACATCGCGGGGGTGCGAATCAAAGGTAATGAGAGCGCTGCGCAGACTTTGCTGTTGGGCGGATTCGACCACGCGCTGGAGGATGGCCCGGTGACCCTGATGAACACCGTCAAACATCCCCACCGTGATTACGGAGTCACGCACATCCGTGAAATTGGACCAGGAGCCGCGAAAGATGTCCATCAGTGGCCGGAGAATTCGCTGGATCGTTTGAAGACTTGGTGTAGCGACAACGCACATTCGAGGCGGTAGGGCCCGACGGCCGTACGGATGAGGCCGGCGAGTGCTCCGCCCCAGCCGAGCCGTCCGCCCAGGTCGCGGGCGATCGAACGGATGTACGTTCCGCGCGAACAGCGGATCAGAACTTCGATCTCGGGTGCTCTTTGAGTGAGCAACTCTGCCTCATAAATGGAAATGGCGTGGGCCGCGAGCTGAACTTGCTGCCCGGAGCGGGCCGTCTTGTAGGCTCGCCGCCCGCCCACTTTTACCGCGGAAACAGTCGGTGGAATCTGCTCCGTCAACTGCGCAAGCGCACGTAATTCATCCACGACACGTCGCTCATCCCAACCTTCAACCGGATGGCTCTCGATGACGTCGCCTTCAAAATCGTCCGTCGTGGTCGTGAAGCCGAAGCGAATACGCGCGCGGTATTCCTTAGGCAGATCCATAAATTCTTCGGTGCGACGAGTCGCACTGCCGCAGAGGATCAACAACACACCGCTCGCGGAAGGGTCCAACGTCCCCGCGTGGCCGACCGACTTCCAACCCAGCCGGCGCCGCAGCATGTGAACGACGTCGAAGGACGTACAGCCAATCGGCTTATGAACTGAGAGGATGAGGCCGGACGATTTCAGACTCCGACTTTAACCGGATTCGGAACGGCCACGTGAACCGCCTCAAGCAACGCGGGCAGGATGCGTTCGCGAACACTTTCAAGTGTTCCCTTCATCCGAAAACCAGCTGCCTTTTCGTGTCCGCCGCCGCCAAACGACTGGGCGATGGCCGACACATTGACGAAGTTTCGAGAGCGAAGGGAGACGCGAATCTTGCCGTCGTGAGCTTCACTGAGCATTGCTGCAATCTCTACACCGCGGATGGACAAGGCCAAGTCAACAACGCTGTCCGGGTCTTCCACGAGCTGTTCGAGGCGGACGAGTAAAGTGCTGATCTTGCCGTCACCGTACATTGTCAGCGAGGAGTAGATCGCGCCAATCGAGCGCAGATCCTGCTCCGGCAAGTCATAGTAAAGCCGATTGGTAATCTCGGTCACGTTGGCGCCCGAGCGCATCAGATCGGCGGCGACTTCAAGGGACCGCGAACTCGTGTTCGAATACCGGAATCGACCGGTATCCGTCAGAAGTCCCGCATAGAGATTCGTCGCCAGCTCGGGCGTAATCTCGAGCTTCAGCTTTCGGCAGAGGTCATAGAGAAGTTCGGCGGTCGCCGAGCAACTCACATCCACAAAGTTGATGCTGCCGAAGTTATCGTTCGAGATGTGGTGGTCGAAGTTGACAACGACAGCGTCCGTCATCAAGAGTTTCTCCACGTCGCCAATCCGGGAGCGGTTTGCCGCATCCACAATCGCCGCCACGGCATACGAATTCTGCGCATCAGCGGCCGGCAGAGTTACAATCGTCTCGGCACCGGGCAGCCACTGCATGCGGGGCGGAAACGGATCAGCGAGGATGACGTGCGGTTCCGAGTCTAACCGCAGCAGAATATCCCGCATGGCGAGCGAAGAACCGATCGCATCGGGGTCCGGATGCACATGCGTGGAAACCAGCACACGCCGGCCATTGACCGCCCGTCGGAACTCCTCGACATCTGCGGCACGAAGAGTCACTCCTCTTCCCCGCTCCGCTCCGGGCGGGGCTCTTTCTGAATCTGGTTCAGGAGCAGTTCAATTCTGGCCGCGCGCGCCGACGTCTCATCGTGAGCAAACGTCAGCTCCGGATGCTGGCGCATGACGAGACGTTTGGCGATTTCCGTGCGCAATACTCCGCGCTTGCGATTCAGCGCTGTCTGAACATACTGTGCCGTGCGCTCTTCGTGCTTACCCAGCACGCTGAAATATATCTTGGCGATGCTTAGGTCCGCCGTGACTTCCACGTCAATGATGCTGACCAGCACACCATCCGGAAGCGTCACATGCTTGCGGAGCAGCTCGGGCAGATCGCGCTTGATCTCCGCCGCCACTCGCAGGGGACGATTACCTTTGGCTCCGTGCGGCATCCGAATTCCTATTCGTAGAAGCGAATCTGCGGGGCAATGACTTGCACGCGCGGATCGCCGTCAATAAACTCAAGCACATTGCGCAGGGCCTGTTCGACGGTGCTTGCCGACGCGCCTGCGCCAGAGATAATCAAGCCGCCGCGCTGCCAGACGTCGCCGAAATCCGCTTCCGCCACGGAGACATTGAAACGGCTGCGGATGCGCTCTTTGAGTGAATTCATCACGCTGCGGCGCTCTTTCAACGAATGACTATCGGCAAGATGAAGCTCCACGGTCAGGAGCCCCAGGCAAGACTTCATGCCGACGCTTGTTCGAGCTTGCGCTTGACCTCGACGATTTCAAAGACTTCGAGCGTATCCCCGACATGAATATCATTCGCGCCGTCCAGGCCGATACCGCAATCCATGCCGTTGCGCACTTCCCTGACGTCGTCCTTGAACCGCCGCAGTGACGCCAGCTTGCCGCGCCAAATCTCTCGACCTTCGCGCAGCAAGCGAACTTGGCTGGTGCGAGTGATTTTTCCGGAGACGACATAACTGCCGCAGATCGTACCGACTTTGGGAATGGTGAACAACTCGCGGATTTCCACGAGACCGACGACGTCTTCGCGCGTATCGGGCGCCAACATCCCTTCAAGGGCGGCGCGAATGTCGTCTTCCATCTCGTAAATGACGCGGTACACGCGAATGTCCACCTGCTCGCGAGTGGCCAAGTCACGCGCCTTGATGTTGGGATGAACGTGGAAGCCGAGGATGATCGCGCCCGTCGCGGAGGCGAGGAGCACGTCACTCTCGGAAATGGCGCCAACGCCGCGGTGCACAATCTTGACCGCCACTTCGCCGGTGGAAAGGCGCTGGAGCGTATCGCAGATGGCTTCTACGGAGCCGTCCGCGTCACCTTTGACGATCAACGAAAGCTCGCGCAGGCCGCCCTCGCGAATGCGCTGCGAGATTTGATCGAGACTCAGCATGCGAATCTGACGAAACGTCTGTTCGCGCTGCAAGAGCTGGCGACGCATGGCGATTTCCTTCACCTCACGCTCGCTTTCAAAGACCACAAATGTATCACCGGCTTGAGGCGCGCCCGAGAAACCGATTACTTGCACCGGTTGACCGGGAGCGGCCTGCGGAACATTCTCACCACGTTCATTCAAGAGCGCGCGGACCTTGCCGTATTGCTGACCAGCGATGAAATTATCACCGACCCGCAGGGTTCCAGAGGTAATGACCAAGGTGGCGATGATGCCGCGACCTTTTTCCAAACGCGTCTCGACCACCGTGGCGCGCGCAGTGCGTTGGGGATTGGCCTTCAGCTCAAGCACATCAGAGGCCAGCAGCAGTTCCTCAAGCAGCTCGTCAATCCCTTGGCCGAACTTTGCGGAGATCTCGGCCGACTGCACTTTGCCGCCCCACTGCTCGACCAGCACATTCTGCTCGGCCAGCTGCTGGCGGACGCGTTCGGGATCGGCATTCGCCTTGTCAATCTTGTTGATGGCCACGACAATCGGAACACCGGCCGATTGCGCGTGGTTGATCGCTTCCACGGTTTGCGGCCGCACCTGATCGTCGGCGGCCACGACGAGAATCACAATGTCCGTGATTTGCGCGCCGCGCGCACGCATGGCGGTAAAGGCCTCATGGCCGGGAGTGTCCAGGAACGTAATCGAGCGCCCGTTGTACTTCACTTCATAGGCGCCGATATGCTGCGTGATGCCGCCGTGCTCACCGGAGACAACTGACGTCTTGCGCAGAAAGTCCAGCAACGACGTCTTGCCATGATCGACGTGACCCATGACCGTAATCACCGGCGAGCGTGGGACGAGATCTTCTGGACGCTCTTCTTCCGTCTCCTCAAGCTCTTCTTCTTCGACGTCGGCGACAAAGTCAACTCTGAAACCAAACTCGTCGGCAATCAGCTCGATGAGATCCTTCTCCAAGCGCTGATTGATGGAAACGAGCTTGCCCATGCTCAAGAATTTGCCGATGACTTCGTTGACCTCAACCCCCATGAGGTTGGCGAGTTCCTGGGTGGTGACGAATTCCGTCAGGCGCAATCTATCCGTGTCCTCGGTTCCGATCTCCACCTCACGTTCGCGGCGGCGGTGTTTTTTCTTTCCGGCATCCATGGACGCCAGAGTCTGCTTGATGGCCGCGGACACTTCCTTCTGATCCACGCGACGACGGCGCTGCTTGCGGCGGGCAATGGCTTCCTGTTCGCCGGAGATAATCGCCTTACGATACTTTTCCGCCTTCTGTGCAGCCAGAAGCTTTTTCTGCTTCTCAAGCTGCTCAATATCTTCTTTCGTGGGACGGCGCTTATGAACCGGGACAGCGCCTTCCTTCGGCTTGCCCGCTGCTCCTGCAGGTTGACGAGCTGAGGGCGGCGCAGCGCCGCGATCTCCCGTGGGAGCCGGGCGCGGACCACGTTCCCCCGCCGGTCGGGCAGGGCGCTCCCCGGCCGGACGCGCAGGACGTTCTCCGGCGGGCCGGGGGGCACGTTCGCCGGTCTGCGGACGCGGGCGATGATCAGAACGCTGACGTTGTTCCGGTTCTCGTTTGCGACGAGCGGCCGCTTCTTCCTTGCGTTTCTGCTCAGTCTCGCGGCGCTCCGCTTCGCGGCGTGCGTTGTCTTCGGCGATGAGACGGACGCGCTCAGCTTCCTCGGCGGCACGCTTCTCATCGGCAAGGCGGCGTTCTTCTTCCTCCTGCTTCTTCTTTTCGTCGGCGAGACGAGCCGCTTCCTGCTCATCCACGACCTGCTGATCTTTTTTGCGCCGCGTTGCCTTTTGCTCTTCCACTTGTTGAACAAGCGTCTCGGCAGCCTGCGCTTGATTAGCAAGGTCATCAAGAATCTTCAGGGATTGCTCGGTGCGCGCGCGATCGGCTTCGGCGCGGCGTGCATCTTCGACGGCGCGGGTTTCATCCTCGATTTGCCGCTGCCAGCGAGCCGGATCAAAGCGCTTGATGATCTCGGTGTACATCTCCTCAGTCAGCTGCGACATGTGCCCTTTCGGCACAGCAAAGCCGCGATCCTCGAGATAATCGACGATCGCCGGCGTCGCGACGTTCAGCTCTTTGGCGACTTGATAGATCTTCTTGGCTTTTTCAGCGGCCACTGAGTAGAAACCTCTTAACCTTCAGAACGGTTGCGTTCGGTCGAAGCTTCGGCATCATCGTTGTTGCCCGAAGACTCGGCATGTGCGTCGGACGGCGCAGGCGCGCTCGGTTCTTCGGCGCGATCCGCCTCAGATTCCGTGTAATACATATTCAGGACTTGCAGGATCCGATCCACATCAGCTTCAGACAGCCCTTCCGTTTCCAACAGGACGTCGCGACCGGAGTCGAGTACGGATTCGGCCGTGTCATAGCCGGCGGTGGCCAGCTTCTCTTTGAGTTCGTCCTCAAGTTCTTCGACTTCGCTGACGAGCAGTTCTTCGGGAGCCAGATACTCCGACTCCTTGATCGGCTCGATCTGATAGCCGGTCAGCTGGGAAGCCAGGCGGACGTTCTGGCCGCGACGGCCGATCGCAAATTGAATTTGATCGTCGGGGACGACGGCCGTAGCCGACTTCGACTCTTCGTCCACCATGACAAGCAGCGGAGTCACCGGAGCCATAGCGCGCTTGATAAAGATTTCGGCATCGGGGTTCCAATGCACGATGTCAATCTTCTCGTTATTGAGTTCGCGCACGACCGCCTGAATGCGAACGCCCTTCATGCCCACGCAGGCACCGACGGGATCAATGCGCTTGTCGTGGCTCATGACGGCAATCTTGGTGCGATCACCGGGTTCGCGGGCAATGGACTTGATTTCGATGATATTGTCAAAGATCTCCGGCACTTCCAATTCGAACAGACGGCGAACAAAGGCGGCATCGGCACGCGACAGCACGATTTCCGGTTCCTTGGTCGTGCGATTCACTTCTTTGATCATGGCGCGAATCGCTTTGCCGCGCACGTATTTCTCGTTGTAGATCTGTTCCGCTTTGGGCAGGATCGCATCGTGGCGGTCGAGATTGACACGGATTTCGCGACGATTGATCTGGTGGATCTCGCCGGATATCACTTCACCGATGCGGGTGGAGAATTCTTTGTACGTGTTCTCCTTCTCGATTTCCTTGATCTTCTGGGTCAGGTTTTGACGGGCCGACGTAACGAGCCGGCGACCGAAGTCATCCACAG
>CAYJKM010000065.1:1097-8696 GCA_964370805.1 uncultured Alphaproteobacteria bacterium | reverse complement strand
AGTTTTCCGAGACTGGTTACGTCGGCGGCGATGTCGAAGATCTGATTCGGGATCTGGTGCGCGAAGCCAAGGGCGACGTGAAGCTGGCGGAGTACGGCATCATCTACGTGGACGAAATTGACAAGATCGCGTCCTCCGGTTCCTCGTGGAGCGGCCCGGACGTCTCGCGTACCGGCGTGCAGCGCGCGCTGCTGAAGCTGATGGAAGATACCGATGTGGATCTGCGCACGCCGCATGATCTTGCCTCGCAGATGGAAGCCGTGATGGAAACGCAGCGTACGGGCAAGGCTGAGCGCAAGAAAGTCTCCACGCGCAACATGCTGTTCATCGTCTCCGGCGCCTTCAGCGGTCTGGCGGACATTATTCGCCGCCGTCTGGCGAAAGGGTCCATGGGCTTCAAACGCGATGTGGATATCCCTCCGGCCGATGAAGCTGTCCTCAAGCGCGTGACCACCACGGATCTGATCGAATATGGTTTCGAATCCGAATTCGTCGGCCGTCTCCCGGTGATCGCCCAACTCACGGAACTTTCGGAAGGCGCGCTCTTTGACGTGCTCAAGAACAAACACTCGGCGGTTGTACAGGGCAAGCTGCGCGACTTCAACGCCTACAACATCAACCTGTCGTTTCAGGATGATGCGCTGAAAGAGATCGCGCACCGTGCGTACAAGCAGGGCATCGGCGCACGCGGTCTGCAATCCGTCGTTGAAAAGTCGCTGATCCGGTTCGAAAAACTCCTGCCGACGTCCGGGTTGCGTGAGTTGAATGTTACGCGCGACTTGATTCTGCATCCGGAACAATCCGCCGCCGATCTGCTCGGCGACGATGCGATCAACATGTTTCAGCGCAAGTTTCTTGAGCGCACCGGCCTCGTACTGGAGATTCCCAAGGAGTCGCGCACTTGGATCCGTGAGCAATTGAGTTCCGATCCTGTACAACTCGGCGAGCAGTTGACTCAGATGTTTGCCAACTATGAGTACGGCATGAAACTCGCCGGTTCGACCTCGCTGCGCGTCACGCCCGACGTGCTCAAGGCTCCCGACACATTTCTCGATCGCATGATCAAGAAAGTGTATGAGCAAAAGGAAAGTAAGAAAACGCGAAGCTCGAAACCCGAGTCAGAGTAGGGACATGGCTTGTCGAAGACCTCGACGCATGTCGGGCCATGTCCATCAAATGTCTTTAGGGCGGCCCTTGGCCGCCTCTTGCTTTTCCCGCGCCCTTGCCGTACATTACGGGCATCCCAAGGAGGGAACTGTGAAGCACATCATCGTCTGCCTGACTCTTTTCCTTACCGTTTCGTCGGTCTACTCTCAATCCTATTCGCTCTCGGGGCAACTCCTCTCGCATGTGAGCCACGCGCCCCTTCCCAACGCATTTGTCTGGCGGCAGGGAATGACGGACACCACGTTTGCCGACAGCACCGGCCGCTACGAAGTATTTCTTCCCAACGGCGTCCATTTTATCTCCTTCGGCAGTTCTCAATCCTGCGACAGCACCGTCGGAATACTCATTCACAACGCAAATGTAGTCCTGGATTTGGAGCTGCTTGAGCCCGACGCCGAGTTCAGCGTCACGTCCATGTCCGATTGCTTCTACGGTCAGGATGTAACGATGCACTTCCAGATCACTAATCCCAGCGGAGAATGCCCTCTGACGTTCACCATCACGGATACCAGTGACTGGTTGACCGTTGCGCCCTCGTCAAGCGATGTCGAGCCGGATGCCACCCTCGAAATTACTGTGACGGCATTGGCCGAGTTCATCACCATTCCCGGTCAGGATTACGCCAGCGCGCTCCGGGTTGACTTCAATGCGACCGGCGGCCCCTACATCATTCCGGTGATGCTTGCGGATTGCGGCGAGGCGCGCGACGTCGGCTCGTTTCCGTCGTCCATTTCCCTCGCAGCCTATCCTAACCCCTTCAACCCGGCGACGACAATTTCCTTTTCCATTCAGCGCGAGTCACGCGTTTCGCTTGTCGTTTACAATCTAACCGGACGAGAAATTGCCACGCTGTTTGATGGCATGCTATCTGCGGGCAATCATGACCTGAACTTCGACGGTTCTGCATTCGCCGCCGACATCTATTTCGCTCGACTCAGGGCGGGTGAAGTCACGCGAACTCAAAAGCTCATATTCATCAAGTAGCCAATTTTGCCAATGACATTTGTGGGGGCGGCCAAAGAGTCGCCTCTTGCATTTTAAACAAATGTGCATTAGATTGCAGGCATGACCAAGGAACTTTTTGACAGCCCCTCCCGCTCCTCCGATGCCCCGCTGGCCGAGCGCATGCGGCCGCAAACGCTGGCTGAATTCGCCGGTCAAGAGCATTTGCTCGGCGAAGGCGCCGTGTTGTCAGCGCTGATCGAGAGCGGGACGCTTCCGTCGCTGATCTTTTGGGGTGATCCCGGCACCGGAAAGACGACACTCGCGAGAATCCTTGCCCGCACTCTGAACTATGAGTTCGTGCAGGTCTCCGCGGTCACCACCGGCGTTCCCGAACTGCGCAAGATTCTCGACCGCGCCCGCCGCACAAGAGCATCCGGCGGCCGTACACTGCTGTTCGTGGATGAAATCCACCGCTGGAGCAAAGCTCAGCAAGATGCGCTGCTGCACGCCGTTGAAGACGGGACGGTCACACTGCTCGGAGCAACCACGGAAAATCCGTCCTTTGAGGTGATCTCGCCCCTGCTTTCCCGTGCGCGAGTGCTGCGCTTTCAGCCGCTGACGGCGGAGCACCTCCGCATTCTTCTGAAGCGCGCGCTGACATCCGATGAAAAGCTGCGGAACCTTGACATCAACGTACCTCCCGAAGGCGAAGCGGCTTTGCTTGCGCTCTCCGGCGGTGATGCGCGGGCTTTGTACAACGCGCTTGAATTAGCCGTGAGCATCTCCCCTTCGCCTGAGAAAGGAACCGGGCAACAGCGGATTCTGATTGACCGGAAGTTGATTGAGCGCGGCGTGCTCAAGCGCATGCCGGTCTACGACAAGAAAGGGGACTCGCACTATGACACGATCAGCGCGTTTATCAAATCCGTACGCGCGTCCGATCCTGATGCCGCCGTGTATTATCTCGCGCGGATGCTGTCTGCCGGCGAGGATCCCATGTTTGTGGCTCGTCGGCTTGTGATTCTTGCCAGCGAAGATATCGGCAATGCCAATCCGAACGGGCTTGTACTGGCCACCGCGGGAATGCAGGCGGTTCACCTGATCGGCATGCCCGAAGCCCGCATCATCCTCTCGCAAGTAACAACCTATCTGGCCTCCTCGCCGAAGTCCAATCGTGCGTACATGGCCATCAATAATGCAATGGAAGCCGTGGAAAACGAGTCCTTCCCCGCTCCCGTGCCCATTCATTTGCGCAATCCCGTCACGGGTCTGATGAAGAGTGAAGGCTACGGGGAAGGTTATGTTTATCCTCATGACCATCCCGGCCACTTCGTCGAATCCGAGAACCTGCCGCCGCCCTATCAACAATCGACCTTTTATGATCCGAGCGATCAGGGGAAGGAAAGCGAAATCGGAGCGCGACTCAAGAAATGGTGGAAAAAGCGGAGCAAGGCATGAGCACGATCCTTCCAAAGGCAATACGACTGCTGACCTTCATCTTATTCTCTGGGATTCTCATGGCTGACTCCCTTGCTCATGCCGCTCCTAAGAGCTATAAGCAGATCGCCTGGGACGCGCTCATGGAAGGCAATCGCGCCCGCGCCATCGAGTACTATGAGAAATGGGCCGAGGCCGATCCGACCGATGCGATCTCGCTCTACAACCTTGCCTGCTGCTACGCGCTTGACAACCGCAAGGTCGAAGCGTTGCACACCATCTCCCGCTCTGCCGAAGCCGGCTGGAGCGACTCCACGCACGCCCTCACCGATCCCGATCTTGCTGTGCTCCGGGCGGAAGAACAGTTTACTCGTGCGCTGAACAAAATGGCCACTAACGCGCGGCTCAAGAGTGCGGGCTACACCTCGCATGTGATCCCGCAGGAACGCTTCGGCAGATACGTTGTGCTGCTGCCCGAAGACTATGATCCCTCCCACCGCTACGCGCTCGTCGTGCTGCTGCACGGCTATGGTTTGTCCCCGGAGAGTTTCGCTGAAGCGGCAAACTACATCGGTACGAGCGACCTGATCTTCATTGTCCCCGAGGCTTCCTACCCCGCCGCTGATTCCGACGGCAAGGGCTTTTCGCATTTGCGCGAAATGGAGAATTACCAAGAAGATCCTGCATCCGTTCCGTTAGCGGCTCAGTGGATCATTCGCTGCGCGGATGACGCGGCCAAACGCTATCCGGTTAGAGCAGACAAGTTCTGGTTGGTCGGCTTCTCTCAGGGGGCGGCGCTAGCGCATATCACCGCGGCCTTCTATCCGGATCGCATCGCCGGCTACTGCGCACACGGCGGATACATCATCAAGAACACCATCACCGAGCGCCAGCTGGAGCATGAAAAACAGGCCGGCGTCGAAATCCTCATCACCCACGGCCAGGAGGACCCTGCCGTCGCGTTGGAAGAAGGTGTTTACTCCAGCAACATGCTCAAGCAGGCCGGCCTCAGTGTTACGTTCGAACTCATGAATGTCGCGCATGTCTTCTCGCCGGAAGTCGGTCTGAAAGTCGGGGAGTGGCTCCGCAGCAGAATTGAGTAGTCGTAGTGCGGTTTAACCGTGTTCATCCTCAAACGAAAGTGGGCGGCTCATTGAGCCGCCCGCTATTGTTTGGTGTGTAAAGCTGCGCTACGTCCTGACACTCACACTCATGGCCGGAAACGACAGTGAGACTGTTGTCCCCTCGCCGTGGCGTGAATCCAGCTCGAGCTTTGCATTATGGATTTCTGCCACGTTTTGCAGAATGCTCATCCCCAAGCCGGTACCGCCTTCTTCGTGCCGGGTCGTGAAGTACGGCTCAAAAATGTGCGGCAGAACTTCTGCCGGAATTCCAACGCCTGTGTCGGCCACGGTCACAACCACCCGCTCTCCGACATGATGCGCGCGGATGGCCAATTCCCCTTCCTCCTTTTCATGGATCGCATGGCACGCGTTCAGAATCAAATTGATCAGCGCGCTCTCCAAACCATGTTGATCGCCCTTCACCGGCGGCAGATTGTCTTCCAAGTCCAGTACCAGCCGCAGCGGAGCCTCGGCGTCATTCTGCACGAAACCGCGCAGCTTGCCGGTCGTCGTCTCCATCAATTCGACGGTCGAAACGATCAACTGCTTGATATTGAGCGGTCCAAACTCGGGATTCGTCGGCTTCGTAAGGTGGCGAAGATTCTTGGCAATCTTCTCGATTCGCGACGTCAGCGATGCAATGGTTTCGAGGTCCTTGTCCGCTCCGCCTTCCAGATTAACTCCCGCCCGTTTCAATCGCATCTGCAGCAATTCCACCCGCCCCTTAACCGGCTGCAAGCTGTTGTTGATCTCGTGCGCGATACCGCCGGCGAGCTGATTCACCGTTGAACGTTTCTCCGACTCGATTAGCTTGCGCTCAAGTTCCTTTTGATGCGTAATGTCTTCGAAGATGATGCCGACGCGCATGCGCTTGTCGGGCGCTTTCTGCACGTGGAAGAACGAGTACGAGAGGGTGGCGCTGGTGCAGCCAATGATGCCGTGCGTCACCGACTCGTCCTGCAGAAACTCCTGCAAGTCTCCCATCACACGCAGCAGCAATTCTTCGCCGCAGCTCCGGCAATTCCCGAAGCGCGTTCCCGGCTCTAAGGCCTCACCCCCCATCAGACGCGAGGCCTGCGGGTTCGCATATTCGACCCGCAGGGCGCTGTCCAGAATCACGACGCCATGCGGCTGGCTCTTAAGGACGGTGTCCAGATACTCCTGCAACTCCTGATAACGCAGCTTGGAGTCCTGCTCCGCTTCGATCAGGCGCGCGTTCTCCAGCGCCACGGCGGCAAGCTGAACGAACGTCTCGAACAGCACCAGACTGGTCTGATCGAACACGCCGGCCAGGCGCGACGTATCCACGTATGCGGCGCCAAGCAGCTTGTCCTTTGAGATGAGCGGCGCGCCCATGATCGAGCGCACCTGCATCTTCGCAATGGACTGCTGTTTCGTGAGATCCGACGCGCCGACCACGTCATTGATCAACAGCGGTCGCCGCCCCTCCAGCACTTTGCGAATGACCGTGTGCGACGCGGCTTTCTCTGCGTCCGCAATCTCACCCTGCTCCATGTTCCGCGCCACGCGGAAAACCAACTCCCCGCTGTCACTGACCAGCACGAGAAAGCCGCGCTCGGCGCCCGTCAATTCAATCGCCGCGCCCATGGCGCGATCAAGAATGGTCGACGTTGAGAGATCGCGATTCAGGTCCTCCACCAGCGAGGCCAGTTTGGTAAGACCCACTTCAACGACTCCCGCCGATTCGAGGTTGACCTCGCTTTCCGTCTCCGCGGCGAGGCCGTCCAACCCTTCAAAAAAGTCGTCGGTCACGTGTGGCAAGTGTTAAAATTCATCCTTCAGCTATTCGGGCGGGAAAAGATCCGCCGTAAGAAAACACGGAATGGCTTGACCCGAGTTGCTATTCGTTCAGTACCTTTCGAAGTTCAATGGCCTCCGACTTGAACGCTGTGATGTGTGGCGCGTTCAGAAAACGCTTACGATTCTCTTCCGACAAGCGCGAAGCTATGGCCTTCAATACGGCCACACCGCGCCCATATTCATCGAGCGCCCGGCGCACGGCTCCTTCTGCCGCCATGCGTCGCCCCATCGCCCAGTGGTATTTCCACAGAAAATCAGGATAAACCGATAGTTGCCTCAGAATTCGAGAGCGCTCTTTAGTATCAACCTGCTCTTGAGCAAAAAGAAGGCCATACACCAGGGTCCGCGCGGCTGTGAACGGATCCCATTTGGTATCCGCCACCTTGCGCGCTTGCATCAGCGCCTGTTGTACGCCCGCAACATCTCCTTGACCGGCCGCGATACTGCACTCCGTCAAACATAGATGCAGGGCCGCCAGCGGATCGACGTCCTCAGAAAGAACGTCGTGAGCATGCTCCAGCGCCGTCGCCGACTGCTGACTCTCGCCGCGACGAGCATGCAGCATCGCCAGACCTTCCCAGGCTTGCCCCTCGCCCTTCTTGACTGACAATTCATGCGCCAGATCGCGCGCCGTACTCAGTGTCGTTTCCGCTTTTTCCAAGTCTTCGAGTGTGGCCAGCAGCTTTCCCAGATAGACGAGCGGTTCCACTTGTCCTTCGTGATCACCCACGGATACCGCAAGATTCACAGCCTCCTGCCAGTACGACTGCGCGCGAGCGTAGTCCGCACGATAATAGGACAGCTCGCCCAAATTGTTCAGTAATTCCACTTGATCGCGCGGGCTTTTCAAGACTCGAAACATCGCCAGCGCTTTCAAGTAGTATTCTTCAGCTTGCTGCAAGGACCCGGTCTCCAGCGAATCAATGCCAAGGTTGTTGTAGATCCCCGCGAGCCGGTGCATGTCGTGAATCTCGCGCGCGATCTCTTCACACTTTTCCCACAACGTACGGGCACGCAGGCGGTCCCCGCTTTGCGCCGCGACGACCCCGAGATTGTTGTACATGTTGGCGATTCCCTTGCGGTCGTGAATCGCCTGATTCACTTC
>CAYJKM010000065.1:0-1087 GCA_964370805.1 uncultured Alphaproteobacteria bacterium | reverse complement strand
CTTCCAGACAGCGCTTCCAGGCCATCGCCGCCGCATCGAGATCGCCACGATAAAATGCCAGGGTCGCCACCGTATTGAGCAGCAATGCCAGCCCGGCATCGGCCACTTTCGGCGGCACTCTCACTAAACCTTCTTCCGCCAGGGCGCGCGCCGGATCCGCTTCCCCGCGCTTAAACGCGATCCAGGCGAGAGTCCCGAAGACCACGCCCGCCTGCGGATCGTAGCCGTCCGCGAGTCGCTCCCGACAGCGCGTGAGCAGCGCTTCGGCCTGCTCCGTGTGACCGAGCTTCTCCTCTACCATCGCGTAGCGGGCATGAATGCCGAGCGTTTCCTCATCGATTTCCGCGCGGCCTTCGTGCAGGACACGTGCGTAGCATTCCGCCGCGGCGGCAAGGTTGCTCTCAATGTATTCGATGTCGCCAAGTGCATGATCAAGTACGCGTCGTAATTCCGGCGGCGGGTTGTTCGCACACGCGGTCTCAATCAACGTGCGAGCCCATGCATTCTGCCCGTCTTGAATCGCTGCGTGCAGGGTTGCCTTGGCGTCCGGCGCCGGCACAATCCATGAACCGGCGTTCACGTCATGAAACAGCGTTTCCTGCGCTTGGCGGGAGTGCTGCATCACATTCTCAAACGTCCATGCGACCGAAAGCTGCTGATGCACCATGCGGCGTTCTGCGACCGGCATCGTGTCGCGCAGGTGCCGCGCGATCGCCGTAAACACCAGTGATAATTGACCGTCGCCTTCGTTCAACCAGCCGGTGTGAATCAGCTTCTCGCGGCCGCTGTTGATGCGATCAAGCGGCCGTTCGTTGACGACGCCGAGATTGTATAACACCTGTTCCGGCAGCGGCGTGACGGACGCGGCCAGAATCTTGGCAAGCCAAACCGCGTCGTCCGGCATCTGCGCCATCAGATGATTGATGTAGTGCACCGTATTCGCATACAGCGGCAGGTCCCACGATCCCGGCAGCAACTCCCATCCTGACAGACCGATTTGCAGTAAGCCGGTATTCAGCAGCCCGTCAAGCATTCTCTGCACGCCGCCGGGCAAGCCCAGGGTTTGCGTGTATAAATCAAGCGCGAA
>CAYJKM010000064.1:0-8812 GCA_964370805.1 uncultured Alphaproteobacteria bacterium | reverse complement strand
GTACTTGCCGAGCCGGATCGGCGATACGTCTATCTGCACGGTTACGGCTACGTGGAAGCGAATACCGGGGCGCCGCTCTGCCTTGAACCGCAGTGTATCGCGCCGGGCGTGGACTGGGACGGTGACGGCATTCCGGATGGCGGTGGTCTTACGGGAGCGAATACTGTCCCCCGCGAGGATGCTCCCGATATCCCCGCCGACGTCGAGTGGGTGATCGACCTGGACGTTGATCGCCAACCCGACTTGTTTGGCTATGGCGCCTTGCAAGATTCCGTCTTTACTCGAGTGTACGCAGCCGATCATGACGGAGGAACGTTTGCAAGTTTCCCGATCGCTGCGAATGTGCGCGATGCACGACTCCCGTTTGCGTGGACACCAGCCAACACGCTCTTCTACCTCTCGGAAGTGTTCGCGAATGGGGCCTATTACTACTCCGTTTCGCGCATTCCCATTCAGCCCGGTTCGGGCGCGCGCTTCCCTTATCGGGAAGACAATGCCATCATCAATGTCGGCCCGCTGCAGCCATCGGTACACTCCCGTTCCGACTGGCTCTATTGTTGGCCGAATCCGACCAACAGCGTGAGTTACATTCGCCTGACCTTAGATTATCCCGCTCAGGCGCGAGTCAAGGTGTTTGACCTGACCGGCCGTCAGGTCGCCGAACTCAGTGGTGCATCAAGCGTCGCGGGGCCGTTCGAACTGGAGTGGAACGTGAGCGCCGTTGAGTCGGGTATCTATGTCGGTCAAGTCACCGCCGAAGGCGGCGGCAAAACCGAGCAAGCACAGCTCAAAATCGCAGTGGTTCGTTAGTGAAGAAATTACTTCCCGCGCTTCTAATCCTGATGCTGGCGGCGGCTTCGCATGCCCAGATCGAGCTGTATAATCATCCTGAATTGAAATGGCTGAGTTTCGAGACTGAACATTTCGTCGTGTACTACACGGACGGTCTCGAAGACGTGGCCTTGTTGGGTGCAAAGGCTGCTGAGCATGTTCATGGGCCGCTGGTCGAGCTGTATGAATACACCCCCGACACCAAAGTCGCGCTGATCTTCTCCGATACCGATGACATTGCCAACGCCGCGTCCTATTTCCAGTCCAACAAAATCAAGTTCTACGCGACATCGATGAGCTGGGACTTCCGCGGCACGCACAACTGGATCTACAACGTCGTGACTCATGAATACGCGCACATGATCCAATTGGGCGCGACGCGAAAGTGGAAACGGAATCTCCCCGCGGCTTACTTTCAGTACTTGAGTTACGAAGAAGAGCGTCGCCCCGATGTCCTTTACGGTTATCCCAATGTGCTTGTGAGCTGGCCGCTGCCGTCTGTGACCGTACCGGCTTGGTTTGCCGAAGGCACGGCGCAATTTCAGTTCACCGGTCACGATCATGATTTCTGGGACAGCCACCGTGACATGCTTCTGCGCCAAGCGACGCTTTCCGGCCGTCTGCTGAGCTTCAACTCAATGGGTTATTTCGGCAAGTCGAGCTTGGAAAGCGAGGGTGTCTATAATCAGGGGTTTTCACTCACTCGGTATATTGCGGACAAGACCGGTGATCCCGGCGCCTTGCAGCGCGCCAGCAAACAGCTCTCGTCTCCCTACCCGATTACACTTGATAAGGCCTTGGAAAAGGCAACCGGAAAGCGCGGACAAGTCTGGTATGATGAATGGAAAGTGGATCTCGAGCGTCAATACGGAGCGCTGCGTGACCGGCTGGCGCCCACTCTGACCGATGCCGACACGATCCCGACCGAGGGCTTTGTTAATCTATATCCGCGCATCTCGCCCGACGGCAAAAAGATTGCCTTCGTTTCCAATCAAAATCGAGATTACTTTGGCCAGTCGAGTCTTTATCTTTTTGACATTGAGAAGAACGAAGCCGAGTTGATCGCGCCGGCCGCGCAAGGCGGGCTGAGCTGGCTCCCGGATGGCTCGGCCATTATCTTTGCACGACAAGGCGTTCGCTCACCCAGCGGTTCCCTGCAGTATGATCTCTATGCCTACAAACTGGAATCGAAGAAGACTGTTCAGCTAAGCCGCGGGCTTCGTGCCGAGGGCGCCGACGTCAGTCCAGACGGCCAATGGCTTGCGATGACGATCAACGAACAGGGTCGCCGTGAGATCGCCGTGGCAAGCATGCCTGATCTGAGTCACAAGAAGGTCGAGCGCATCACGCCGGACGATCTGCTGTTCCGCCAGCCAAGCCTTCCGCATGAGCAATACTACCTGCCGCGTTGGAGTCCGGACGGGACCCGGCTTGCCGTCGCGCAGCATTTGATGGAAGGCCGCAGCATTCGTATCTTCGATGTGGCTGCGGATCGCAAGAGTCTGAGTCTTGCCTCCGAAATCAGCGGCGAAAACGTGGAACTCCGCGACCCGTCGTGGACAGAAGACGGGCGCGGGCTGCTGGTCGCTTGGGACGTGAGCGGCATTTCGAACATCTATCGTCACGACATAGAAAGCGGCCAGCGCGATCAATTGACCAGCGTGCTCGGCGGAGCTTTCTATCCGATGATGCACGGTGACCTGCTTGTTTACAGCGAGTTCTGCGCGGACGGCTTTCGCGTCTGCTATTTGCGCAATCCGCAGACGATTCGCCCGACCCGAAACCCGCTTGACGAAGAGAACAGCTATGTGGCGAGCGTCCCGAAACCGGAGTTCTCGCTTGCCGTCGAGCCGCGTGAGTCAAAACCGTACAAACCCGCGTTTGAGAAACTCTATTGGTTCCCGCGCGTGGCCTTCGATTACGGGACGTTCAAGCCGGGCACGTACATCCTGATCAATGACGTGCTGGAGAAGCTCTCCTTCATCGGCGGTTTCGCGCTCAACCAGAAGAAAGACTATGACCTGTTCGGTCAGGTTGAGTATCGTGGATTCTATCCGACGTTTTTCGTCGAGTACTACAACATTCAGCGCAGACTCTCGTCACTGTTCGCAGATTCCACGCGAATCATCGGCGAAGAGGATTTTCAGCCGATCTACGATCAATTCCGCATCCGCTACCGTTACAGTCTCCACGAAATCGACGGCGGAGTGCGCGTTCCGGTCGGCAAGGACCGCTACTTCCGCGGCACCGTCGTGTATGATCGCTACATCGCCCACAACCGCTTTGATGATGGCACGAGTATCGGCATCACTTATTTCCGTGGCTGGGCCGGCAAGTTCGGCTACTTCACGGATCAGCGCCGCCGGAGCATCGATAGTGAGATCAATCCTTCGGGCGGCTACAAGGGATTTCTGGAGCTGACGCGCGCCAATCACCAATTCTTCACGGATCTTAAAATCGGCGGCGACGTGATCGGTTTGCAGGAAGTGTACGCCCCCTATAACTACTGGATGGCGGAGGGCGGTCTCGAGCGTTACTTCAGCTTGCCCGGGTGGGATCACACGCTGGAATTGCGCGGCAAGGGCGGCTACATCGCCGAGCCCGTGGATCCGTTCTTCTACATGTATGCCGGCGGCCTTCCGGGAATGCGCGGCTACTCGTACTACAGTCTCGGCGGAGAACGCACCGCCGTGGCAACGGCGACCTATCGCTTTCCGATCATTCGAGATGCCGACTGGAATCTGTGGCCGCTCGCGCTCAATCGCATCTACGGCTCCGTGTTCACCGACGTGGGCAACGCCTGGCGCGGAGATTTTGAAGCCGGCGATCTAAAGAAAGACGTGGGAGCGGGACTGCGCTTTCAGTTGCACTCGTTCTATGCCTATCCGACGGCGATCGCCTTTGACGTTGCCTACGGAATGGATCGCTTTGCCGTCGTGGAAGATGACGTGCGCACGGAATATGGTGACGAATGGCGTTACTATTTCACGGTGTTGTTCGATTTTTACAGTCCATTCTCACGCGGCGGTTATCGAAACGGATTCTGAACCAAGAACTAATAAATCTGGAGGTACTTTCATGAGGAGCAAATGGACGGCCGCAATCTTGGCGGTGCTCCTTTTCTGTGTGGCGGCGTTGCCGCGCACCGGTGAGGCTGCGGACTGGAAACTCTCACCATATCGCACGCAGCTTGCTGACAACTCATCTCAAAGTCAGACAGAGGAAGAGGTCGTCGCCGCGCCGGCGATTCCCGGGAAGAAGAGTATCGGTAAGGGCGTCATGTTTTCGCTGGTGATTCCCGGTGCCGGGCAGCTCTATGGCGGCCAGTGGTGGCGCGCTTTGCCGTGGTTTGCGGTTGAAGTTGCCGGCTGGGCCATGTTTGCGAACTATCACGGTCAGGGTGAGGACCAAACGAACGAGTTTGAAGCGTTTGCCGGGCCGCGAGACAATCCGAATCACTTCGATGTGAATGCTTATCTCCTCCGGGAATGGCAAATTGCGTCCAGCGATCAGTACAACACGGCGCCCTATATTAACGGTTTGGCTCAATGGAAAACCGAGCCTTGGTCTGTTCGCCAGACTTACCTCGAACATGCCGACGGGTATGGTCATGATGTCCTGACTCTGGATCTGCAGCAGTTCTTCGAGATGATCGGCAAGTACATCAACCAATTCGGCTACGGTTGGGAAGATACCTATCCTGACGGCACGAATGTAAACGACGAAGGCGCCGGCCACATCTGGTTCTGGAATCCTGACACTCAGATGGGCGACGATCCGGCCACCGTCGGATTTGACGGCGATTCACCCGCTGAATCTCCGATGTTCTACCAGTATCGCGACATGCGCGGCGAGGCCAACGACCTGCTGGATAAAGGCAATATTGCCATGGAAGTCGTACTGGTGAACCACATTCTGTCGGCTCTCGATGCGGCGTTCACGGTCCGCAGTCACAACAAGCATCTTGAAAAGACCGACATGGGCGATTTGAAATTCAAGTACGATATCAAGAGCGTGGACGGTGTGGCGACCCGCTTCATGACCATGTCCATTGCCCTCAACTGATGCGGGCGTGTAGCTTGCAGCTTTTCAGAACTTACGGACTGCTTCTGCTGCTCCTCCCCGCACTCGTGTTTGGGGCGGGCACCAAGCCGAAACGCGCTGCGTTCCTGCAGTCTTTGGTCGTGCCGGGATGGGGGCAATACTCGCTCGGCAAGAAGAATTCCGCCCTGGCGTTTTTCGGCACCGAGGTGCTGCTGGTAGGCGGGATGTTTACTCTGCGCTCGTATGGCTACTCTGCCCGTGATGACTACGAAGCCATGGCGGCTACTCATGCCGGTGTTGTTGGAGCGCATGATCATGACTTCTATGTGGACGTAGGTAACTGGCTGAGCGTGGACGATTTCAACGAGCAGCGACTGCAAGACCGGGATTTTGGAGAATTGTACACGACCGAGTCCGATCGCTGGGAATGGGATTCGGATCAGCACCGCGCCGAAATGCGCGTGCGCCGCATCAAGTCAGATCGAGCGTTCAATAGTGTACTCTATCTGATCGGCGGATTGGTGGCGAATCATGTGGCTTCGGCCATTCATGCCGGACGGGCTTCTGTCAGACTGGGCAAGACCGAGTCGTCCCTCTCGCCGCCGCCTTGGAGTTTCGGAGTCGGCCCGGCCACTCGCGAAGGTGGTGTGAGGCTGCTCTTCACGCGCAGTTTCTGACATGCGAGTGCTGATTACCGGTGCGTCGGGCTTCATCGGTTCGAAGCTTGGCCTTCGACTGGCAAGCAACCACAACATCCTTGGCGTCTTCCATCAGTCCCGTAATCCCTTGCCGTTTCCGAGCCAGTGCACGGACTTGACGGATGAGCGTTCCGTTGCGGAATTGATACGCAGCTTTCGGCCGGATGTGATCGTACATTCGGCTGCGCTGTCTCGAGTACTCCAGTGCGAGCGAGACCCCACCGACGCCCGTACCATCAATGTGGATGCGACCGGACGACTGGCACGCTGGGCCGAACGAGTCCGTGCGAAGCTCATTTTTCTCTCCAGCGATCAGGTGTTTTCGGGGCGCAAAGGTTTGTATATTGAAAGTGACGCCCCCGATCCGATCAACTGCTACGGACGCACGAAGCTCGAAGCTGAGCAACTCGTTCTCGAATCATCATCCGGCAACCTCGTTATTCGCAGTAATTCCGTGGTCGGGCCATCTGCTGGAAGGGGAGAGAGCTTCACGGATTGGGTGCTGAGCGGCCTTCGCAGCGGCAGTCACGTCAATCTTTTCCGCGACCAGTATCGCAGCCCAATCCACATCCGTGTCATGCTGGACGTGCTCGAGGCGGCATGCGTGCACAATGTGTCCGGGTTATTGCACGTCGGCGGCCCGCAGCGGATGAGCCGCACGGAGTTGGGGTTTGCTGTTGCCCGCGCGTATGGATTGTCTGCCGACCCGGTTATCGTGTCAGATTTGGATTCCCATCCTGAGTCTGCCATCATGCCCCGCGACACCAGCTATATGATTACGCACCTGCGTCAGGCTATGCCCTATATCTCCTTTCGACGCTTGGAAGACGAATTCCTGCAAGATGCCCGGGAAGTGGAGGTTGCGGCGTGAAATGTGTTGCGTCCGGCCTTCGATTCTTGGCCAAAGCGGAGCCGGGTGAGTGCCTTCCGGATGCATTGGTTGAATTGGCGCGAAGCAAGGGCTGGAGATCGGGATCGGTGCAGGGGCTTGGTGGCGTAACGGATATCAAGCTTGCCTATTTTGACCTCGAGCGGCGAGAGTACCTTCCGATCCTCGTTGACGGAATTGTCGAACTGATCAGCCTGACGGGCAACTTGGCAGTCGTCAAAAATGAGCCATTTTGGCACCTCCATGCGGCGGTCAGCGACCGTGACGGCCGGGTTACGGCCGGCCACTTAGTGAGTTTGACGGTGGCCATCACGCTGGAATGCTGGATCGAAGCCGGAAAGGAACCGGTCGTCCGCTCTCAAGACCACGCTACGGGCTTGAACCTCTTGGATATTTAGCGTACCTTGTGAAAAAACGCCGCCCGCGCAATGCCTGAATTCAACGAGCGCAAGTACTTCGTCGCCGTCGCCGGCAACATTGGAGTCGGCAAGACCACTCTCGCCCATGCCCTGGCGGCACAGCTGAATTGGCGCTGCTGTCTGGAGCCGGTCATCGACAACCCGTATCTGGATGATTTCTATGCGGACATGTCGCGCTGGGCCTTCCATCTTCAGGTCTATTTCCTGAGCAAGCGCTTTGAAATTCAGCGCCAAATCGAACAAGCGCAGTGTTCCTGCGTGCAGGATCGCACGATCTACGAGGACGTCGAGATCTTTGCGCACACGCTCAATCGCCGCGGCCACCTCGTTGACCGCGATTGGGACAACTATCGCGCTCTGTTTGATACCATGATCAGCTACTTGCGTCCGCCTGACTTGATTATCTATCTCCGCTGTGACGTGAACACGCTGCTCCGCCGAATCGAACACCGCGGCCGCGCTTCGGAAAAGGCCATCGATCCTGAATACCTGGCTGAGTTGAACCGTGCTTATGATGCGTGGATCAATCGCGCTTCATCTCAGTTTCGCGTCGCCGTCCTTGACACCGGTGTTGAGCAGGAACTTAATGCTGCCGAGGTGCTCAATCAATGTCTTGAACTACTGCAACTGAAGCTCCAACTGGAGATGCCCCTATCGAAATGACTCGCTCTCAATCTATTTCCTTTCTTACCAACCCGTGGTCTCCGGCGTTTTTGATTGTCTTGGTTGCCGCCTCCGAAATCGCCATGATTGTTGTGACGACCAAACGGATGCCGGTTAGTCTATTGACAGCGGCAATTCCGTTTGTCGCTGCACTGCTGGGTGTGATCGCCTGGACACGGTTTGAAGCTGCCCGCGCCGTCCGCGAGCAGAGCACTGACGACGGCAAGCACCGTGGCTCTGCGGCCAACGCCTTCGCTCTGTTGGCGGCCTCATTTGCAGTCGCCGTTTTGGGGTTGAGCCGCCAGGTGGGTTCAATGTGGGAATGGCTTCTACTCGTGACAGCGTATGCGGTCATTCTTGTGTACCATTTTGGATTGTACAAGCGCCGTTACGCACTCCTGATTGTTGCTGCGCTCTTGTTTGGCCTGCTGTTCATCGATACCGCCATCCTGCTTGGGCATGCGGCCTACGGGGGATTTCCCGCCGCCATGGCCGCTTTGTTGTGCTTCATCGTTCACGCGACGCGCGAAATCGAACGCCGCACACAAGTCCCCGCAGGTTCTGACGCCGATCCCCATGTTCACATCATCCATCACAAGGCGCTGGCGTGGATCTCCGTTGCGTTCTTCCTATTTGGGGTCGTGAGCTTCTGGCCGTGGCTTGGCAAGGTTTACAACCTTGCCTATTTCTGGGTGATGGCCGTTGGTGTGTTGGTCCCCGTACTTTATCTCTGGGGCAGACTGCGGCAGCCGCGCCGCCAGAATTCCTATTTGGCGCTGCTCCGCTTTAACCGTCTCATCCCTTATTTCGGTCTCGTGCTGCTGGTGGCGATCGCGTTGGGTTGATGTGCTCGACGTTCGTCTGACACTCGTTTCGGCGTCACCCCGCCGGGCGGATCTGATGCAAAAGCTCAGTATTCCATTTGATATTGAGCCTACCTCCGCCGCCGAGTTTTGGACGGCAGAATCACCTGCACGGCTGGCCATCGACAATGCACGTCGCAAAGTTGAGCGGTCTCCCCACTTCGGAGATCGCTCTCGCGTTTTGATCGGAGCGGATACGATCATCGCCTGTGAATCGCGCATTTTCGGCAAACCCGCCGGTCCCGAATCCGCTCGTCGCATGCTCAGCCACCTGTCCGGTCGAATTCACGACGTGATCACCGGCATTTGCTTGTCCGGTCCCGATCAGAATGAAAGCGCGGCGCCGATGCTCATTGAGCAAGCGGCGATTTCCCGGGTTTGCTTTCATCAGTTGACGGTTCGTCA
>CAYJKM010000063.1:6839-9059 GCA_964370805.1 uncultured Alphaproteobacteria bacterium | reverse complement strand
GAGTAGCGGCGGCGGATTCGTGGTCCCGAAATACAAGTCATGCGACGTCGCTCCGACACCCTCTGTCCACTGCAGCGCCGCATCAGGCGGTACGCTTATCGTCCCATCTCCGGGGTTCGGACCGCTGGCTTGGCCGGGAGGAATCGGCGCCTCCATGGATACCACCGTGACATTTGTGTTTGGGCCCGTGTTGCGTTCGCCCTGATGTGCGGCCACGTATAGTCTCACGACTCCGAATCCTGGTGCCGGAGCCGTCCAAGTGAACTGCGCGGAGTCATGATCCAACGTCGTCATATGCACGCCGTTCGTCTCACCGAATACGTTGTACGTGCCGGTAAACAAGCCGGCCGAGATGAGGCCGGCATTCTGTGTACCCGTTGCGAGACGACAGGACGCATTGAAGTTCTTGATCGAGACGCCTGACATCTTCTTTACAGTAATCAGGTACTGTTCGTTGGGAACGTAAGACGCAGGCATTCCAAATACCTGCACGGTTCCGCCGGCGATACCATGACAGCTCGCAGCACAAGAACCGCGTCCCGGAGCGCCGGAATAGCCTACATTGGTCGGGAGGGCATAGATGGGAAGGGCCAACAGGAGGGAAGCGAGCAGAATCAGCGGCACGCGTCCGCAGTGCGAGATCTCGACGAAGTCGGACATGGAAGCACCTCAGCTTTACACGACTTGGGTTACGGTCACGAAGGCAGACTGACCGCGGCCACAAGACGGATTTTGCGCCGCATACAGTAAGAGAAAGCGACTCTTGACGAGCCGCCTCGAGAATTGTGGACGGCTTCTGTCCATAATTTACAGAAGCCCTGTTTACTTCGCAAGGTCAACGCCACTTGATCGTACATCCGAACGCCTTTGTGGACGCCGGATTGATCTTGTCGGGCGTTCCGGCCAAGACCATGTCGAGCGCATTCTGTAGGTCTTTCTGCTTGACTTGACCGGCCTCTGTGTTGTCGTCGATTCGGCCGCGATAGACTACTTTGTTGTTTACAATAAGGTAAACTTCAGGTGTTCGCGTAGCGCCGTAAGCCTTCGTGATCTCCTGGGACGCGTCATGCAAGTACGGGAACGGATAGCTCTTCTCCTTGGCTCGCTTCTGCATGTTCTCGTAGCTGTCTTGCGGCTGCTTCTTGGCGTCGTTCGGATTAATCAGTAGGAACTGCACCCCCTTGTCGCCGTAGTCTTTCTGCAAGGCGATCAGACGATCCTGATACGCCTGCGCATAAGGACAGTGATTACAGGTAATTACAACCACAACCGCCTTGCGATCGGCGTAGTCGCTGAGCGAGACCATTTCCCCGGAGACATTCTTCAGCGTGAAGCCGGGGGCCGCAGATCCAGGATTTGGCCCTGACTGTGCGGACGTCAACGTGGTGATCAGGAGCAAACCTGATAAAATTATTATAGTCAATAAGATAGCTTGCTTGTAATGCCTCAATGCCGCTTTCGCCATCGCGTCAGCTCCTGTTTTTTCATTTCGCATTTAACCGCTCAACCCAGTTCAATGTTTCTGCTCAAAACGTGTTCTGAACTTGACAATTTGAACAAAATTTCATACTCTAAGAACCCATTTCATTCTTGTCATTCTTGCTTTCAACCAAAGGGAGACAACCATGCCCAAGCACAGCTTCTGTCACATTGAACTTCCGGCCACCAATGCCAAGCAATCCAGCGAGTTCTACGCGGCTCTCTTCGGTTGGCCGATCATGAAATTTGAAGGGATGGAATACTACCTCTTCGGCGCGCAGGATGGCGGCGTGTATGGCGGCATCTCGCAGGTCGAGAAGATCGTCTCCGATCCTCAAGTCTGCAGCTATGTCGAAGTCGAAGACATCAACGCCATGCTGAAGAAGGCCGAATCGCTCGGCGCCAAGACCGCCATGCCGAAGACCGAGATCCCCGGCGGGCACGGTTTCTTTGCGGTCTTCAAAGACCCGCAGGGCTTTCACCTTGGCGTCTGGTCCAAGTCCTAATATAGGAAATTCTGAGATGCTTGTCCGCTCGCTGGCTTCCTGCGCAGAGATCACCGCCGGAGACGGTACGACCCTGCGCGAGCTGTTGCACGGCGCGAACGATTCGCTGCCGCTGCGCTATAGTCTGGCGCATGCGCGGCTGTCACCCGGCACGACATCGGTACTGCATCGGCTGGGGGCCCCCCCGGGGGTGAAAAAAAACCCGGGGGGGGGGCGCCCGGGGGTTTTAGGGGCG
>CAYJKM010000063.1:0-6829 GCA_964370805.1 uncultured Alphaproteobacteria bacterium | reverse complement strand
TGGTTAGTCCTGGGGGTGGCCCCCCGCTTGTTTAAAAAAACCGTGGGTGGTCGCGGCCGCATGGAGATTGACGGCGAGACGCGCACCGTTGCGGCAGGCGATGCGATTTACATCCCGCCGCAGGCGGCGCAGCGCATTTGCAATCCTGGTCCGGAAGAGCTGGCCTTCCTCTGCATCGTTGATCCGGCGTGGCGGCCGGAGGACGAAGAGGTGCTCTGATCGGAAAAGAAAAGGGCGTACGGAATGCGTACACCCTTTCTACCCCCAGTTCTGTCCTGACTTATTGCAGTGGCAGGGCCGGACTTACGTCCGGGGAATTGCCTGGATCTTCGATTTCTGTCCGGCGGCCAAACGGCGATTGCGGCGTCCGTTGATCGGAGCGTTTGGCAATTCGCCACCGTCGCCTTCGGAAGCGACCATGTTCTTCGCCACCCACTCTTGCAGAGCTTCCTGCGTGAACTTGATCTGCCCGCCGAGCCGGAAATGCGGAACTCCCCATCTCTTGTAGCCATTGCGAAGAGCGGCCGGCGTTTTGCCGAGGAACTTCGCTGCCTGCTGGATGTTGAGGATCACCATGGTTACCCGTCCTTTCAGCTTTGGTTTTTCACTGTTCATACGTAACAACACACATCACATCTCATCTGCTACACTATGTAAACGCGCAGTACGCGCACAGGTTCCCGAATATCAAACCGACTTCGTTGCAACTCGCTCGATTTGGCCAATTTTGCGACAAATATCACTCCGATGTGGAAGCTTCATGCCTAATAATTTCATCATTTTGAACGATTTTGGCGAACATTCCGGAAGAACCCCTGCCTCTCCGGTGGCATCGAGGCTACCTGGCGGCGGCGAATTAGCGATGAGCGGAAACCATGGATAACGCCTGGCTGATTTTCACGGAGATTCTAATCGCCGGGGCAATCTTCTGGTACCTCTTCTTCCGCACCAAGCCGAAATCCGCCACGGACGAAGGCGTGCTGCGAGTCGAGCTCAAGCTGTCGGGAGCATTGCTGCAGCCGCAGGAGATTCACGTACAGGTGAATCGCTCCACACAGCTGCTCATTCACCGGTTCGATGACGAGCCGGCCGAGGAACTATTTGAGATTGATGATTTGAGAGTGTACGCGCTCTTGCCCGCTTTACATACGACAATCATACCTTTTCATCCACAAGAGCGCGGCACGTTTCCGATGATCCTCGGCGGCGACCGCCAAGCGGGAACGATTATCGTGGAATGAACAATAGCTTCTAATCAGTCTGATGCAGTCTGATTCGATTCGGGGTCAACAAACTCAAGCGACGGCGCAGGCCGTCGTTTTTCCTGATTGAGGGGGAGGCAATACTACAAGATTTCCATAGGATTAAGTGAGAAACGCAAGGCATGTCTGTCACAGGGCAGGCAAGGCCACATGCCGCAACGGAAGTCCGGCTCGTCACGCAGGCCTGAAACGAAGCCCCCCGCTCGGTGAGCGGGGGGTAGTTGGTTTGTGACGGAGGCGGACATGGCAAGCCATGTCCCTACGAGTGGCCGCTTACAAAATAAGATACACCTTGCCGCGGAGTTCGAGCATCAGCTTCTCGCCTTCGCGCTGGGTGGAGAGGACGCGGTTCTCCTCGGGTGTGTTAGCGGCGACGAGTTCAAAGTACTCGTCGCTGAAGCGTTGCAGCTCGGTGTACTTCGCCTTCTCTTCCAGCTTGATTTCCGTCGTGCCGGAGGTTTGCCAGAGATCATTCGTGCGATAGAGGGTCTCGTTGCCAATTACGCGGATGTGTTCGAGCGTCGTGGTACGGTTGGCCTCATAATCTTCCACGGAACTTGCGCCGATCTGCATCGCCGATCCCGACGGTGTAGCCAGTTTCGAGAGCGACTCTATCCGGAGGACTTCATCACGCGCCACCGCATCGGCCTGCGCTTCAGCACCCGACGTGCGTCCGCCACGAGCGTGCAGTTCGCCTTGAACGTCCACCTTGAATCCCGGCTGCCGCATCAGGGAAATGGCACGCTCGTCCGCGAGGAAACTCGTGTACGGTGTGACGATGCCGTAGCGTTTGCTCAGCCGGATCAGCTCGTCCATCAGTTCGTCCACGCGGCCATGTAGTTGAATCGCATCGAGCAGCGCGCCAATGTGCCGCGCGGCCCAGAGTTTCTCCACAAAACGATTGGAGGAACGCGAATTGCCCGGTGTGATCGTGAGCGGATACTGGAAGCGCTTCTCCTCGCCGCAATATTGCGCGAGCAAGGTGAGTGTAGTCGCGCTGCCGCTGTGCTTGTCGCTCTTATAGATGCGGCCGGTGGAGACGATCTGATCGCCTTCAAACAGATCGCCGAGGCGAGCCGGCGAAACGTCGCGCGTGCCGAATCCGTCGAGCTGCATTTCGACGTCCGTGAGCACCGGATCCTTGATCTTGGCATAGAGCGATGAGACCTTCTCCTCAATGGACTCTTCCGGCTTGACGTAGCCGCTGCGGCCGTTGTTGTCGCGCACCAGATTATCGAGCAGCCGCACGTTGACGTCGTAACCGACACCGAACGCGAAGATGCGCGCGCGGCCATCGTTGTGCAGGCGAGTGTTGCGCAGGATTGAGCCTTCGTCCGTGACGTTGACTGTCGGCAAGCCGTCCGTGAGGAAGATGATGTACGCGGGACGGGACTCATCTTCGATGTTCCAGGTCGAGTTGCACTGCCGCGTGGCTTCATCCAGCGCATCGTAGATGTTCGTGCCGCCGGAGGCTTCGGTTTGACGAATGCGGTCGCGCGCATAACTCACGTTGTCCATCGCGGCCGAACGCAGCTCGTCAAAGAGCAATTCCACGCTGTTGCTGTAGGTGAGCACATTGAAGCGGTCGTCGGGATTCAGGTTGTTGACGATGAATTCCGCCGCATCACGCGCCTGTGCGATCTTACGGCCACTCATTGAACCGCTGCGATCCAAGACAATTACGACGTCTTTGGCAATCACGCCTCGCGCCGCTTCGCGCGGGCTGGGGCTGACGAGCAGGAGATAGTAGCCGTCTTCGTGGCCGTCCGGCCACCAGGTCAGAAAGGTGGCGCCGATTTCGTTCTGCGCCGTTTCATAGAAGAGCTGAAAGTCCTCCGTCGGGCGATAGTGGTGGGCCTCGAACTCAATCCGCACTTTGTTTGGGGCGCGGCGGTCGACGTCAATATCCACCGTGGGCGAATAGACGGAAAGAATATCCGCTGCCGATTCAATCTCCGCGGAGAGCACGAAGTGCTCGACCGGTTCGACGGAGAAGCGGCACGACGACGACGGGTACGCGACTTCGACAACATTGGCGTCCATCGGGCAGAGCGTGGTGTAATGCACGACCATCTGCGCGCGCTTGCCGGGCGGTATCGGGAACGCACTGGAGCGGTAGAGTCCGTAACCCGCGTATTCAATCAGGCCGGGGTCGCGGCGGCGGCGAACGATGTCTTCGTAAATACGGCGCGCATCACGGGCATCGAGAATTTCGCCGGTGAGCTCGCGTCCATCCACCACCAGCGTCATTTCGTCCAGCGCGGCGCCCGGCGGCACGGGAAAGAGATACTGGATTTCCACGGCGTGATGGCACGGGTTGGCGATCTCGTCGGTGATCGTGACGGACGCGACCTGATCGCGAATCCGCATCTGTACGTCGCGGGAATGGATGCGCCAGCAATCCCAGAAATCACCGACGGGAGGAATGGCGATTTGGGCTTCGGCACTCGGCGGAAACAGCACGGCGACCAGCAACAGCGTGAAGAAGAGTGAGCGAAACATAGCTGTTCCTCCAATCTTGAGGTGGTGTTTGGACGTACTATTGAATGGACACACGAACCAGTCGATTCGTTTAGTGAGTCATGCGGGGTCCGAAACGAACAAAAGATACTCAATGCCTCCAATTGCAAGTTAGTGAAGAATTTAGTAAACTCAGGAGTCTGGTCGCAACGAGACCCTAACCTCTGATTAGCTGGGCTACGCCATACTTGTCTCACGCCACAGTCACACCTTATTATAGCCGGGTAACTACCTTAAGAGCCGCTTGTCCGTGGCAGCTCCTGTCGGCAGACGACCCGGTTTTCTGTTGGTCTGCGCCGCGAGATCACTCTAAGAGAGAAGCGGAGCGGGAGGAGGTCTGGTTTGGGCTGGGCAGTCTTGAGGAATTCGATTCACCGGCGACGCTGCGAGAGGCACTACGGAAGGTCCAATGCCTTGACTTGGACATGCTGCCTCGTGGCTTTGGCGTGCTGGCGTTCGATTCGTCGCGGCCGCTGGACGGTGTGTGGCAGGGGTTTTCAACGCAGCGGTTTGTGCTTCCAAAGTGTCTTGTGAGGTGGAAAGAGGGGACAGCGACGGTGCTGGCGACGGCGGACTCTCACACGGATTTGACGCCGGCAATTCGACGGGTGACGGCAGTGATCCAACGCCCTATCACCTCACTCACAGACGTGGGGGAACCGGAAGGCATGAGTCTGCCACTCGCTCGCGACGCATGGCGGCATGCCGTGGCGCGAATTCAAGAGCGGATTCACCTCGGTCACTTGCAAAAGGTTGTGCTTTCGCGGCAGGTGGTGTTAAGGTTTTCGCAAGCCTTGGATGCGGCGGCGGTGCTCGCGCGGCTGGCAGAAGACGCGCAAGATTCTACCGTGTTTGCGCTGCGTCAGCGTGCCGGCGTGTTTTTGGGTGCGACGCCGGAACGACTCTTCGCACTGCGGAGAGACCAGCTCGCCGTGGACAGCATGGCGGGAACGCGGCCGCGCGGCCAGAGCGCTGAAGATGACCGGCGTTACGCCGATGAACTCACCCATTCCGAGAAGGAACGCTTCGAGCAGCAGCTTGTCACCGAGCACCTCGTGCAGCAGATGCAATCGATCTGCGATGAGGTCGTGATCGAACCTGCGCCGCGCGTTCGCCGGCTGAAAACCGTGCAGCATTTGGCCACAGTCATTGTGGGAACGGTGCGCGACGGAGTCGCTCTGGATCAAGTGCTGGACACCTTGCATCCGACTCCGGCGACATGTGGAGAACCGATCCTGCCGGCGCGCGACATGCTCGCCGAACTTGAACCGGAATCGCGCGGGCTGTATGCCGGAACCATTGGCTGGGTGGATACGGAGAGTGCCGAGTTTGTCGTGACGATTCGCTCGGGGCTGCTTCAGCAGAATGAAGCGCGGCTCTTCGCCGGAGCGGGAATCGTTGCCGGTTCCGATGCCGATCAGGAATACGAGGAGTGCGAGTGGAAGATGCTGCCGGTGCGGCAGGCGCTCACTCAACCTTGAAACGTGAGACGTGAAAGCCACGCTGCCAAACGTTAACTACTTGCATGCTGCTGTCTTGCTGCGCGAATTGGCCGTGCGCGGAGTGCGGAGGGTTGTGATCTCGCCGGGTTCGCGCTCGCTGCCGCTCGCTCACTCGGCGATGAATATGCCGGAGTTCGAACACTACGTGCTGTTGGATGAGCGTTCGGCAGCGTTCTTTGCGCTGGGTTTGTCGCGCGCCGACGGAGTTCCGGCGGTTCTAATTTGTACCTCGGGAACGGCGGCGGCGAATTATTATCCGGCGATTATTGAAGCGGCTCAATCCCAAATTCCGTTGATTGCACTTACGGCAGATCGGCCGCTCGCGCTGCGGGGCAGCGGCGCGCCGCAGACGATCAATCAGGTGAACATATTTGGGAGCTATCCCAAGTACTTTGCGGACGTACCTGGAGCAGCGGTTGATCCGGAGCGTTGCCGCGCCGTGCGCGCAATGGCGGCGCAGGCTTTTTTCTCGGCGATGGATGTGCCAAGCGGTCCCGTACACCTCAACGTACCGTTTGACGAGCCGCTCGCGCCTGTAACGCAGGATGAAGCTGCCTGTCAGGCGATTTGGGAGAGTTTGCGGAAAGACTCAGCGGCCGTTCTGCCATCCGTGCGGACAGCAGTGCGCGTGGCGACACAAGAGGAAACGGATCGCATTTTCGATGCGATTGAGCGCGCACTCTGCGGATTGATTGTGTGCGGCCCAAATACGGCTCGCCGCGCGGCCGACGCGGCAGCCATTCATCAGCTTGCCCGGCAGTTGGGATGGCCGGTGTTGGCCGATATCGCATCGGGCTTGCGCTTTCTTGGTCAGCCGGTTCTTTCTTATTATGACATCTTTCTGCGCGAAGAGGACTTGGCCGTATTGGCACCGGACGTGGTGTTGGCTTTCGGCGCCTATCCGACGTCCAAAGTCCTGAACACATACCTTGACCGGCATCGCGGCGCGCATACGATTCGGATTCAGCCTCACGACGTGCCGCAGGATCCCGCGACGCGCGCGACGGAGACAATTGTGGCCGACGTCGCACAGCTTTGTAATGAACTTTCGGATTCAGTAGAAGTGGCGCGGGATTCACTCCTCCTTGATCCCTTCCAGCGTGCAGCTCAGCATGTTCAAGCGGAACTGGAACATGCGGTGGAGCCTTGCGAAGCGATGTTTGTACGCCGAGCTTTGCGGGCCTTGCCCGGCGGTACAAAGCTCGTGCTCGCGTCGAGTCTTTCGATTCGCTATGCCGATGCGCTGGCGGCCGCGGAAGGCAAGATGCATGACGTATGTGTGATGCGCGGCGCGAACGGTATTGACGGTACGATCTCGTTTGCTTCCGGCGTCGCCGCAGCTTCCGGAGTTCCAACACTGCTGGTGATCGGCGACGTAGCTTTTCATCATGACATGAATGGGCTGCTGGCCGCCCGGCGCTTTGCACCGGATTTTACCGTGCTGCTGTTGAACAATGATGGCGGCGGCATCTTCCACTTCCTGCCGGGCCGTGAAACGAGCGAGCACTTTGAATTTGTGCAGGGCACGCCGCACGGACTTGACCT
>CAYJKM010000062.1:0-9978 GCA_964370805.1 uncultured Alphaproteobacteria bacterium | reverse complement strand
AATCGAAGTTGCTGGCCGGAGCCACTCTGGCGCGCGCGAGCGTCTTTAACAGATTCAGCCCGCGGCCGTAAGGATAGCGGTTGCGAACCCCACCATCAAACCACAATTCCTCTACGGACTTTCCTTCTCGCTCGGACGAAATTGCGATCGGTGTCGCGAACGCGGGAATTACCGTCGATGCCACAATCCACGGAATCGCTTCCGTCGGCGTCATCCCGGCCAATGAATGATCCACATAGCGGAACGACTGGTCCGTGAGCGAGACGACTCCCACGCACACTCGTTCGCTCCAGTGACAAGGAATGGACTTTCCGATCGCATCCTGCACCAGATACTTCGCGAGTTTCTGCTGCAGCGGCGCTTCGTTGAAAATCCCCAAGCGATGATCAAGGAACGAGGCAATCGCGCTGCGCTCGAAATCGCCAACCGGCAGCAGCTTCCGCACAAGCCACGCCTTACTGAACGGCTTCGTGCTATGGTGGCCGAAGATGTCAAACCGGTCTCGCAATCCGGAATAAATCTGTTTGACGACTTGCAGGTTGTCCCACGTCTCCTGCCGCGTCGGCCATTGGTCAGGAGTCTGGGCCCGTCCCAAATACGAGGCCGTCAGCGCGCCGGTCGAGATGCCGACGATTCCGTCGAAGTGCAGATCCGGGAGCTGCCGGTAGAGCTGTTCGAGCATCCCAACCTGGATCGCTCCCCGGAATGCGCCGCCCGACAGGCACGCAATGCGATAGACTCTGTTCATAATGTCCTCCTTAGTACGTTTAAATATCAACACGGCGGTTGCTCACCGCCGCCAATTTCAGCTTAAATTCTTCTTGTCCGTCAATCTTCGCCGTCGATCATCTCACCATGCCGCAACACCTTTCGAATCGTGTCCAGCGAGAATCCCCGTCGTGCCAGTGCTCCTGCCAATCGTCGCCACCGTGTCTGTTCATCGAGCTGGGCGTACTGTGCCTGCTTGCGCCTCACAAAATCGCGAGCCAGCGGTTCTTCATCCGCTTTCGGCATCAACTCTGCCGTGACTTCGCGCGCCAGCGTAAGCGGAATGCCGCGAGACAATAGGTCGGTCACCATCCGCGTTGCCCCTCGGGGACGCGCTGCCATCCTCGCGTGAACGAAATCTACCGCATACTTGCGGTCGTCCAGCAGTCGCTCATGCTTGAGCCGCTCGAGCGCCCCGCGCACCTCCGTACCCGTGTACTGCCTTGCATAGAGCTTCTCACGCAGCTTCTTCTCGGAGTACGGGCGCGCCGAAAGCAGCTTTACCGCATATTGCAGCGCCGTCGCCGGAGCCTTGCGCTCCTTGCGCGGCTCGCGTTCATCTGTCTGAGGGCGGATCACCGGCTAACCTGATATCGAACGCAAACCCGATCTGTATCACGAACGCCCGCGCGGGTCCAACAGAATCTCGTCCGCGCGCCTCCGCCAGACCAAAATGATATGATGCCTCACCGATGAGCCCAATGCCGTAAGTGCGACTGGGAGTCTTTACGCCAACATGAGCTGAACCCGTGGGGAAGTCGCCGTCGTAGGTCTCTTTGGCCCCATGATACCTCGGCACGAACTCGCCATGCGAAAATGTGTATCCGGCGCCAACGCCGCCGTAAAAACTCGGCACGGTTCTGGTTCGAGCTGAGATCCGTCCGCCCAATTCCGCCTGAAAGTAACTCGAATTGGCGTTCGGGTTCGGGTCACCGGTCAAGTTGTTCCAGAACGTAAACGCCGGACCGAACCAGAAATATTCCCGTTCGAGATCCACTCGCGTTCCGAATGCTACCCCGCCGCCCGGAGCAAACGTGTTTTCAGCCGACAAACCAGAGCCGCTCTCCGGCGTGCCAGAGTTCGCATAGCCAAACGACAGGACCAGCTGATGCGCCTGCGCCGGGTTTCCAAACAGAAACAGAACTAACAGGAAGACGGCGCTGGCCAGATGTTTCATCGTGTTTGTGATTGCTTAGGAAGAGACCTTCTTACGGCCCTTGACTTCCGCCGGCTCGGCTCCGTTGGGAGTCTCCGGCAGCGACACGGCCGGTTCAAAGCCGAGCTTTGTCCGTACGGCGCGCTCGATCTGCTCGAGAATCGGCAAGTTCTCGTTCAAATACTCGATCACGCGTTCCCGGCCCTGACCCAATCTGTCCTCATTGAAGCTGTACCACGTCCCGCTGCGATTGACGATGCTGTGCGCCGCGGCCAGATCCAGTACGTCGCCGGTATGCTCGATGCCTTTGCCGTAAATAATGTCAAACTCTGCCTCGCGGAACGGCGCAGCGAGTTTGTTCTTCACGACCTTCACCTTCGTGCGATTGCCCGTAATCGTGTCGCCGTCCTTTAGCGACGCGATCCGGCGAATGTCCATCCGCACCGTTGCGTAGAATTTCAACGCGTTGCCGCCGGTCGTGGTTTCCGGGTTGCCGAACATCACGCCGATCTTCATGCGCAATTGATTGATGAAGACCAAGGATGTCCGCGAGCGCGACACAACTGCCGCCAGCTTGCGCAGCGCCTGACTCATCAGCCGTGCCTGCAAGCCCGGCAGTGAATCGCCCATTTCGCCTTCGATTTCAGCCTTCGGTACGAGCGCGGCCACGGAGTCCACAACCACCACGTCCAGCGAACCGGAGCGAATCAGCATCTCCGCAATTTCCAGCGCTTGCTCGCCCGTGTCGGGCTGACTGACGAGCAGGTCGTCAATATTGACGCCCAGTGCCTTGGCGTAGTTCGCATCAAGCGCATGTTCCGCGTCAATGATCGCCGCACTGCCGCCGCTCTTCTGTGCTTGGGCGATAATACTGAGCGCCAAAGTTGTCTTACCTGACGATTCCGGGCCATAGATCTCAATCACGCGACCGCGCGCGACGCCGCCCACGCCCAGCGCGTAGTCGAGAGACATTGCTCCGGTTGGAATCACATCCACTTTCTGGATTGGACCGCTGTCTCCCAGCCGCATAATCGAGCCTTTGCCGTATTGCTTGTCAATCTGCTGCAGAGTAATCTCCAGATTCTTCTGCTTTTCCTTATCCGTTGGTTTGTCCATGGTCTCTATCTCCGGTATATGTCTGACTTGAGTTTCGAATTTCGAATTTCGAGTTTTCTTCAGACCGGTCGGCCCGTCTCCGCATACGTCTGCATGCGCTCGAACCAGAGCCGCAGCTGCGACGTAAATGTCCCCATCACGACCTTTTCCATCATTTTGTTCAAAAGACCTTTCATCTCATAATCAACCGTAAAAGTGAAGCTGGTCGTCTTGGCGTCCACCGGCTCCAACCGGTACATCAACTTCAAATGCTCAACTTTCTCGTGAATCTTCAGCGAGCCGGCGATCGGAACTTCCGTAAAAAACTCATTGGTCTTGCATTGGATAATGCGGGTCTCCAGCGTTTCAATTTTGCCGTTGACATCGATGCGAAAGCGGCGTATGGTGTCCACGTCGAAGCGGTGCTTCGGTTCCAGCTCAAGTTCGCGGACATTGGGCGCCCAAAATGCAAATTCCTTCGGGTCCGCGAGCAGGCTCCATAGCTTGTCCACGGGCGCCGCGATTTCCATGATTTGGGTTTGTCGGGCCATTCCTGTGTCCTGATTCCTTTCCTCGAATGTAGGGCCACAATACACTGTGGCCGTCTCGTTGTACTCTAATTGCTCCGCAAGGGGAAGTGCGCCAGCGGCTCATACCATGCTCCATCCGCTGACAGGTGACTGCGCATGAGCACCGTTTCCGTGACGCGCATCGGCTCGCTCTCGATCTTGAAACTTAATAGCGCTTCCGTCATGCGCTGCTTGCCCATCGGCTCTTTGATCCGTGCCAGCGTCAGATGCGGATTGAATGCCCGCTGCTCCGGCTCGAATCCCAGCTCTTCCATTTCGTGTTCGAGATCGGCCTGCAGTTCCAGCAGCGTCTTCGGCGCCTGCAGCCCCGCCCAGTAGACGCGTGGTTTCCTCGGATCGGGAAACACCCCCGTTCCCTTCATCCGCATCTCGAAGGAAGGGAATCGCGCACAAGACTCGCCTGCTTTAAGTTTGATTTCCTCGAACAGCTTCGGCTCGGTTTCCCCCAGAAACTTCAGCGTCAAGTGCGTGCCCTTTGGATCGACCCACTTCACTCCGCGACCCAGCCAGCCGATGGACTGCTGCGGCTGCGCAAGCAGCGCGCGCCACGAGTCCGGCAAATCAATCGCGATAAACAGCCGCATTTGGAGAGGACAGATTCCGGTTGCAAATTACCAAGATCGGGCCCTTCCCCCGCCTGCGGGGGAAGAATCAAAGAAGGGGGTCATTCTTCCGTCAATCGCCGATAGAACAGATACAGCAGCGCATGCGTTGCGCGGATCTTGATGCGTCGCCGGTCACTGTCCAGGTGCAGCAATCTCGCGCTCGTCCGCTGTGGCGATGAAACCGCAATCCATACCGTCCCCACGGGCTTTGCTTCTGAGCCTCCTGTCGGTCCCGCGATTCCGGTGGTGGCCAGTCCCCATGAAGTTTGCGCCACCACGCGCGCGCCTTCAGCCATGGCAATCGCGACATCTTCGGAAACGGCGCCCTTCGTCTCAATCAGCGCGGGATCCACTCCGAGATCTTGCGCTTTCGACTCATTGGAGTAGGTTACCCACGTCCGCTCCAGCCAGCGTGAGGCCCCCGCCGTATCCGTCAGCATATCCGCCGCCAATCCTCCCGTACAGCTCTCTGCGACCGCCAGATTCTGCCCGCGATTGACGAGAATGTTGCCGATCACTTCTGCGAGTGTCGTGATCCCGCTCGCATAGACATGTTCGCCGGCCGCTTCACGAATCCGGTCTTCCACGCGTGCGATCTGCGACTCCGCTTCAAACGCATCATGAGAATGCGCCGTCAACCTCAAATCCAACAGCCCGAAGTTTGGTAGGAAGGCCAGTTCCACATCGCGATGAATATCAGACAAATCGCCAAGCATGTGCAACAGTTGCGATTCGCCGATATCAGCGAGCCGAAGTGTCTTCGCGATTACGAGCGCATCGGGAAAGGCGTCGGCAACCGTTGGGACGATATAGCCGCTCGCCATCTGCTCCATCTCGCGCGGCACTCCCGGCAGCGAGAACACATGCCGGCCTTTGGATTCAATATGAATCCCTGTCGCCGTGCCGAACGGATTTGGTATCTGGGTTGCGCCCTGCGGAAACACGGCCTGGTTTCGCGACGTCTCGGGCATCGCCACGCCCCGCTTGCGGAACCGCTCTTCCACGTGCTCGAGTAACTCCGGCTCTTCCGTCAAAGGCATGTCAAAGAACGCCGCCAACGCATCTTTCGTACGATCATCCGGCGTCGGCCCGAGTCCCCCAGTGATGATCACCACATGCGCGCGCCGCAGTGCAATTCGCAGCGCGCGTTGAATCTCAGCAATGTCATCTCCGACCACCGCGCCCCATCTTGCGGGAATTCCCAGCTCGGCCAGCAAATTTCCCAGAAACGCCGCGTTTGTGTTGACTCGTTCACCGCGCAAGATCTCGTCGCCGACGGTGATGATCTCGCTTCGAATATTTTGTTCCCCCTGCTTGCGGGGGGAAGACAAGGGGGGTCTCACATCATTTCCATGAATGTCGGCAAAAAGAAGCGCACCAGATACACGGCAATCGCCGCGGCCATTCCCGCACCCACGTCATCCATCATAATCCCCCAGCCGGCGCGCATGTTTTGGAGTTTGCCGATGCCCAACGGTTTGACGACGTCGAACAACCGGAACATCACAAATGCCACGGCAAACCCGGCGATGGTGTGCGGCGCAGCCAGCAGCGTCAGCCATTGACCGACAAACTCATCAATGACCACCGGATCAGGATCTTCAGCGGAAGGATCAGGTCGCCGCAGCTTCTTGAACTTCGGATCGGTGGGCGCAGCCAGCACACCGATCGCCCGCGTCGAAAGCCACGCTCCGGCAAACGTCGCCGGAATGATCAGCAATGCTCCCGGCCACAGCAAGGCGGTTGGCACGAACCAGAGGATGAGACATGTCAGCGCCGATGCGACCGTCCCCGGCGAAATGGGGGAGAAGCCGGTCCACAAGACGGTGACAATGGCGCGTTCGAGCAGTCCGATCACTCTCACGCGCGTCCTCGCCGCCGGATCTCCAACAGCAGTTCCTTGTTCGCGCGCAAATACTCGACGAGCGTGAACGCCGTGTACGCCGTAACGAAGACGAGCAATCCGTACACGATTTGTTTGAAATACGGAAACTGCCAGAATCGATTATAGACGAACTGCAGCGAGAGGACCGTAAGCGCCGTCGCTCCCTGCAAAATACCTTTCCACTTCCCGGATGTGCGCCGTCCCATGGCCATTCCGGTCAGTGCGACAAACACCCTGAGATAAGCTATGACGACGTCGCGATAAACCAGCAGCGCCACCATCCACGCTGACGCAAATCCCATCACCAGAAAACCGATGTAGTAGGAAAGCCGGGAAATCGAATCGCTCATCGGGTCGAGCAGCTTGCCGACGTCCGAAACCTGTTTGCGCGACCGTGCCGCAATGCCGTCGGCAACATCCGTCGCCTCGATCAGAATGGCCGTCACCAGCGCCCCTTCTACGGCGTATTCCCAATTCGAAAGATACGCGACGAGAAACAGCGGTCCCAGCGCCAGCCGCGACAGCGTGAGTTGATTGGCTAAACTGAATCCGGGAATCACAAGCTGCGCTCCGCCTGACGCGTGCGCCGGGAATTAAGGGGCATGAAGCAAATCGGTTTTATTGCAGTCGGGTGCGCGCTTCCAGCGCACTCGCCAAAGTGACTTCGTCAACATGTTCCAACTCGGCGCCAATCGGCACGCCGCGCGCGATTCGCGAAACCGTTATGCCCCGCTCCCGCAGCTCGCGCGCGAGATACAGTGCCGTGGCGTCGCCGTCCGTGGTTGGATTTGTAGCCAGAATGATCTCGCGAATCGCCGTTCCGTTACTCAGTCGGTCGAACAATGCCGCAATCCGCAAATCCTCCGGCCCGATTCCTTCGAGCGGTTAGAGCGCGCCACCCAGCACGTGATAGAGTCCGCGAAAACTGCCGGTCTTCTCCAGCCGCATCACATCGCCCGGAGTCTCGACTACGCAGATCATCCCCTTGTCGCGGCGCGGATCACGGCACAGCGAGCAGTATTCTTCTTCCGTGAAGTTGGAGCAGCTGTGGCACAGCCGAATCTTCGACTTTACATCCAGGATCGCCTGCGCCAAATTGCCCGCATCTTCTTCCGACTGCTGCAGAATGTACAGTGCGAGCCGCGCCGCCGATTTGCGCCCCAACCCCGGCAGACGCGCGATGAGTTCAACCAGCCGGTCCAATGAAGGTGAGAATTTCGATTCGGTCATTAGGTTGAGTATCTACTTCTTCGATCCTCGTAAGGTCTTTGGGTCAATTTCCACTCCACCGATCCGGTTCTTCAAATACGCAATTTTGTCATCACCGGAACGCGGCTGAGACTTGCTGGCGGTCGGCGTTGGAGAAACCGTTGCCGGCTTCGGCGTCGGTTGTGCCGGTGATCCCGCGCTCAGAGCCACGATCGGTACGACCTGCAGTCCGGTGACTTCGCGAATCGCGGCCGTCAGATGAGGGAAATTCTCCTTCATCTGCTCCTCATGAAACGCCCCTGTGTGTTTGCAGCGCATCGCCAGCTTGCGGCCGTCAAACTGCTCAATTTCCCAACCGGATTCCGCCTGCGCCGCCGCCGCCGGATGCTTTTTTTGCAGCGCTTTGACTACGTCCGGCCACAACGCTCGCAAATCCTCTGCACTGACCGCGCCTGCACCCGTTGTTGTCGCGGCAGCCGACGGTTGATTCACTGGCACCGCCGGACTCGCGAGCGGCAATCGTTCTGTCTCTCCGCCAGTCTTGGAAGCCGGAGTCCGTGACGGTGCTGCGGCAGGAGCGGGTGCAGCCGGCTCGCGCGGCGTGTGTGGGGTCCCGGATTCTAAGCGCTCCAGAATATCCTTGATCGCCACGGCGCGATCCATCGTCACCCACCGCAGGAACGCAACTTCAAATCGCACCCGCGGTGCTGTTGACCACTTGATCGCGTCTTCCAACTGCTCGGCGAGCCGAATCAACCGGAAGGCATCTTCAATCGCGAGATTGCCGCTGGCCGCTTTCATCTGCTCGATTTCCTCTTCCGGCTTGCCGGTCAGCGGCAGCCCTTCCTTGTGGAAGACGAGCTCCATCCAGTACGATTGCAGCGAACGCAGCAATTCCGTGTAGTCAATGCCGCGCTGCACAAGCGTCTCAAAAAACACCGGTACGTCACTCAGCCGTCGCTCGGCAATTAGGCGGGTCGCTTCCGCCATCAGCTCGCCGGAAAGCACGCCCAGAATCTGTCTCGTTTGCTCATAGGTGATCTTGTCCCCCCCGAATGAGACCACCTGGTCAAGCAGACCTTCCGCATCCCGCAGCGATCCTTCAGCCCGTCTGGCAATCAACCACAATGCTTCCGGCTCGGCGTTCCAGCCTTCGACGGCCGCGATCTTCTGCAGATGCGGTGCCGTGTCCTGCGGCTGCAACGGTCGGAAATCAAATCGTTGTACGCGTGATAAAATGGTAGCAGGGACTTTCTGCACGTCGGTCGTCGCGAGCACGAAGATCACATGCGAAGGCGGTTCTTCCAGCGTTTTCAAAAACGCGTTGAATGCGTTCTTCGACAACATGTGAACTTCGTCAATGATGAACACCTTCTTCCGTCCGCCAATCGGCGACAGTCTCGACGCTTCGATCACGGAACGAATATCATCCACGCCGGTATAGGACGCAGCATCCATCTCGATCACGTCCAATTCCCGGTCTTCCAACAGCGCCAGGCATGTCTCACACTGATTGCACGGCTCAGCCTCACCCTTTAAATCTATGTTGGGGCAGTTGACTGCACGTGCCAGGATCCTCGCCGTTGAAGTCTTGCCTACCCCGCGTGGCCCTGTGAACAGAAAGGCATGCGCCAGCCGACCCTGTCGAAGCGCGTTCTTCAGCGTTCGGGTGACATGCTCCTGACCCACAACCTCTGCGAACGTCTTGGGTCGCCACCGCCGTGCAAGTACCTGATATGACATTAACTTATGATAGGAGTCGAGTGTGAGCGAAAGAGGGGACTAAACAAATCAAGATAGGGTTTTTCAAGGCGAAAGTCAACCCAAATCAGAACAAAATTGAACAAATGAACATCACATAAACTAATCAGAATTAATCACTTACTTGCTGTGATCGCGCACAGCCTGGCCGTGCGCCTCATCGACCGGTACGCGCCTGTTTCGTGACCATGTTGCCATTCCAGTCTCTCAACTTCAGCAGTAACGCGCACCACATCAGTGTGGCCCCTAACATCTCAGCAAACTCCTCGAACACAATCGCCAATCCCGATCCGCTGGGTCGTGCCACTGTTTTGAAGTAAACTTGTGCAACCTCACAGCTGAGCGCGGCCAACCATATCGCCGTCCCGCTCAGCAACAGGCGAAAACTGCTTCGATGCCCTCTGAACTCGCGAAATGCCGCCCAAACCAATATTGACAATCCGATCAGGATCAACGGCGCGAACATGATCATCCAGGAATGATCGTTCCATATCCACAGACCGAACTGCTTACAGGCTGCCGCGCCAAAACTCTCATGAACGGTCGCTGTTTCGTCTATTGATAGGTACGTGAACAGCGCGATCAGTGCCGGCCAGGTCCACTTGCTGCGCGCGCGAACACTTGCCTGCTTCCGAATCATGACACCGGTCAGCGCAATCAACATGAGCTGCATGGAAGAGAACCAGGTCGGGAGCGCTGATTCTCCGTCCAAGTCAACGAAGCGATTGATCGTCACGGATGGCGTAGGCCAGAGATTCAACGCAACAAGAACGACTTCAAAGCCGATCAGGCAAACGCCAAGCCTGTAAATACTGGGGAGATTAAACGACACGTGACGATCCGACATCCTTGTGTGCCTTATCGGGATTGGTGTTCTATGCACATCAGTTCAACGCTACCGCTAAAACA
>CAYJKM010000061.1:0-10574 GCA_964370805.1 uncultured Alphaproteobacteria bacterium | reverse complement strand
CTCATCAAGACTTTGCAGTCGGCGATTAAGCCGATGCTCGAAGCCTGCGGGGCAAGACTCTTTAGGCACGGAACTCAATAGCTCCCGCACCTTCAACAAACTTGCTTCTGTGTCTTCTTCGCCCGTGCTTGTGTAAACGACTCGCTCATGGAGCCGTTTGTCTTGTTCGGTCACCTTCCGACTCCTCTTCGATTAAAAACCTTAGCCTTTTTTGCAGACGGCTTCTTCCTCGGTTAACTCTGGATTTTACCGTGCCCAGCGGCACGTTGAGTATTTGACTGATCTCTTCGTACGAGAGATCCTGAATATCGCGCAGCAACACGGCTTCCTTGAAGTGGAACGGCAGCGCGTTGATCTCTTTGAGAATGATCTCGTTCTTGATGATCCCGTCCACGTCGCGCTCGATGTCGGTCGACGTGTCCAGAAGATCGTAATCTTTCTCGTCCTCGCCCTTCGAACTGATCGAGAAGAAGTTTCTGACTTTTCTCCGTCGCAGCTCGGTCTTGGCAAGATTCGACGCGATCGTGTAAATCCAAGTCGAGAACTTCGCCACCTGATGGTAACGATGCTTGTTCCTGAACACGCGCAGGAACGTCTCCTGAACGACGTCTTCGCTGTAGAACGCATCGCCCAGAAGCCTGACCACAAAATTGAAGAGCGGATCCTGGTACCGGCGCACAATTTCCTCGAACGATGCCACATCACCGTTCTGAAATGCCAGGATCAGATCCTCGTCCGTCAGAGAACTTAGCGCGCCTGTTGGCATTCGTTATCCTGATAACTGCTAAAGGTTAAGGGAAGTTCCACGGGTCTTCTGGCTTGCCAGAAGTCTCCAAACCCACTCGTAATAGCCGCTCCAGCCGGCCCGTCCCTGCTTGAGACGCACCTCGAGGTCGAGCAAATCAACCACCGCATGCTGCAGGCGGGTCTCCCCAATGGCGGCCGCGGCTGATTCGAAATCCTTTGATTTCCACACTTTCTTTCCAAGTATCGCCGAAATCTTGTTCTGGGGCGAATCCTGACCGGACGGGTCAGATTTTCCCTTGCGGCTCGACTTCGTCAAATGCCCAATCTGCCAAAGCTTCAACAGCGACCCTCGCTGGTAGGCAAGTAGTCGCAGAAGCTCCTCGCCTCCCTCCTGCATCGATCGGGCAATCTCAAAAACTCTCCGCGGATGCCTCTCGAGGATTGCGTCCTCGAGGTCCCATGGCAGGTAGGCTGACGACACCCCGGCCACCTTCATTAGGTCCTGGCCAGTGATCTTCTGGACATTTCCTACATATAATATAGCATGATCAAGTTTAGCTGCAATATCAGACAATCTCGTCTGTGATGTGCTGACCAGATACTCTGCGGCTTCGGCTGACAGCTCTTTGCCTCTTTTCCCGGCGTAATCTCTTGCCCAACGAACCCGGTCGGCCGTTCGCCTCAAGGCATCGCACGAAATGACATCAATCCCGCCCTCCGACTTGACCGGCGGCATGCCTTCGCCGCTGTTCACGATGATCAGCAGCGTGGTCGGCGCCGGCTGAGACACATATTGAGTCAGCGCCTTGACGACGTCATCTTTCAGCTCGCTTTGAACATGAAAGACGATCACGCGCCGCGCCGCGAGGAGCGGCAGCGTAATCAAGGCGTTCCACAAGGTCTTCCCGTCAACATCAGCCGAACGAAGCTCATTGAAGTCGAACGCCCGCGATTCGTCCGTGACGTGTTCACTCAGCAGAGCGTCCAAACGTTCGCGCACCAGGAACTCTTCGGCACCCGTGAGCACAATGATGTTCGTGGATTTTGTCGAAGCCTTAGCCGCGCTCATGGCTGCCTTCCTTGCAGGCCACTACGAAGCTCTCAAACAAGCGGCGATGGACATTGCTATTGTCTGTGATTCGCTCGGGATGCCATTGCACTCCGATCAAGAACGGGTGGTCTGTCTGCTCGACAGCCTCCACAATGCCTTCCTCCGATCTCCCGATAACCTGCAACGACGGCGCGACTTTGTCCACGGCCTGATGGTGATAGCTGTTCACGTCCACTTTCTGCGTCCCAAAAATGCGCGTCAGCGCGCAGTTTGCCGTCAATTCAACATGATGGGTCGTTGACGGCGGCAACGCCGTCTGACTATGGTGTGCTGTGCCTACGAGCGATGGAATATCTTGGATCAACGTCCCGCCGAGCGCGACATTGAGCACCTGATGTCCTCGACAAATGGCAAGCACTGGTTTTCCGGTCGGCAGGAACAACTCCAGCAACTTGAACTCGAAGTGATCCCGCTCTCGCATCGCAACTTGCTCGGGCATGAGCGGCGACTGCCCATAATGGGACGGGTGCACGTCCTCTTCGCCGGTCAAGAGCAAACCGTCAATGAGACTCAGGATTTTGGCGATGGAATCCGCGTCGTCCGTGATGGTCAAGAGGATTGGCACTCCTCCGGCCCCAGCCACGTTTCGCACATAGTCCGCACCGCAGTATAAGACATCGCTCAACCGGGCAAAGGAACGGCTTTCAGAGGGGCCGGCGATTCCCGGCGTGACGCCAATCAATGGCTTGAAGTTGGAATTCAGGATTTACACCTTAACTCAGGTTCATCATGAGCAGGAGACTGGCAATCACACAGTACCAGGCAAACGGTTGAATGATGCGTCGCTGCAATAACTTGAGCATAGCCCAAATCGCCATGTAACCCGCAACGGCAGCCACAGTCCCGCCCACCAGATAAACATCCCAGTCATCTCCGCTCAAAACCCGCAAGTCGTCGAGTTGCAGCAATGTCGCACCGAAAATCGCCGGGATTGAAAGCAGAAAGGAGAAATTGGCTGACTCTTTAGGTCTGAGTCCACAGAACATTCCTGCAGCAAGCGTAACTCCCGAACGGGAGACTCCCGGCAAAATAGCAATGCCTTGGAAGAGACCGATCAAGAGTGCATCTGCAATCGGCATCCGATCCGCCACGTCAAAACCTTCACGCATTCGACTGGCGGCAAAGAGCAATCCCGCCGTGATAATCCAATCCACACCCACGGCCGCGGGCGACTCAAACTGCCCTTCAAGGAAGGCTTGAAATCCCAATCCGATCACCGCCGTGGGAATGCAAGCCACCAAGATCAAGAAGAGCAGATGCCGGGCATTCTTGGTACGACTCGGGTAGAGAATAGAGACGGCCATGTTCGCCACTTCCCGGCGATAGTACGTCACGACAGCGGCCAACGTTCCCAAGTGAATGAAGACGTCGAACGCCAGCATTTGTCTGAGTCCAAGAAAATGCTGCGCGACGACCAGATGCCCTGAACTGGAAATCGGCAGAAACTCGGTTAGACCCTGGATGATTCCCAGGATGACGGCATCGGAAAAGGTCATGAATTGAGCTGCAGTCTGTTACTCAACAGTGACGCTTTTCGCCAGATTCCGCGGCTGGTCCACATCACAGCCGCGCTGTACAGCAATGTAATAAGCAAGCAATTGAAGCGGAATGACACTCAACAGCGGAGTGAGCAGCGCATGCGTGTCCGGTACGTAGATCACCTGGTCTGCTTTCTGCTCAAGGAATGTGTCGCCTTCCGTGGCGATCGCCAGGACACGGCCACCGCGCGCCCGCACTTCCTCGACGTTGGACAGCACTTTTTCATAGGTGCCATCCTTCATCGCAATAAAAACGACCGGCATGTCGTCGTCGATCAAAGCAATCGGGCCGTGCTTCATCTCGGCAGCCGGATAGCCTTCGGCATGAATATAAGAGATTTCCTTCAACTTGAGCGCACCTTCCAGCGCCACCGGAAAATTAACGCCGCGACCGAGATACAGGAAATTGCGATTGTCTTTGTACTCGTGCGCAATTGTCTCGATGCGTTCACGGTCGAGCAGGATGCGGTTGATCTTCTGCGGAATTGCCTGCAGCTCACGGACGAGTTCCTTGCCTTCGCTTGCGCTCACGCGGCGCGAGCGCGCGAGCCCCAGCGCAAGCATGAACAGCACGGAGACCTGCGACGTAAACGCCTTGGTGGACGCCACCCCGATCTCCGGTCCGGCGTGGATATAAACGCCGGCGTCCGTGGCCCGGGCGATGCTTGAACCGACCACGTTGCAGACACCGAAGATCTTCGCGCCGCGCCGCTTGGCTTCGCGCACGGCGGCCAGCGTATCGGCCGTCTCCCCCGACTGGGAAATCGCAATGACGACGGTCCCCGGCTCGATAATCGGCGAGCGGTACCGGAACTCCGACGCGTACTCGACCTCGGTGGGAACTCCCGCCAATTCTTCAAAGATGTACTCGCCGACCAGACCGGCATGCCAGCTCGTCCCGCAGGCCAGAATGATGATGCGCCGCGCATTGAAGAATTCATCCTGCAAGGCGCGAATGCCGCCAAACTTCGTCGTGCCTTCATCCGGCAGCAAGCGCCCGCGCATCGAGTCAGCCACCGTCTTGGGCTGCTCGCAGATCTCCTTCAACATGAAGTGCGGATATCCGCCCTTCTCGATGGACTGGATATCGAACGTGATCTGTTCGAGCTGCTTATCCACGTGATCGTCGGCGAGCGTGCGGTGTTCAACATGATCTGCCGTGATGACCGCGATTTCGCCGTCTTCCATGTAGGTCACGTCCCGGGTATAATGCAAAAAAGCCGCGGCATCCGAGGCGACGAAATTCTCGCCCTGGCCGTGGCCGATAATCATCGGAGAACCCATCCGCGCCGCGACAATACGATTCGGTTCTTTCGCGCAGAGAATCGCCAGTCCATAAGTGCCGCGCACCAGCGAGAGTGCCTTTTGCACCGCGCGCACCAGATCACCATCATAGAACTTTGCAATCAGATGCGCGACGACTTCCGTATCCGTATCCGTCGCAAACTTATGCCCGCCTTTCATCAACTCCGTTTTCAGCGTGGCATAATTCTCAATGATGCCGTTATGGATCAGAGCAATCAGCGGTTTGTCATCGGTGTGCGGATGCGCATTGGTGTGGTTCGGCGCGCCGTGCGTTGCCCACCGCGTGTGGCCCAGGCCCACGGTTCCCGCGAGCTGCATCGCCATCACCTTCTGCTCAAGATTGGCGACCTTGCCCGCATCTTTCTCAATGACCATTCCGCTCGGAGTCAGTACCGCAACGCCGGTGGAGTCGTAGCCGCGATACTCCATCCGCTTGAGCGCGGCGAACAAGATGGGAACAACCTGCCGGGGACCGACGTAACCGATGATTCCGCACATAATCTACCCTCGCGTAATAGTGAACTGCGCCGTTGCCAACGATAGACAGACTATTAGCTTATTCCCATTCTACGGTTGCGGGGGGTTTTGAGGTGATATCATACGTCACGCGGTTGATGCCGCGCACTTCATTCGTGATTCGACTGGCCGTTCGAGCCAATAATTCAAACGGAAAGCGCGTGAAATCGGCGGTCATGAAATCGTCCGTATCCACGGCACGAAGCACGCACACATGATCATACGTGCGCTGGTCGCCCATCACGCCCACGGACTTAACCGGCAAAAGCACGGCAAAGGCTTGCCGGGTCTTGTTGTACCAGCCGGAACTGCGCAATTCGTCCATGAAGATCGCATCCGCATCGCGCAGCAAATCGCGTCGTGAACGGGTAATCTCGCCAATGATCCGCACCGCCAAACCGGGACCGGGAAACGGATGCCGACGAAGGATTTCGTCCGGCACGCCCAACAAGCGGCCCACCTCACGCGTTTCATCCTTGAATAGTTCGCGCAGCGGCTCGATCAACCTCATGTGCAGTGAATCCGGCAGCCCGCCGACATTGTGATGCGACTTAATGGTTGCCGAAGGTCCCTTAACGGAAACGCTCTCGATGACGTCAGGGTACAGCGTACCCTGAGCCAGAAATTCAATGTTCTCAAATCTGGCCGCCTCGCGCTGAAACACTTCAATGAACACTCGCCCGATGATCTTGCGCTTCTGTTCCGGGTCTGACACTCCGGCCAATTGACTCAGAAAATCTTCCTCAGCGTCGATGACATGAACAGTCAAATGCGCGTACTTCGCGAATACCTCTTTGATCTGTGCAGTTTCATCCTTGCGAGACAGCCCGCTATCCACGTGGGCGCAGATCAAGCGCTCACCGATCGCCTTCGCCAGCAGGAACGCCGTCACGGTCGAATCAAGCCCGCCCGACAACGCGCAGAGCACACGTCCATCGCCTACCACTCTGCGGACTTCCGCAATCGTATCATCGATGAAAGACGCCATGCTCCAGCCGCCCTTGCAGCCGCAGATCTCAAACGCGAAGTTTCGCAGCAACTCAGTTCCGCACTGCGTGTGCGTGACTTCCGGGTGAAATTGCACGCCGTAAACTTGTCGGGTCTTGTGGACGACAGCCGTGACGATCCCAGCCTCACTGCTCCCGATCTCCAGCAGCGGCTCGGCCACGGTCTCAATGTGATCGCCGTGGCTCATCCACACATCCAGCGTCGAATCCAGACCCTTCCAAAATCCGCCGTTGCCCTTCACGGAAATGCGGCTGGGGCCGAATTCGCCTTGTCTGCCCGGGACGACCGGTGAGCCAAAATGCTGCCCAATAAGCTGCATTCCGTAGCAGATTCCTAAAACCGGCAGGCTGGAATCATAGAGCGCAGGATCGGGATGCGGGGAGCCGGCCTCATGCACGCTGCACGGGCCCCCGGAGAAGATCAGGCCGCGCGTTTCCGGCGTCAGCACTTTTTCCCGAGAGGCGTTGAACGGTAGAATCTCGCAATAGACACCCAGCTCGCGCAAGCGCCGCGCAATGAGCTGCGTTGTCTGACCGCCGAAATCGAGAATCACGATCCGCTCGGAATGCTTCATACTTTCACCTCGACAGGCAGTTCGAGCGGCCAGGACTCCATTTCGCGCATAAACGCTTCGTGCGTGAAATTCAGCTTGATCGGCGTCAAGGTAACATATCCGTCGTGCAGCGCCGTCCCATCCGTGTTGCGTTCGGTGAGCGCCACTTTGGCGCCATCCATCCAATAATAGATCTTGCCGCGCGGATCGGCGCGCTTCATGAACGTTTCTTGAAACCGCGCCCGGCCCTGCCGTGCGACGCGGATTCCCTTCAAGCGCTCCAACGGCAGGTTGGGAATATTGACGTTCAACAGCGTCTCTTCCGGCAAGCCGCGTTCGATGACCAATTCCACGACTCGTCTGGCGATTACACCTGCCGAGGTAAAATTCGGTGACGTAAATGAATCCAGTGAGATCGCCACCGATGGAATGCCGTTAATCGTGCCTTCTGTCGCTGCCGACACCGTTCCGGAATAGATAATCGAAATGCCCGTGTTCTCGCCGCGATTGATTCCTGAGACGACTATATCCGGCGGCTCCGGCATCAATTCGGTGAGCGCCAACTTGACACAGTCCGCCGGCGTGCCGCTGATTGCAAACGTGTGATCAGCCGCTTCGATTTCGTCCCACGGAATCAAGCGGATCGGGTCTGACAGCGTAATCGCATGTCCCACAGCGGACTGTTCACGATCCGGCGCTACCACCCAAATCTCACCCACACCTTTCAGCGATCGCACGAGCTCATGCAAGCCGGGCGATTGAATCCCGTCATCATTAGAAATCAGAACTCTCATTTCGAGTCGCGGCCTTGCCCCATAAAGAAGTTCAGCATGGTCACCAGCGTCGTCTTCATGTCGCCGCGCACCACGATGCGATCCAGAAACCCCTTCTCCAGCAGAAACTCGCTGCGCTGAAATCCGGGCGGCAGATCCTGGCCGATCGTCTGCTTGATCACGCGTGGTCCGGCGAATCCGATCAATGCGCCCGGCTCGGCGATGATGACGTCACCCTGCATCGAGAAGCTCGCCGTCGTGCCGCCCGTTGTCGGATTGGTCAGAATCGAAATGAACGGCAAGCCCGCCTCACCGAGCTGCGCGAGCTTCACGCTGGCTTTCGCCATTTGCATCAGCGAGATCATCCCCTCCTGCATGCGCATTCCACCCGATCGTGAAACAATGACCAGCGCACGCTTGTCCTCCACCGCGCGATCCACAGCCCGCGCAATCTTCTCGCCGACGACGCTGCCCACGCTGCCGCCCATAAACGAAAATTCCATGATCGCCAGTACGGCCGGATAGCCGCCGACGAGGCACGTCCCGGTGTTGATCGCTTCGTTTTTCCCGGTCTTCTTGGCGGATGACGCCAGCCTGTCGCTGTATTTCTGCTGATCACGGAAGCCAAGCGGATCTACCGACCTCAATGCCGCCGCAAATTCCTCCCACGTGTTTTCATCGGCGATCAAGCTGACATATTTGTCGCTCGACATCGGAAAATGAAATCCGCATTTCGGACACACCAGCATGCGCTTTTCAAGTTCGCGGCCGAACACAATCTCACCGCAGCCTTCGCACTTGATCCACAGGTTATCAGGAGTGGACTTCTTCGGCTGCGGCGCAATGCCCTCGCGTTCGCGCTTGAACCATTCAATTGCCATGTTCGTCTCCCAGTTCCATGCTCACCGCCCGCGCGGCCAGGGTCGAAAATTCACCCGCGGCCCGCAGCGTCCGGTGCATGATCAACGCGTCCTCCCCATCCGGATAGTAGCGTTTGCGAACCACCATGCCCGAGAATCCGTGTTTCAGATAGAGCTTTTGCGCATGCTCATTGGAGACGCGCACTTCCAAAAAGACATCCCGCATGCCGCGCTGTTCGCCCAGCGTGAACAATTGGTCCAGCAATTTGAGCGCGATTCCATGGCGGCGAAATTCGCTCTTCACCGCGATGTTCAGGATGTGGATTTCGTCCAGCACCCATTGCGTAACCAGATAGCCGGCCACGACGTCGTCAGCAAGCGCAACCCAGCTCGCATCCGTCAGGCCGAGCATTTCGTGGAAGCTGTGCTCGCTCCACGGATCACGAAAGGAAGCTGCTTCAATGGCCGCTACCTCCGGAATGTGTTCCGCTTGGAACCTGCAAATTTTCAGATTCAGTTCAGTCATCGTTCGGAACGGCCCTAAACCGGTCGAGAATGTCGGTTACCTGTCTCATTTCCGCCACGTCATGCACTCGCTCAATGTCGGCGCCATTCAGCACTGAAATCGCCACCGCCGCCGCCGTCGGAAACCGCCGCTCGCTTGCGGGCAACGTGCTAAACTCTCCTGTAAACGCTTTTCGCGAAGGCCCGGCCAGTACGCCCGCTGCGAGACTCTGAAAGCGTCTCATCCCGCCCAACAATCGGTAGTTTTGCTCAAACGTCTTGCCGAAACCGATTCCCGGATCTACGACCACTCGCTCCTGTGCAATCCCGGCGCCCGCGGCCGCCGCGACTCCTGCACTCAAGTAGGCTTTGATCTCGTCGAACAGATCGTCATAGCGCGGCTCTTGCTGCATCGACTTCGGTTTGCCTTTGACATGCATCAGCACCACGCCGGAGTCAAACTCGCGGCAGACGCGCGGCAATTCGAAATCGTAATGAAAACCGGAGATGTCGTTGATGATGGCCGCACCCGCCTGCAGGCATTCGCGAGCAACAACGGACGAAGTAGTGTCAACGGAAATCGGAATGTGGAGTTGGCCCTGCAGGGCCGATAGGACCGGCAGCAGCCGCCGCAGCTGTTCGGCTTCAGGAACCGGATCACTGCCCGGTCGTGTGGACTCGGCGCCAAAATCGAGCAGGTCTGCGCTTTCACCTTGCAGCCGCAGCGCGTGTTCAACCGCAGCCGCCGGCGGCAGGAACTTACCGCCGTCAGAGAAGGAATCCGGAGTGACATTGACGACGCCCATTAGCAGCGTGCGCCGTCCCAATTCGAAGCTGCCGCCGCGATACTTCCAGACGCGCGCGGCGCCCGTCTCAGCGCCCATCCATCAAATGCAGCGCTTCCAGACGCGTGGCCTGATTTGCCAGCGCGCCGCGCACCGCGGAGGTCACGGTCCAGCTTCCTTGAACCTTCTCGCCCCGCATCATCAGGCATTGATGCTGCGCTCGGATGACGACGAACACACCCATCGGCTTGAGTCGTTCCATGATGGTGTCCGCAATTCCGGTCGCCATGTTTTCCTGCAGCTGTGGGCGTTGCGCATACAATCTCACGATGCGCGCCAGCGACGAGAACCCCGTCACCATCGCGTCCTTCGGAATGTAGGCAATGGACACTGTCCCCCAAAACGGCAGCAGATGGTGTTCGCACATGGAGAAGAACGGTATGTCCCGGTGGATGATCATCTCATGATGATCCGTCGGATAGACTTTGAGTTCTTCCGTTTGTCCCTGCCCCACACCGGCGAAGATCTCCGCATACATTTCTGCCACGCGCTGCGGAGTCTCCACCAAGCCGGGCCGACTTAGGTCTTCTCCAATGGCTTCCAGTATCATCCGGACAGCCGTCTCGATCTTCGCTTTATTGACCATTTTGAGCGGGAGCTTGCGGTCTCAATCTCAACACCACTACTTCGTCCTGGCCGGCGCGAAGCTCTACGCGAACGCTGGCCTGACCTTCCGGAACATACCCGGGCTTTGTAACGGAGATCAGATGCGAACCGGCCGTCAATTTTTGCAGCTTGAAGTCCGTGACGAATTCGGTTGGCGAGCCGTCCAGGATAATGGTCGCGCCGGGCACGTTGCTGATCACCTGAATGC
>CAYJKM010000060.1:0-10642 GCA_964370805.1 uncultured Alphaproteobacteria bacterium | reverse complement strand
GATCATGATTGTCCCCCTCTACGCGCTCGGTTCTGCGCTCACCAATCCCACCATGAGTGCGCTGATCTCCAAGTCCGTCAGTGATACCAAGCAAGGCCTCACGATGGGCATCACACAAGGGCTCGGCGCGATGGGGCGCGTGCTCGGCCCGCTCGCCGGCACCGGCCTCTTTCAAGCCTTCTCCCCCGCCGCTCCCTATCACTTCGGAGCCGTGCTGCTTGCCATTGCCGGAGTCGCCGCCTGGATGCGATTGCCCGGCATCATCCGGCAATCAAAAATCGAATCATGAAAAAACCCGGTGTCGCCACCGGGTTTTGAAATCCTTGCCCCCTTTTCCACAACTTGTGCGGAAGGGCTGGGGGATGGGGTTATCCGTTCTTCTTGATGAAATCGCACAAGGCCGCGATTTCGTCTTTCGAGCCGATATAAAGCGGCGTGCGCTCGTGCAGTCCTTTCGGCTCGATGTCAAGGATTGGAATCTCGCCGTTCGACGCCGCGCCGCCGGCTTGTTCGATGAGCATCGCCATTGGGCACGCCTCATAGAGCAGCCGCAATTTCCCGCTCGGCTTCTTTGGATCCTTGTAATCCGTTGGATACATGAAGATCCCGCCGTACACCAGCGTGCGGTGAATATCCGCGACCAGCGAACCGATGTAGCGGCTCGTGTAGGGCCGGCGGCGATCGGGATCCTTCATCATCAGATCGTCCACGTACTTTCGCACGCCCTCGCTCCAGTACTGATAATTTCCCATGTTGCAGCTGAAGATGCTGCCGCGCGGCGGGATTTTCATGTTCGGATGCGAGAGCAGAAATTCGCCTACGTTCGGATCAAGCGTGAACCCGGACACGCCTTTCCCCGTCGTATAGACCATCATCGTTGACGATCCGTACATCACGTAACCGGCGACCACTTGCCGGCGCCCCGGCTGCAGCAAGTCTTCCACTCGTCCTTCGCGTCCCGGCGTGATCTTGCGCTGCACGGAGAAGATCGTGCCGATGTTCACATTCGCATCGATATTGGACGATCCGTCCAGCGGATCGAACGCGAGCGTGTACTTGCCAAGATCGAACTGCGGCGGAATCGGAATGATCCCTTCGCTCTCTTCCGACGTCATGCAGCACAGCACTCCGGCGTGATCGAACGCGGCGAGCATCGTGTCATGCGCGATCCGGTCGAGCTTCTGCACGACTTCGTCCTGCACGTTCTTCTCGCCCGTGCTGCCGAGAATGTTGAGCAGGCCCGCGCGCCTTACTTCGCTGTTGATCACTTTGGCCGCAAACGCAATCTGGTAGAGCAGGCGGGAGAATTGTCCCGTGGCCTCCGGATTTTGACGCTCCTGATCGAGAATGTGGCGCTCGATCGTCACGACATTGGGAATCTGAAGATCGTACGGATTCGTCGACTTCATCTTCCCGCCGCCGGGTGGTGGTGTGGTTACAGCCATGATAGGAACTCCGGATAAGTTGCGATGACCCCGTCTGCTTCACTCAAATAAGAAGCGGGCAGCGTAGTGGTAATGGCAATCGTCGTGAGACCGGCCGCTTTTGCGGCGCGAATGCCCAGGGGAGCGTTTTCCAGCACGCGACACTCTTCGCGGGCGAACGTCGAAGCCGCCAGCGCCGCCACATACGGATCGGGCTCCGGCTTGCCGCGGTGATAATCATCCGCGGTAATAATCTGTTGAAACAGCTTTTGCTCGGCGGCAGAGAGCGTTTTATCTACGTTGCGGCGGTTCGAACCGGTGACGATCATGCAGAGAATCCCACGACGATTCAGTTCATCGACAAGTTCGCGCGCCAGAGCGTTCATTCCGTGCGGAGCCATCCGCCGATACAGCTCGCGCTTACGCTCCACCATCGCCATGCGCTCTTGCGGCGTGCTCGGGCGCTGATGTTTTTCCATCACGAGCGCCGCCGTATCTTCCGCCTTTTCTCCTTCCCGCAGATAAAACAGCAGTTCTTCTTCGTCGATCCCATGCTCGCGGAGCATGCTCACCCACGCCTGTGCATGCGCGGCCATAGAGTCAATCAGTACGCCGTCGAGATCAAGAAACGCTGCGCGCGTGTTCACGATTGCTTCACACGGCGAGATAACCTATTCACTCCGTAAACGGCACGCAGTACGCGGTCCATAAGCCGATCCGTAACGAATCGTTTGCCAAAGGCGCTGAATTTCGCCGGAACCGTGAGCACATAGCGTGGTCGCGGGTTGCGGGCCTCCGCCACGCGCACGATTGTCGCGGCCACCGCTTCCGCTGAAATCTCAAACGGGCGCGGCCGCTTGCGGAATTCAACATAAGCCTGCTCTGCTTGCCGATAGAGTTCCGGTTTCGAATCGTCACGCGTGGCCAGCACGATGTTGCGAATGAAATCCGACTTCACCGGCCCGGGCAAGATCGAAACCACGCGGATTCCGAAGGGGTGCAGTTCCAGACGCAGCGCGTCATTCAATGCTTCCAGCGCGTGTTTGGATGCCGCGTACCAGCCGCTGAACGGAATCACGACCCGCGCCACAATGGAAGACACGTTGATGATTCGTCCCCAGCCTGCGGCACGCATATCAGGAGCAATGCACTGAATCAAACGCATTGGCCCCAGCGTGTTCACTTCCAGCTGCTGCCGTGCTTTTTCAAGACTTGCTAACTCGAGCAGCCCCATCAAGCCGAAGCCGGCATTGTTCACCAGGACGTGAACAGAACCGAACACTTGATGCGCAACATCCACAGCTTGACGCACAGAATTCTCATCACTGACATCGCAAGCGGTAACGCGCAGCTTCCATTGATGGCCGGTCGCCAGCTGCATCAGCTCCGCGAGTTCCTGCTCGCGTCGCGCCGTGGCCATGACGCGAAAGCCGCGCTCGGCAAAGCGAATTGCTGCGGCCCGGCCGATGCCTGATGAACAACCGGTGATGAAAACCGTGCGATCAGGCACTCGCGCTATCTCCGTCCTTCACACTTCCCCCGCCGGCGGGGGAAGCCGCGACGTCCGACTCCTTCTTGCCTGATTGTCACTGCCTAAACCTCTTCCATTTTCGCCGTAAAGTGGCGCAGGATCGGCGCTTCGTACGTCAGGCGCAAGCCGCGCAGGGACGAGCGCTTCTTGAAAATGTTAATGATCGACTCCGCCACATACGTCATGTGCGCGGTTGTATAGACACGACGTGGAATCGCCAGGCGCACCAGTTCCAGCGGTGGATGGATTGACTTACCCGTTGCTTTGTCTTTCTGCTCAAACATCAGCGATCCGATTTCGACCCCGCGGATCCCCGCTTCGCGATACAACGCCACCGTCAGCGCAACGCCGGGAAACTGCGCCGGCGGGATGTGCGAACAGAAACTCTTCGCGTCAATGAACACAGCATGACCGCCGATCGGCCTCACGATTGGCACTCCCGCCTGATGCAGCGTGTCACCGAGATATTCGACTTGTGCCGTGCGGTAGTGCAGATAATCGGGATCCAGACCTTCATAGAGGCCGACGGCAATCGCTTCCAGGTCGCGCCCGGCGAGACCGCCGTAGGTCGGAAAACCTTCAATCAGGATGAGCTTGGTCTTAAGCGTCTGCGCCAGCGCGCCGTCTTTCATCGCCAGAAAGCCGCCAATATTCACCAGTGCGTCCTTCTTTGATGACATCCAGCAGCCGTCAGCATAGCTGAACAGCTCGCGCGCGATATCAATGATCTCTTTCTTGTCGTAGCCCGGCTCGCGCTCGTGAATGAACCAGCAGTTCTCCGCATAACGCGCGCAGTCGAGAAAGAACGGTACTCCGTACTTCTTGCAGAGCTGAGAGGTCTCGCGGAGATTTGCGATCGACACGGGTTGCCCGCCCGCCGAATTATTCGTGACGGTCATCACGACCATCGGAATATCCTTCACACGCCGCTTGAGCAGCTCTTCGAGCGCGCCCGTATTCATGTTGCCCTTAAACGGGTGCTCGCGAGCCGGATCGAGAGCCTCGGGCAGCGGACAATCCACCGCTTCGGCGCCGTTCGCCTCAACGTTGGCTCGTGTCGTATCGAAGTGCGTATTATTGGGCACAATCTTGCCGGGGCCGCCGATCGTCGAAAACAGCAAATTCTCAGCGACGCGGCCTTGGTGTGCGGGAATCACATTCGGAAAACCGGTGATGTCACGCACGGCGCTCTCGAGTTTGTAGTAGCTGCGCGAGCCGGCGTAACTTTCATCCCCGATATTGAGCGCGGCCCATTGCCGGTCGCTCATCGCGGCGGTGCCGCTGTCCGTCAAGAGATCAACGTAGATGGCTTCCGAAGGAAGCGCAAAGATATTGAACCCTGCTTTCTGGAGCAGGAGTTCTCGTTCTTCACGAGTGGTTTGCCGAATGCGTTCGACAACTTTGATGCGAAAAGGTTCTGCTGGAAATTTCATGACGGATCACAGCAATTTCTGTTGCTTAGACATTCACCCAAAGCCAACGAAATGATTAATGTTTACTCTCTATTATGTGCAAACACACACTTATTCGCAATAGTCATTCACCGATTTCAGCAAGCTTTGCTTGATGCCAAGCTCTGTTAAATGCTCGAAGAAATATACGGCTACTTTGTTTCGAAATAGCGAAGTTTAACGACTCCCGCGTTGATAGTTCAGCAAAATAGGGTGTAATAATAACTATATCATCAATTATGTAAATGGGGGTATTTACTATGTCGACAAGTCGCAATTCCATATGGATTCCTTGAATCGTAGAGAAGCGGTTTGTCAATTTCTTAATTCCATCCCATGCTTTTTGCCTGTAATGTGTTTTGTTAATACCTAAGTTCTGCGCTCTTATCCCTGTAAAGATTCCCTCCGGGTCTGGGAACATCATGCGAACTATCACACCGTAGGCACTTGGAGCACGTACTTCAGTAGCAATCAGATCAGCAAATGCACTCGGAGACTCCGCCATTACAAAGAGTCGCTCTTTCGTGTTCGCTACCAGAGATCCGATGCTTGTACTTTCTGCCGATAAGCTCTGCTCTTTCAATTCACTTACTTGACTGCCTGCACGTTGCTCGCGTTCTGCTTCCAACTGTGATACTATTAGAATAATTCTCTTCGAGAGATCCATTGTGAATCTCTCCCAGTGTCTTTTGTCATATTGCAAAATAAGGTAGCCAGCCAAATTTGAAGGCGCTTTATGCACGTCTTGACTTATTATGATCACATTCTTCCCAGTAGCCATCGCAAATCCAAGCTCATACATGACATTTGGATTATTACCAGTAATATCTGCAATAATAAAATCTGCAGAGCTGACTGCCCGCTCAATGTGGGCTTTAAGCGTAACGTCTGTCCGAGACATTGCATCAGCTCGCAACGCAATGATTTTACTTTGACCTGTTGAGCGCAATGCAACGACTATTGCCCTTTGGTAGACTTCGTCCGACTCACTAGAGTACGGCATTATTACGAAGCAACTAAACCGATTGGACATCATTTACCTCATGTATCAAACCAAACCAATGTAGAGCCTGCAGAAACTTTACCGTAGCTTCTCGCATCTTAATATCATCACCGCGGCTAAAGAATATTAGTTCTCTATCAACATCAAGTCCACCCGTATCATTTACGCCATCTTCCACCAGCGCGATGAATTGTTTGCCCTGTCCGTGAGCTGTGAATGTTTCTCGCATCATCCACTGAGAGGTAACAACTTTGCTTTTCTTTGAATCTTCATATCGAATTACGTAGATACCTATAAGAAAATCGCATTCCGCCAGAAGACGTTCGACACGCACAGATATTGACTCTCCCGTGAAATCTTCAGCAGTTAAGACTTGAAGGCCGAGCGCTTTCATGATTCTCTCAAAATACGAATTTACGTCGCGGTCGGCTGGATCAAAGCTCTTTGAAACGAAAATCTTCACGAAGATGCTGCTGTTAATTGGAATATAAAGTCTAGTTTTCACAAATCATTTTAGCAGATCGCGGAGCGGTTCGAAATTGATGAAGTCCGCGTGATGGACAATGACAGAGGCCGGCGTGCGGTAGCCGTCGTCGCCCTCATGCGCGTGCGTGGCGATGATGTGCTGCACTTCTTCCGGCAATCCGTGTTTGAGCGCAAGGGCGGCGCCGGAGAACGGATGACGCATGATGCGGCCGGAATGACTCTTCGCAAAGCCGTTTTCGGTCTCCATGTATTCCATCAGTTTTCCAACATCATGGAGGATGGCGCCACAAAGCAGAATGTCGCGGTCGAGCCGGTAGAAATGGCTGTACTGCTCTTCCATGACGTCGGCAATTCGCAGGGCAGTCTGCACGACGGCGCGCATGTGCTGAAGCAGGCTAACCGGGTTTTTCGGGATATGCAGCGTGAAGGGAAGGCGATCGAGGTCTTCAATCCGCCAGCCGCCGACGCTGAGCGCTTCCAGAAACACGGCGACGGTCTTGGTGCGGAGCTTTTCGTCCGTGATGAGTTTGATCTCGGGGAATTTGTCTTGCAAGCGTTCTTTCATTAGTGCTCCGAAGCAATCAGGAAATCGGTGAATGTGTTTTCAGGCGGTAAACATAGATGCCGCCCAGCGTAGTATCCGGGACGTAATGCTCGCGGATAAAGCCGGCCACAGCCGGATAGAGCGTCAGCGGATATTGAACGAGCGGGAATTCACCCTCGGCAATAGTCGCGAGATCGAAAATGTATTTCGGCCGACGAGTCATCAAGTCGTCCAGGAACATCTCCTGCGCGCGCGGATGACCGGATGAACGCGGCGCGCGTTCTTCCAGCGGCGAGAACGCGCCCGGCGAGAGTCCCGTGATGTAGTGTACGATGTAGTCGCGCACTCCCGGCAGCCGCTCCGCGTGATAATAGATCTGCGGGCAATAGCCCCAAACCAGAATCGTATCATTGGGCTTTGTCCGCTCGCGAGCAAACATGCCGGCCGCGAGCTCCGCCTGTTCCGCGCCGATGGCATACGGCGAAATTCCCTTGGGCGGAGCGGACTCATCCCACGAGCGCCACTGCGGAAAATGTCCAAGTGCAGTGAGCGCGCCGAACACAGTCAAGACAGCGATTCCATAGCGAAAAACCCGGCGACCTTGTGCCAAAGCGATCCAACCGGCGACACCAAGCAGCGCGAGCACCGGATACGTTTGAATCCAATATTGACCGGTGAAGCGCGACCCACTCGAAAGCGCAAGGAACGAACTCATTGCTAGCGTCGCCAGAAACACGAATTGCTTGCGCTTCCGGTCTCTCCAGAGCACAACTGCTCCAATTAGGGCGAGCACGAGTGCCGGCCATTCACTCTCGGCAAATTCGAGCGTATTGAGCCAGAGCGCTTCAAAATATCCCCCCAGCCCAATGTCTGACGCGTAGTCGAGCGGATAGCGCACCCACGAATCGAAGGTCCAGCTCAATGCTCCCCGCAAAGCATACGGCAGCAGCAGCACGAGCCATGGCGCGACCACTCCAACTGACAGAAGCGACAGCGAGCGCCAGTGCTGCGCTTGAGCGAGTGCCAGATAAGCGGCCGGGATCAGAAAGAACACGAAGCTCTGCCGAAAGGTCATCGCAACACCAAGGGCGAGACCGGCGACCAGCCAAGCAGAACGGGTGGCAGTTCTCAATAGCAGCCATAATGCCAACGCGACGAACAGCACGCCAAATGATTCCACGTTGACCGAGAGCATTCGCTGCGGCAGCGAAAAACTGTTCGACACGATGCAAAAGAGCAGCGCCGTGGGGATCAGCGCCTTCCGTCCCCAGAATCGGTGAGCAATTTCGATGATCAGGAAACCGGTCAGGATCACCGCGATCAGCTGCGCTACGTGCAACACAGACAGGGACCGGCCAAAGATGTGAAAGAGCGCGTACACAAGCAGGACAATGCCGGGAGGTTTGCTGGAGCCGAGCAGATCCAATCCCGAGAGCCAGCCCTGATTCAGCGCGTCTGCAGCAACGACGTATTCGCCTTCATCAATGTTGTAGAACACATCGTCGAGAAAATCGGCACGACAGTAAAGCATCCCAAGCGCGAGCAGGCCGTAGGCGAAGAGCCGCGGAAGTTGCGCGCGCCATTGCATGTTCAAGAGACTGTCATTGGTGCCGGCCATATGTCCCGCGCTGCGGGCTCGGTCACAATAGTGAGCGATATTCGGCGATGGCGCCTTCCCAGCCAAGCCGCAAGGCAAGATTCCAAAGATCGGGGGTGGGATAAAGCTCTTCCAGATGCGGAATGGAATGGAACGATGTCGGAAGATGGCGTCCGGTCGGACCGTACAACGCGACGCGCAAATTCAGCTTGTCGGCTGCGATTGCCGCTGACGTGAGCTTGGCGATTTCGGCCTCCGCTTCGGCGGCGGAATTCGTGCGAAACAGCGCGTCGCTCGAGAATACGGCCCAGTGCGCGCGGGCGCGAGCGAGCTCGCGCAGCGCGGGAGCGTCCGGCTCCACCAGCACCGCGATTTCCTGACTGAAACCGGCGACGCTCTCAACCGCTTCGCGAACACGCACGAAGTCAAGCACCGTGCGGCCGCGATCGCCCGCCAACAGTACGCGATCAGGAGCCGCACCGAGCGCGAGCACCTGATCCATTTGCTCGATTTCCGCTTTGACAATCAGCAGCGGCAGGCCCGGCCGCATGAAGAGATCGGCGGAATAGGGGGTACCGGCAGCGAAAGCGGAAACCGGAACGACTAAAGCTTGCACGCCGCCGTGCGTCGCGCCATACGCGATGTCGAGCAGATCGAGATCGGTCAACACCTTGGAGATGAGCAGTCCCGGTTCGAGATCAAGTCCAAGACGCGGGATCATCGTCGTTCCGTCCTGAATTTATCGCGCAGGGCGCGCGCGACGTTTTCGGGGACGAATTCCGTCACATCGCCGCCCAGTCGGGCGACTTCGCGAACGATGGAGCTGTTCAGATAGGTAAAGCTCTCGTGCGGCATGAGAAACACCGTGGAAATGCCCGAATCCAGCTTGCGATTCGTGAGCGCCATTTGAAATTCGTAATCGAAATCGGAGATCGCGCGCAGGCCGCGAATGATCGCGCACGCATGCTGCTGCTTGGCATAATCCACGATCAGGCCGCGACTCTCCCCTACTTCCACATGCGGAATCGCTTTAACCGCTTCCGCCACTTGCTGCCGGCGCTCTTCTGCCGAGAACAGCGTCTGCTTGGAGGAGTTGAGTGCCAGTGTGACGATCACGCGGTCGAAAATATCCGCCGCACGGCGGATAACATCAATGTGACCGAACGTAATCGGGTCGAAGGTACCGGGGTAAAGGGCCGTCTTCACGAGCGGTGCTTATGTTTAACCATAATGACTTCCGTACCGACGTCCAGCGGGTGAATCTCGACTTCGTCCATCAGGGCGTGAATCAAGTGCACGCCGCGTCCGTTAACCTTGAGCAGATTTTCAGGCTCGGTGGGATCGGGAATGCTCTCACCGCCAAATCCCGACCCGTAGTCCCGCACGACAACGCGGAGTTTGTCGCGGAATCGCTCGAAGCGGATGTCCACCGGAATGTCGGGGTTCGAGTTGTGAGCATGGACGATCGCGTTGTTGACGGCCTCCGTCACACAAATGCCCAAGTCGGCGCGCGCGTCATCACTGAACCCCATGTCGCGGGCGATCTGTTCCGTCATGTTGTCCACGAGCTCCAGCTCGGCAGACGACGACGGAATCTGCAGCGTATCAATGCTCAAGGGTTCAGGCATACTTGATGATGGACAGCGTCAAATCATCCTGACTGACCGAGGGGGAACGGAATTGGCGGACATCATCTGAGATGCAGCAGGCCATCTCAGATGCCGGAAGGTGGCGGCACGATTGGACAATCGCGCGCAGTCGCTCGAGGCCGTATTCGCGCTCGTCAGCATCGCGAGACTCGGTGAGGCCGTCCGTATAGAACACAATGACGTCGCCGGGATGCATCCGGACGAACGTCTCTTCGTAGTGAACATTGGGCAGCACGCCCAGCAGCAGTCCGCCGGTTTCCAGTAACTCCGTGGAACCGTCAGCACGCATCAGCAGGGGCGGATTGTGCCCGGCGTTAGAATAGCTGAACACGTGGTTCTTGCGGTCGAGCACGCCATAGACGGCCGTCACGTAGTTTTCCGGCGGATTGGTTTCAAAGATGAAATCGTTCACTTTGGCGAGGATCGTGCGGACGGCAAAGCTGTTGCGCGACTCAATTCGCAGGCAGGAACGAAAGCTGGCCATGAGCAGCGCCGCGCCGATCCCGTGCCCGGTCACGTCGGCAATCGCCACACCGATGTCGGTATCCGTGATCGGGATGAAATCGTAATAGTCGCCGCCGACTTCGCTGGAGGGGAAGTTGCAGCCGGCGAGGCCGTACGGCGCGAAATCCGGCGTGGACTCGGGAAGGAACGACGTTTGAATCTTGCGCGCAATCGAGATTTCTTCTTCGATGCGGCGGGCATGCTGACGGAGCCGTTCGCTGCGGGCGCGCTCCAAGGCCACTCCGGCATGATTGGCAAACGTGGTCAGGCTGCGCAGATCACGCTCGTCGAAGCCGTCCACGTCATCGGATTCCAGATTGAACGCGCCGATGACTTCGTCGCGGACGATGATGGGGACCGCCAACTCTGAGCGGGTCGCCTTGCGCACTTCAATGTAGCGCGGGTCGTGGGCCGTGTCCGGCACGTAGATCGGATGCCCGGATTGAATGACGC
>CAYJKM010000059.1:0-10821 GCA_964370805.1 uncultured Alphaproteobacteria bacterium | reverse complement strand
GAGCACGGTAATCGTGGGGGGCCAATTACCATAGCTGCGACGCAACTGGTGGTATTACCGGCAGGCAAGTTTACGGCTTGGCCTCGTTGTAAATATAAGTACAGAAAAGCTGAAACGCAACATCCAGACAACGCGAGTCTTATCAGGGCTTTAGGAGTGGAAATCTGAGCAACTTTTGCTATATTGCAACACCCTGAATTCTGTTGTGTTTTCTTGATAGCTGTTTTCACAAACCATTGATTTATGTCGCTTTCCGTTCGCCTTGCCGGATTCAATGTTGATTCTGAGCTGATTCAGGACGTGATCGGGCTGCTCGAAACCATAGACAACGAGAGCCGCTCGACCGATCCTTCCGGAGCACTGTCCACCCTCCGGCAATTGGCCGAGCAAGTGCGGACAACCTTGACTCCGGAATCCTTCACCCCGGAGACGATCTCCGCCGCGTATGCCCGCATCAGCCGCGATCCAAAGCACGTCACCGAGTTGCGCAGAGCGGCGCGCATGGGCGTCGCGCGGGCACGGAAATCGAACGAGTCAATTATCTTTGGCCTTGGGCATGCCTCGGTGGCCGAACATGCAGCATTCAATTTCGACGTCTCCGGAATCTCGCGGCTGGCGTCAGAGGAGCTGCAATCACACCGTCTCCTCAGTTTCACGGAAAAGTCACAGCGATATATCACGATCAGCGCGGACTACGTCGTGCCTCCGGAAGTGATCGGCACGCCGCTGGAGCCGATCTTTCATGACGTGATCCCGGCGCTCTTTTTCGCCTATGACGAACTCACGAACGCATTGACGTCACGCTATCTCCCTGCTGACGGTACAGAACTCTCGAAACAGGAGACGCGAGATCTGGAGAACCGCGCAAAGGAAGATGCCCGCTACTTGCTGCCGCTCGCCTGCTGCACGCAGATGGGCATGACCATGAATGCACGCAACGTCGAGCATGTGGTGGCGGAACTTTCAGATCATCCGCTGAAAGAAATCCGTGATTTGGGCGGTGCCATCGCCTCGGCCGTAGGAAATCTTGCGCCTTCTTTGGTCAAATACACGGTCCGCGGCAGCTTTCCGCGTGAAAACCGCGTGCGACTCGCCACATTATTGTCATCTGAGACAAACGTTGATTCTGAACCTGTCGCTCTGACACCTTCGGTAAGGTTCGTGGATGCAACGCCTGATGGTGAGGAACGGATTCTGCGCGCGCTCAGGTTTTCCAGCGGAGGCGGACACTTTGACAGCGCACCAATCAAGGACGCAGTTGCTGTGTGGAGCGCGGCATTACACAATCTCAGGCCGCATGATTCCGTCCTGAGAGAATTCGAGACAGCTGCCATGACGTTTGAGGCGGAGATCAGCGCGTCGTGCTTTGCCCAGTTGAAACGGCACCGGATGATGACGCTGCTTTCACAGCCCTATGACGTCGAAGCGGGCGTCATTCTTCCGCCGAGCATTGACGAAGCCGGTCTCCGTGGTCCTTTCTTGAAAGCAATCGATCGGTCGCGGCAAGCGGCGCAAAAGGCCGCGAGTGATTCACCGCTGTTCGCTCCGTATCTGCTCACGAATGCCCACAAGAAGCGCGTGCTCATGCAGGCGAACGCCCGGGAACTCTATCACTTCGCGCGGCTGCGCTGTGACGCACATGCACAGTGGGAGATTCGCAGCCTCGGCGAGCAGGTCATGCAAATCGCCCGGGAGAAATGGCCGAACGTATTTGCGTTGGCTTGCGGCAAGGATCAGTTTGAACAGACGTATCGGTCCCGTTTCAACGATTGACGGGATTCGCGATTGTGTCTTACCAGAAACGCCCGGCGTAAAGCCGGGCGTTTTCACTTGCAGAAATGCCGCCTACTGTCGCGGTGCAATCCGGTAAGACCGGGAGGCATGCGCCAGTGTTTCGCTGTCAACAATGTAGTAGGCGTGAATGATCTCGGTCGGATTCTCCTGATCGTCGCTTCCGTCGCCCCAGTAATACAAGGCGGGATTGCAGCCCCAGGACATGCTCGAAGTATCCACGGTGGTGGCAAACCCGGTAATCGGCGTGACGTCGACTTCTGCGGAAAAGCGCAGGAGGCTGCCAATCGAGAGGGCGCCGCCTGAACCATACAATCGCACGTCAACCGTGTCGCCGTAAATGTTTGATCCGTCCACGGTAATGTACAGGGTGGACGTGTCTTCGAGCGTGATATGCCAACTGCCGGGCTGGGTTGAATCAGGTCCGGTCGGAGTGTCCTTCTCGCGACAGCCGGTCGCCATGATCAGAATGGATGCGATCAGAACAAAGGCAATGAGCGCAAAATGACGCAAGGCCGGAGCGGTAACTGCACGTAACATGGGTCTTCCTTGCCGTTATGGGTTAATCCGCCGTTCAGCGGGAAAGCAGCATGCGAATGAGTATGCCGAGGACGATCCAAAAAGGAATTGAGACGAGCAAAGCAATATTGAGGCCCCGGACGGCGCTCAAGTTCGAGCGCAGCTCCAGCGTGGAGAGGGCACGGTTCATGACGGCGGCCAATTGGTGCATGTCGATAGGCTTTACCAGATAATCGTAGGCACCTTCCTTGATCGCGCGGGTCGCGGTCTCGAGGGTCGGATAGCCCGTGACCATAATGAAGAGCACCTTCGGATTGACTTGTCGCAATTCGTGAAGTAGTTCCATGCCCGATTTCAGCGGCATCATCAGGTCCGAAACGACTAAATCAACTTTCTCACGCAGGAAGATGCTCTGTCCATCATCCGCGTTTTCCGCTTCCAGAACGGTGTGACCTTTCTCTTCGATGAACTCCCGCAGCAGTGCCCGATAGGACGCGTCGTCATCAATCACGAGGATTCGTGCCATGATTCAAGCCTCCCAAGGTTAAAGGTGGTCGTTCACAGGGGAATATTGCCGTGCTTCTTGCGCGGATTCGAGTCCACTTTGGTGCGCAAGAGCGCCAGACCTGCGATCAAGCGCGATCGTGTGTCGGCCGGATCGATTACTTCGTCCACGTAGCCGCGTGCGGCCGCCGCATACGGATTGGCAAACTTCTCCGTGTATTCCGCGATGCGTTGTGCCTTCAGCTCGTCCGGGTTCGCCGCGTCTTTGATTTCCTTGGCGAAGATGATCTCCACGGCACCGGATGCCCCCATCACAGCAATCTCTGCCGAGGGCCAGGCGTAATTGAGATCACCGCGAATATGTTTGGAACTCATGACGTCGTAGGCGCCGCCGTAGGCCTTACGGGTGATGATCGTGATCTTGGGGACGGTTGCCTCACAATAGGCGTACAGCAGTTTCGCGCCGTTGGCGATGATGCCCCGCCATTCCTGATCGGTTCCCGGCAGAAAGCCCGGCACGTCCACGAAGGTGATGATCGGGATATTAAAGGCGTCGCAGAAACGCACGAACCGCCCGCCTTTGCGGGAGGAATCAATATCGAGCACACCGGCAAGCACCGCCGGCTGGTTTGCCACAATACCGACGGATTGGCCGCCGACCCGCGCAAACCCGACTACGATGTTCTGCGCCCAATCCTTGTGAATTTCCATGAACGAATCCCGATCAACCACACGCTCGATGACTTCTTTGATGTCGTAGGGTTTCTGCGGCTGATCGGGAATAATAGCGGCGACGGACTCGTCCCGCAACGGCTGATCGGGCGCCGCGAGGGCGGGTGCGTCTTCGAGATTGTTCTGCGGAATATAAGAGAGCAGACGGCGAACGGCAAAGAGGCACTCGGCCTCGTTGGTGCAAGCGAAATGCGCGACGCCCGACTTGCTGGCGTGCGTATCCGCTCCGCCCAGGCCCTCGCTGGTAATATCTTCGTGGGTGACGGTCTTGACGACCTTTGGGCCCGTCACGAACATGTAGCTTGTCTGCTGCACCATCAATACGAAGTCCGTAATGGCCGGGCTGTAAACGGCGCCTCCCGCGCACGGTCCCATAATGGCCGAGATTTGCGGGATGACGCCGGATGCCAGCGTGTTGCGCAGAAAGATCTCCGCATACGCACCCAATGAGACCACGCCTTCCTGGACGCGCGCGCCGCCTGAATCGTTCAGGCCGATGACCGGCACGCCGACTTTCATCGCCATGTCGAGCACTTTGCAGATTTTTTCGCCGTGCGCTTCGGAGAGCGAACCACCGAAGGTCGTGAAGTCCTGAGCAAACACATAAACCATGCGGCCGTCAATGCGGCCAAATCCGGTCACGACTCCGTCGCCAAGGATTTGCTGCTCCTGCAGGCCGAAATCCGTGGAGCGATGCGTGACAAGCGCGTCGGTTTCGGTGAATGTGCCCGGATCAAGCAGGATTTCCAGCCGCTCGCGCGCCGTCAGCTTGCCTTTGGCATGCTGAGCTTCGATGCGATCCGCGCCGCCACCCAGCAGCATCTCATCGTGTCGTCTGCGAAGTTCTTCGAGCTTTTCTTTCATGGCTCCGGGGAATTACAGCATACCGCTGCGTTTGCGAATAATCCATTCCAACGCCAGCAGCCCGATGATCATCCAGACCATGGCCGCGCGATTCCAGAGCGAAATCTCGCGCCGCGTGGTGACGGCCTTGGGCGTGAATTCCAGCGCCGAAAGCAGCGAATCGGCACGCTCAAAGGGGACAAAGCGGCCGTGCGATACCGTGGACATAGCCTGCAGGACGTCGAAGCGCGCGCGAGTGTCAATCAGCTCGATGTTGAATGCTTCGACGGCAAACAGGCCGCGGTCTGCCCCCATTGTGTCAGTCCCGACGGCGGCCGTGCCGTTGAAGGAGTACTCTCCTTCGGCCCGCGGGGACAGTTCTCCTTCATAGCGGCCGTTGCCGCGCCCGCGCATCGCCACGACCTCGGATCGCGAGCCTGATGTCACGCGCAGGTTGATGGTCGCATCATCGCGCGGCGTGAGATCAGAGCCGTAGACTTGGCCGACAAATTGCACTTTTTCGCCGCCCGAATACAGGCGTTTCGTCGTGCGGATTTTCACCCGCTGCTCTTCTGCCGGAGCAATCAGCCAGGCCACTAAGCGGGAAATTAGCTCGTCATAGAACGGCCCGCCCATATCAGCCGCGTTCTGGAGTCGCCAGCGATACAAACCCCAACAAAAGAACGCGGCACCTTGTTTGCGTCCGATCTGCCAGATCGCCAACGCGGGTTCGTCTTCCGTCAGCCCCAGGGACTCTCGCGAGAGTTTGACGGCAACTTGAGCACCAGTCTCGACTTGAAAATTGTCCGGTCCGCCAACCGTCGGAGGAAGATCGCTCCATTCCTTAGGCAACGGAGTATTTCCCGCGAGCGCGGGCAAAGCCGCGGCCGAACGCAGCAGGACGCGCTCCTCGGAGAGCGATTGTTTGGACGCATCAAAGGGTAGAGCGGCCGTCACCAGCTGGAGTTTTGACGTAGAAATCTGCGGCCCGGCGAAGAAGAGCAGCGGCACGTCCTGTTCTGCGACGACCTTTGCAATTCGCTGCAGGTCGGCATCATTGCTCGTGCGCGACGGATAATTGAGCAGGATGATCAGATCCGCTTTCTCGATCTCGCCGGCTTCGGGGGTGCGCTCGTTGTACAGCAAGCCGTTCGCCGATTCCACCAACAGATCCACTTGCAGCGTCGAATCCGTCTCCAGCGTCTGACGCAAGATTGTGAGATCGGGAGTCGGCGGCCCGGAAAAGAGCAGCACGCGCGACTTGTTTTCAAGCACGCGTACGATGGCGGAGCGGCGATTGTTGTCAAGGAGCAATTCTCCGGGAACCGAATCCAGAGACGCTACAATGCGCACGTCTCCGGCCTGTTCCGCCGTGAAGGTCAGGCTGACCTGCTGCTCGGAATCGTCCTCGTCAAAGTGGATCACCTGCTGACCGTACGACGTGCCGCCGGGTCCAAGCAGGCGAAGCGTACCCTGTCTGTCTTTCAAGCCCCGGCCGCGCACGCGCAGTTCCACGGGGACGGTACTGCCGACATATGTAATCTCATTGGTCAGCATCTGGGAAATGACCGCATCACGATTGGCCGTGGTATCTCCGACGCCGATTGTGTGTACGGGCGCGGACGATTCCGTGGCCAGGCGCACGGGGTTCTCTCCACTGTTGTACGCACCGTCAGAGACCACAATCAACGCCGCGACGTTTTCTCCGGCGAGGCTACTCTGCGCTCGATCCACTGCACCCGCGAGATCCGTGCCCACTCCGGAAAAGTTCAACTCTTTCAGGGAATCTTCAGGGATTTCAACCGTCGAATCCGCAAATGCGAAAATCCGCAGCTGCGATTTGCCCGACAGTTTGTCGGCCGCCGATGACACCAGCCAGTGTTTGAGCAGCGAGGCCCGAGTCTCATCTTTCTGCAGACCTGCAATCGAGGCCGAATGATCCACGATGAGTGCCACGGTCGGCGGTTGATTGCGGCTGAAGAAGTAGCTCAACACCGGTTCAAAGAGCAGCAGCGCAATAAGCAGCAGAGCGCATCCGCGCAGAATCCAAAGCAGTGCTCGCCTGAGTTTCGTGACCGGCGGTAGCGTATAGCGATAGACCAGATATGCCGCCCCTGCAAGCACGAACGCAAGAAGTACATACCACCATACACTCGATACGAGTGTCAGTCTCACATCGGTGAGGAGCAGCGGCAACCGCATGCCAAGGGTTGTCACGCCGCTTCGGTCTCCTTGGCAAGCGCGTCCAGCGGCCAGCGCGGACGAACCGGCGCATCGAGATCATGAATACCGGCACTTGCAAGTTTCCACGCGAGATAGCCAATCATCGCCGCATTATCCATACAGTATTTCATTGAGGGAAAATAGTGAGAAATGTTGTGCTCCGCTGCCACGCCGGCGAGCAGTTCACGCAACCGTGAATTGGCGGCCACCCCGCCGGCGGCCACCACGGCCTGCGCTGACGTTGCCGCGAGTGCTCGCTCAACTTTGCCGGTGACCGATTTCAGCGCTGCTTCCTGAAACGATGCGAGCAGATCAGAGTGTGAAAGGTCTGCCGCCGTCCTGCCGCGCATCGCATAGAGCACGGCCGTCTTGAGACCCGAGAAACTGAAATCCAGCGAAGCATCGGCCATCGGTGACGTCAGCGGAAATGCAAGTGGATTTCCCGAGCTTGCCAACTTGTCCACGGCCGCTCCCGCCGGGAAACCGAGCCCCACGAGCTTACCGACTTTGTCATAGGCTTCGCCGAGCGCATCGTCGAGCGTACTGCCCAAGACACAATATGCGCGAAGTCCTTCGACCAGAACGAGCATGGTGTGCCCACCGCTCACGAGTAGAACGAGAAACGGCAGCGGCAGTTCCCGGCGATCCAATTCCGCCGACCAAAGATGCGCTTCCAGATGATGAACCGGACAAAACGGCTTCTGCAATGCGAGGCTGAGTCCGCGCGCGTAGTTGGATCCGACCAGCAGCGAGCCCACGAGTCCGGGTCCGACCGTGGCCGCCACAATGTCAATATCGGCAAGGACAATCGAAGCCTCTTGCAGAGCATTAGCGGTCAAACGGTCAAGCAATTCAAGGTGACTGCGTCCGGCCAATTCCGGCACGACCCCACCGAATTTTTCATGCACAGATTGCGTGACAGTCTGCAGCGCTGCAACCTGGCCGTCACGGATCAGGGCAACCGAACTCTCATCGCAGCTTGATTCAAAGGCGAGGACGATCAACTCCGGACTATCCTCGCTTCAAGTTTGCAAGCTGAGCCGCATTCAACGGCCGCGGACTGCCAAGAGCATGCGCGTTAACCTCAACTTGAGCGAGAAACTCAGCGCGTTCCAGCCGAAAAAGGGTCTCGGTTATCGAGCTGCCGACGGCCACAGCCCCATGATTTGCGAGCAGATAGACCATTGCATCACGATTGACCTGCACGGCGCGCGCGCCCAAGTCCGGAGTGCCGGGCGTGACGAATGGTACCAATGCAATCTGACCGACCGTCATATAAGCCTCGGCCAGCAGTTCTATGGACGGTACTCGATGTGCGGCTGCAAAACTCGTCAATGCCGGAGCGTGAACGTGCAGCACGCAATTCACGTCAGACCGTGCCAGATAAATGGCGCGATGCAGACCCCATTCGGTCGAGCCGCGTTCGGGAGCCTCGTCTGACAGGCTTACGTCCGTAATATCAGTTTCGCTGAGGCGGCGTTTCTCGATACCACGAGTTGTGAGCAACACTCGCGCATGATCTAACCGCGCTGAGAAGTTCCCATCCGTGGCCGGCAGGCAGCCGGCGTCATGAAGCACGCGCGCCGCGTGGAGCAAGTCGCTGACAAGCTGCTGCCGCCGGTCTCCCATGATCAGCGTGGCCCTTCCGGCGTAACCAGCCCGAAGCCCGTGTACTTCTTGAGTACCGGCGGAACTGCCAGAGTACCGTCGTCATTCTGATACATCTCAAGCAGCGCCACGATCAGGCGAGATGTGGCCAGACCAGATCCGTTCAGGGTATGGACGAATTCGGGCTTGTTCGTGTCTTTCCGGCGGAACCCGATGTTCGCCCGGCGGGCCTGATAGGCTTCGAAATTGGAGCAGGACGACGCTTCCAGCCAGCGCTGCTCGACGGGCGCCCAGATTTCGATATCGTAGCACTTGGCCGCACTAAAGGACAAATCACCCGTGCACAATGCGACGATTCGATAGTGAACCTCCAGCGCTTCGAGAATCGCGGTAGCGTCCCGAACCAGCGACTCCAACTCTTCGTAGGACGTCTCGGGCGTGCAGAACTTTACCAGCTCGACTTTGTCAAATTGATGCACGCGCAAGAATCCGCGCGTTTCCTTGCCGTACGACCCGGCTTCGCGGCGAAAACATGGCGAATAGCCGCAATAGCGAATCGGCAAGTCGGCTTCGGCCAGCAATTCGTCGCGATGGTAATTCGTAATCGGGACTTCGGCCGTAGGAATAAGAAACAAATCGTCGGTGTCGCAGCGGTACAAGTCTTCCTCGAACTTTGGAAGCTGTCCCGTTCCGACGAGGCTCGCACGATTTACTACGAACGGCGTGGAAATCTCAGTGTACCTGCCGGTCGCGCGGTGCGTGTCCAGCATGAAATTAATCAGCGCGCGTTCCAGCATCGCGCCGGCACCTTTGTATACTGCGAATCCGGAGCCCGTAATTTTGGTCGCGCGCGGGAAGTCAAGCATGCCCAGCGATTCCGAAAGTGCAAGATGATCTTTTGCCGGAAAATCAAATGTCTGCTTCTTCCCCCATTCCCTCACCACCACATTGTCGTCGGCAGACTTGCCGATCGGTGTGCTTTCGTGAGGAATATTCGGAATACGCAGAAGCAGATCACGCAGCTCGGTCTCGATGCCGCGCAGTTCGTCGTCCAAGGTTGCGATGCGATCGCCCGTCCGGCGGCTTTCGTCCCGCAGCGCCGAAACGTCGCCGCCCGATTTAGCCAACTGCGCGATGTCCCGGCTAATGGTGTTGCGCCGGGCCTTCAGGGCATCACCTTCTTCAATTAACGCTCGCCGGCGCTCATCCAAGCTGAGCACGGCGTCCAAGCCGCCCTGCTCGCCTTTGCGGGCCAGTCGCTCACGAATCAGATCGGGTTGTTCCCGAAGCAGACGGATATCAAGCATGATGTAGGGAAGTCAGAAGTGTCAAAGCCCTTCGCCGCGCAAGATCACGAACAGCGTCATGAAGAGAATCTTCATGTCGAGCGGCAAAGACATGTGCTCAATGTAAAAGAAATCGTAGCTCAGTTTGGTGGAAATCTGGTCAGCACGGCTGTCGTACTTCAAATGCACTTGCGACCAACCGGTGATACCCGGCTTCACATTCAGCCGGCGTTCATAGAGCGGTATCGCGCGCGCGTATTGCTGCACGAATTCGAGCCGTTCGGGACGCGGCCCCACCAGGCTCATTTGCCCGAGCAGCACGTTTAACAGCTGCGGCAATTCGTCAAGCCGGGTCGCGCGGAGCCAGCGACCGATCCGGGTCACGCGGGGATCCTGTTCTACAGCCAATACCGCGCCGGTCATCGCCTCGGCATCATAAACCATGGAACGGAATTTGAATAGCGTGAATTCCCTGCCGTTCAATCCCACCCGACGTTGCGAGTAAAACACCGGACCCGGCGAGTTCAGCGGAATGAGTATTGACAGGAGAATCCAGATCGGTAACGTCAACAACAGGAGCAACAGCGAAACCGCCATGTCCGTCACGCGTTTCAGGAACCGCTCCACGGGTGACAACAGTTCCGGACGGACTTCCAGCAGCGGATGCCCATGGACGCGGGCCGGTCGGACTTCGCCAATCAGAGTTGGATATTGATCGGCTCCCACAAACGCCCGGACGGCAAACCCGCGCAGCAGCTTAACGAGACGCTGCAAGACCGTCGCTTCCTGCGGCTCCACGGAGAACAGGAGAGTTGTGAAGCGCCCGCTTCTGAGCAGTTCCCGCAACTGAGAATAGCCGCCATACCAAGGCACTGAGACGGGCAAGTCAGGAGAATGTCGCCCCAAGAATCCGCAGACCCTGAAACCAAGTTCAGGATGGCAGCTGACATGATTGAGGAGATGCCGCGCTTGATCTCCATCACCGATCATCAGCGTCGGGGATACCCCGATGCCGCGAACTCTCAGGGCGCGCAGGATCGTCGACAACAGGACGCGATTTCCGGCAACGATCAAGTAGATCGCTACTCCGTAGGAAATCAGAATCACGCGCGACTGCGGCAGTGGCTGATTCGGATCAAACGTGAGAATGAACAGGATGAGGACGCCAAAGGCCGCTGCTTTGAGCGCATGCAGGGCGGTTTCGCTGCGCGACTGCAGCGGATCATACCGATAGAGTCCAAACCAGGCAAATAACAGCACCCAATAGACTGTGACAACCAGACTGGGGATCAACTGCTCAGGTGCCGTGAAGGAG
>CAYJKM010000058.1:0-11333 GCA_964370805.1 uncultured Alphaproteobacteria bacterium | reverse complement strand
AGGGGTCAGTCTGGAGGATCTTGCGATCCCGTTTGCCTCTGGGCAAAGTTATGGAGATTGCGAATGAATATCATTTCAGTAAGACCATCTTTCGTGTTTCTGAATGCGTTGCCGTCTGCAAATTGCAGAAGTAAATGCCGGACGGCAGCCCGTCCGCTTCAAACAAAAGCGAATGCGCTCCGGCATTCAGCACTTCATCGGCCAGCAGTGCCACTTCCTGCCCCGTGACGTTAAATACCCGCGCTGTTACCCGCTCCTCTCGCGGCAAATCAAATGAAATGCGTGTGGAGGAGTTGAAGGGATTGGGGTAGTTGATGAAAAGCCTGTAGAAAAGGGGTGTAATTAATACTGGTTCGGTTACCGATAGTTCTTCGGTTAGCTTTACGAGCCAAATATCTCCCGATGCTTCCCAATAATTAGTGGTTCCTGCAACAAGATACGTGCCATCTGGCAATTGGCGGACATCACTGAAGTGATAACGCTGCTCCCTGTCCAATACAAATAGCCAAGCACTGTCCAAATTGGCGTCGAACTTATACATGCCCCCGGCTGGGGCATGCGTGGGTGTTGCACTGCTCAACCCAACAAGAACATATCCTCCATCAATCGAGCGACAGGCCGCCCGGCAATACTCTCCGTAAGGTGTACCAAGACTTCGGCGCCAAGCTACCGTCCCATCTGCGTTCAGTCGTGACAGGCCAAACTGACCACCATCCAACACAAGCTCGTTTCCCAGAAGATAGCCACTGTCCCATGCTTCGACAACCGCGTAGCAAGTAGCTTCTCCCCAATCTTCATCGAATCTGCGGTACCATTGCAATTGGCCAACAGAATCTACTTTGATTGCAAGCGGCACGACGATACTTTCCTCAAAATCAAAATCCGTTCCGCCAAGCAAAAAACCGCCATCGGTAGTACGGCAAGCTGCATAACATTGCTCTGCAATTGGAGGAAACGATCTTGTCCAGAGCGTATCTCCATTCCAGTCTGTCTTGGCCAGCCAGAAGTGTTGATACTTGGTCCCTGCTAAGACAAAGCCGTCTTCAACCACTCCTACCCATCCGCAGTCCTGAGCGGAATAGGTCTGGCTCCACAGACTATCACCACTACTACTTAGAGCGACTAAGAAAGCACCGCCCTGAAAATCATACGTTCCCGCCACGAGAATCGTGCAATCAGGAGCTACCGCAATCGAAAAGCACTGATCGTCATGCTCTGTGCCAAGCCTTCGAGTCCACAGCGTGTCGCCGTCTACGTCAACGCGAATGATCCAAAGGTCTTCATCTTCAGGCCACAGATCCGTAATAATGCCACCAAGCACGCATCCGCCATCCGGCATGATTTCCACGGCGTAGCACAATTCGCCGGCGCCATAATCGTACGTCCTCGTCCACAACGTATCCGGCTGCGCAAATAACGTAGGGATCTCAAAGAACAGAATTACTGCCAGCACAACTTTCTTCATGGCCGGCTCCTTCAACTGAGACTCTTATTACAGTAACGGTGGCCTACTCCTCCAAAAACTCTTTCACCATCTGCGTCACGAGCTGCGGCTGATCCAGTATCGGGAAGTGACCGGACTCCGCGAGGCGATGCACCTCGGGACGATCCATTAGGGCTTCCAGCGAACGACTCTCCGGCGCAGAATAGGCCGGATCATTTTCACCCCAAATCAGCAAGGTGCGGCCGCGAAAATCGGTCAGCGCGCGGCGATATTCGGCGAAGCGGGCAGCATAATCCCGTTCGCGAAACAGGGGCGCAGCAAACTGCGCGCTACTGGCAACGGCACACTCTTCCGCGCAACGCTGTCGGGATTCCGCTGTCAATCCTGACTCGCGAGCCAACCACTTCTCGATCCGCCCGTTGGTCCAGAGGCGGCGGAAGGGTCTGAAGAATTCGCGGCGCGGCCACAGGCGCGGCGAAAGCAGCGACAATCTGCGTACGCGCGCCGAATCCTCAAGTAAATTTTCAAGTGCAAGCCACGTGCCGCTGCCGTGAGCGACCAGATCAAAACGCTCGATCCCCTGAGCGGCCAGCAATCCGTTCAGCCAATTCAACGACCATTTGGGTGAAGGCGGCGGCAGCGCCTCGCCATAGCGCGACACCGACTTGCCCCAGCCCGGGAAATCCGGCGCGATCGCCAGCCGCTTCCGCCCCAACGCGGCGATCACGAATTCCCATACAAACGCGCCGCCGGGAACACCGTGGAGAAAGATCACCGGGAAATTCTCGCGCCGCCCCTCGATGACCGCAAACGTGCGAATCCCGCCCGCGGAGAATTCCTGAACATCAAAACCGGCGCGCAAAAACCACGGGATGAGGGATGAAGGATGAGGGATGAAAGCAGAACCAGAAGGTTCTCTTAGTGTTTTGCCCGCATCAGTCATGCCTCGTAGACTTACTTCGCGGCGCCGTCGGTCTGATTGACGAGGTAATTCTGCAAACCCATCTGCTCAATTTGATCAAGCTGCGCTTCCGCCCAATCGCGGTGACCTTCTTCCATCGTGAGAATTTTTGTCAGCAGCTCAACCGTCCCTTGATCCTTGACGTCGTGCGCCAGCGTAATGGCATCATTGTAGGAACCGATGGCGTCGTGCTCGTCCAGCCCGTCATTCTTGATAATGTCGGGCACGGTCTTGCCGATCTTGATCGGATTCAACTTCGAAACAACCGGGAGGCCTTCCAAAAACAGAATGCGTTGAATCAGCCATTCCGCATGATGCATTTCGTCGAAGGCCTGCTTCTCGATGGCCTTGTGAAGCTTTCCGTATCCCCAGTTATCGCACATTTCCGAATGAACCATGTACTGATTGATGGCTGTCAGTTCATCGGCCAGCAGCTTGTTGAGCGCGGCCAGGATTTTGGCATTTCCCTTCATGTTCTGTCTCCTGTTGATGGTTGTCGCGGGGAGTAAATTGCCTATTTCAACTACGCAAACAGCGCCTCAAACGGGTTTTCTACATCGAGCTCCCGCACCGGAGCAAAGGTCTGCGAGTCGGCGGTAACGAGCGTCTTCACACCGTGCTGGAGCATGGTTGCCACCACGTGCGCGTCGAGAAAACTGCGGCGCAGCGTGGGATACTTTTCCATGAGCCTGGCCGCGCGGCGCAGAATCGCCTCGTCGCTGTACAGCACTTCCGGCTGCGGATACTTCAAGAGTTTGTCCAGCATCCGTCCCGCCATGGCCGGAGTCAGCGGGTGGCGCACGCGCTGCGAATCGGTCACCGTGGACACGAAGGCCGACAGGCTTTGCTCGCAGACGCAGGCGAGCCATTTGCCATTGGCAGATTGCTCCACCAGTTCTACGGCGCGCTTATGGAACGTCGAGCTCTTGTCGGCAGCATAAAGCAGGACGGTCGTGTCAAGGCATTTCATATCCGGCTCCTTATCACCTGCTCCCGTTCGTGCGCTTCCAGCAGGCCGATATCAGTCGCGAGCTTGACGAACTCCTTGAGCCCGTTGCGCGGCGCGGCAGTTTTCTCGCTCTCGCTGGCGCTCATGCGCTTGCGAGTTTGCTTCTGTTCCTGTTTGTAGAGCAGAATGCCGGGACTCTGCGGCGGAAATCGCCACAACCGCCCGACTTTGAGCGCGGAGATGCGGCCTTCGCGCGCCATTTTTTGGACCGTCCCGCCACTGAGCTTCAGCAGCTTCGCGACGTCGGTGGTGGTCAGATAGCCGTCATGTGCCATGATGTGCCTTCAAGCGGATGCGAGACCTCAATCTTCGTTTCTTCGTATCTTCGCTTCTTTGCTTCTTCCTATCGTCCGTAGCGTCCCATGATCTGGGCGACGTCGAGCACGTGTCCTTCCATCGCCTTTTCGAGCGCGATCTTATCCGGATTGCCGGACGGATTTACGGCAGCGTCGAGCGCGTACAGTTTGAAAAAATAGCGATGCGGATTGCCGGGCGGCGGACACGGGCCGCCGTAGCCGAGGCGGTGCCAGCTATTCATGCCGTTGCGCGCGCCCTCCGGCAGCCGGCTCTCCACGCGCACGTCTTCGAGCAGCGAATCTACGTCCGTGGGAATCCCCCACATTACCCAATGCGTCCACGATCCCATGGGTGCGTCCGGATCGTCGCAGATCAGGGCCAGGCTTTGCGCGCCCTTGGGAACGCCGCTCCAGCTTAGCGGCGGCGACACGTCCTCTCCGTCACACGTGTACTTTTTCGGTATCCGTTGGCCGTCTCCAAACGCGCCGCTTGTGATGATCATCGCCATGTCGGTTCCTCCCTTGGACTCATTTGCCGTTGTCGTTTGCTCCGCGCGCTCGCGCCGGCATGCCGCGACGGAAACAAGAATCATAAGTGCTACAACAACGCGGTTCATACGTGTTCCATATCGTCAGGATATAAAGCTCTTTTTCAAAATGGCCATTTGCCCCGCATGATACAGATCGTGCTGAATCACGCCGTGAATCTGAACGAAGTATGTGTTGCTGTTCGGGCCCGGCTTGTCATTCAGCCGCGCGTCATCAAGTTTGGCCACGGCATCCTGCAGCGCCTTGTGCGCGTCACGAAGATTGTCGATGGCCTGATGCCAAGCTGCTTCGCTCACATCCTTGACTTGCCGCCAATCCTCTTCATCCGGGATGTCGCGCACGGTGCCCTGAACACGTTCCGTGACGACCCGCTTCCACGTGGTCATGTGAAGCACCAGCTCCCAGATCGAATGCGCGTTGGGCAGCGGCTTCCTGGCCGCCTGTTCCGCTGTGATGCCTTTCAAAATATCCAGCACATTGTCACCGTGCCAGGCGTTGCCTTCGAACTCACGCTCAAGCTGGTCGAGGATGCGGGAGATTTCGGACATGACTTGCTCCAAGATTAATCCGTGCTGCACATACTCTGCTGATTCGGACACATGTAGCGCTGCGGGTCGTAGGAGCTGTTTTCGTCTTCGAGATTCAGCCAGCGGTCGCCGAGATCACCGTCCTTGCCATCGCCATCTTGATCATCCGTGCCTTCGCTCCAGTCTTCCGATCCGGAATCTGTCACACCCTCTCCGGTCGGCGTGCCTTCATCCTCGCTGCACGTGGTGAAGATGGTAAAACCGCAATCCGCGCGCAAATTGCATTGCCCCTGAAGCCTCTGAATCGCCGCGCCGGAATGACAGGCGTCCAGAAAGACGATGATCTTCACGCAGGGCAGGAAACTGTTGAGCCACGTGTTGAGATCGGCATAGCGGATCCCCGTGACTCCGCCTTTGCCGCCCGGTTCATGCAGCTCGACATAGCCCTGATTACCATGCGCATTGATATAGAGAAAGAACTCATGGCAGCCGTTCAGCCCGTCGCAGGGACAAGCCAGCTGTCCGGCATAACCCAGAATGAGATTGCGCAGCCCGTCACCCATCGCATCAGCATTGCCGCTCGACGGGAAAAATGCCGGATAGGAATTGCCCGAGTATTGGCTCGTTCGCTGCACGGTGAACCCGTTGCTTTCGAGAAACGACTGCACAAAACCGGCGTTCTCCGCGAGATTGTCGGCACTGGTGCCGTCACCTTTGCCCCAGCTGTCATCCGACTCGCCGAAATCCATGACCAAGCCAATCTTGCGGCAGGGGGGATCATCGAGTACGGGGCCGGGCGGGAGAATTACTTCCTGCTTGTGATCCGTGTTGCGCTCCACGCCGAGTCCGCCGCCGGTTCCATAGTTGAATGACTTGCCGTTGATCCGCTCGGACGCGAGCAAGTAAAACGGCGATGGCTCAATGCCCGGCTGAATCAGGATCGGACTCCAGAACGCCGGGAGCACGTTCACGCAGTTGCAGGACAAATCCACCCACGCATAGCGCACGTCATGCGAGAAACCGAGTTCCGGGTGATCGTTGATGTAAAATACGTACTTCGCGCCGGTGGAGTCCGGTACCGTGAGCGTAACCACCGGCAGCGTTGTATCGGCCACGCGTTCCTGCAGTACGGTGCCTGTTGCCACCGGCCCGACCACGAAAATCTCCGCGGAATCGGAAACCGCGATGTTGCTCAGCAGCAGAGTCGCCGCCTGCCGCGCCTCATCGGGGAATGGCGGCGGGATCGGACCGTCCACTTTGTCAACGTCGCACGAGAAGATCAGCATGCCAAAGAACCCAACCAGAACGAAATATGACCGCAGCGACATAGCGACCTCCGAAAGGTTGCGGGGATTGCCGGTCAATCGCTTATATTCCCAGTATCAGTTGCCCGACGGTCAGTGCGACCACTGCTCCGTGAGCTGCAGCGCTTTCTGCCGGTTCAGCACGTCGTTCAGGTTCAGCAGCGTGTTCATGTGTGCCGCTGCGCGCATGTGTTCCAACGCTTTCTGCCGCTCGCCCATGCCTTCATAGGCCATGGCCAGCCGGAAACGGTTGTCGCCGTTTAGTGGGTTGGCCAGCTTGAATTCGTCCACGGCTTTCGCGTATTGCTTTTCGTCCATGGCGAGAATGCCGTTCAGTTGATGCATAATGAACAGCGCGTTCTGGTTTCCCGTCGCCTGCGCCTTCGTGGCGAACGATTCGGCCAACTCGTGCGCCCGCGCCGTTTCCCCGTTGGCGCTCGCCATCCGCGCTTGCGCATAAATCAGATTGCACTCCATGAAGTCCTTCAACGTCTGCGGCAAATCAGAATTGGCCGCAAGATCCCGCGAGCGCTGGTACTGCGCCAACGCTTCGTCATAACGGCCTTGCTCCAGACGGACAAAGCCGACCAGCGCGGCATTCTGCGACGTTTGGGTCACGTCGGAATTTTTCTCCGCAATTGCGGTCACCTTGTCAACGGCGGCCAGCGCCTCGTCCAGCTTGCCTTCGTCCGCATATGTCCACGCGATGTTGAAGTGCGCCGTTTGCCGCTCGCCGTCATCTCGGGCACGGCTCAGCAGACTGTAAAGTTCCCGCCGCGCATCCGCATGACGCCCCAGATAGACCAGCGGTGCGGCCTGGCCGGAGCGCGAGGCGCTAAACGTTGAGTCAACCGCCAATGCCTGACGATAACGCGCGATCGACTCCTCGAATTTACCTTCACTCAGCAGCAGTTCCGCGTAAGAATCGTAAGGGTTGGCATCATTCGGGCTGAGTTCGATATATTTTTCGTACGCGCTTGCCGATTGGGCAAAGTCGCCCGCGAAACGGTAGGAGTAGCCCAGCATGTTCCACGCCGGCAGATAATTCGGATTTAACTCCACGGCGCGCTGCAGTTCCGTCGCGGCGCTGTCCCAGTGTTGTTGACCGTAGTAAAACGTGCCCAGCTCGACGTGTGAACGGGCATCCTTGCCGCACGCGCCGACCAGTTGGCCCAGAAAGGCACGTTGTTCTTTAGTTTTCAGTTGAGCGCCGGCATCCAGCGACAGAATCAGGCAACGCTCACACTCGGAAACGCGATCCACCAGAGCTTCCGCCCGGATGATCGATTCCCGGAACAGTTTCGCCGTCGGCTGCACGGTGGCCAGGTCGCGGTGCGCCAGTGCAAAACCGGGATCCAGCGCCACGGCCTGCTCGAACAGCATCCGGGCTTCAGTGTTTCTGAATTTCTCCACCAGGGCGCGGCCCTGCAGGTATAACTCGCGCGCCTGATCCGATGTCGTGGTCACCGGAATCTTGTCATCTGCCGCCGAATAGTTCGCAAGTGCAATGCAGACGACACAGGCAGCCCAGACAAACGCTCGCATCAACATGGTCTGCTCTCTTTCGTGTATTCGATGAGTCCCGAATCACTCCCCATCCAGATACGTCGGCGGAAACCCCTGTCCGCCGCCACGGCCGTAGTAGAAGATCACACCCGCAAGTGTGTCCGCGGCGATCAATTCAAACTCCGTAGTGTCCGGCGGCGTGGTTTGCAGGCGCGGCCACCATTGCGCGTCAACGGTTTCCACATGCCGATTCAGAAGATTCAGCCACGCATAACGCACCGCGTGGACATAACGTGTATCGGGGTGGTCGTTGACAAAGAACAGATAGTAAGATCCGGGCGCATTGGGAACCGTGATGCTCACGTATTCCAGCGTGATCTCGTCGTTGACCAGACTCGTTCCGGGCGAGACCGGGCCGACAAACGACACCACCGCGCCACTTTCAATGTGAATCGCCTGCAAGAGCGCCTGTTCCGCCTGCCGTGCCAACTGCACGTCGCTCGACGGGGCGGCGCCGTCATCCTCTGAGCAGGATGGGCACAGAAGCATCAAACCACATAGCCCAGCCAGAATCGTGAGAGACCGGATGAACGCTAACATGATTGGACCTCCTTGATGATGTGCTTTCGTAATGTACGTTTGCGGTGAGTCCCGCCCTGCTTCCGGCGCCGCTTTAGCCGGAGAACCCCCAAATCAGAATTGCAATTAAAATCAACACCAGCGCGGCATTGATCGAGACGATCCAGTGATAGAACAGCGGGCCGGTGCGGCCGGTTTCATCCCGGGTAATCGTTCGATATCTGGCCGCGTAAATCGGGATCGTCCCGCGCAGCCATAAGAAACTGACTTTCATCCGTCGCCTCCGCAGCTCAGAGTAGATGAGGAGACTGGTGACTACATACCAGATTACACAAACGGCCGCGAGCATTACCATGAGGCTTGCAAGCTTCATCGGTCAATCCTCCATTTTCTTTCGGCGAGCGGGATCTCAGACCCAGCCGAAGTTGGGTCTCCCCGGGACAGCGTTCGGCTCTCCCGGGGGAAGGTGCGTGTCAACGTGGCTGTTGCGTCCTTAGGGCGGGACGCGCGCCTCTTACGCCGGAAAACTTGACTTGGAAAGCGGCAAATGCATGATGCTGCGCCAGAAGATCCACAACAGGACCGGCACAACAATCAGGATTCGCCAATTGTAATGCAAAGCCGACGACACATCCCCGTGCAGCAGCGCGGCGACGGCGTGAATCATGCCGCAGCCGGCACATTCGCGACCGGTGATCGCTTGGACGATGCACAGCGACGGCAGCGTATCGAGCCGTTCCACCGGCAGTCTGGCCAGCACCGCGATGATCACACCCGCGCCAAACGGAATCGCCAGCCGCCAGTACTCAGTTCTTAGCCAGCGGACTGCCATCCTTGTCCTTGAACGATCCCGTGGCGATCATGATGATATCAATCAGCGTCCAGATTCCGCACACTCCGCACGTCAGCAATTGCACAATGCCGATGAGGGTATGTCCGGTATAGAACCGGTGGATGCCCAGCCAGCCGACAAAGATCGCCAGCAATAACGTGGTCAGCCAGTCCTTCCCACCCGCCCCCGTCAAGCGCACGCCGCATTTCAGACACAGCTCCTGTGCGGGACTGGTTTCCCCGCCGCAGTTGTGACAGAATTTGTCGCCGCGCAGCGGCTTCGTGCCGCACTTCAGACAAATTTCTGCCTTCTCGGCTACTTCCACGCCGCAATTACGACAGTGCATGCGCGTTTACCTCCACGATTAGTTTCTTAGCTTACCCAGCCGTTGTCCTCCCGGCGGGAATATTCAGAGTCGGATAGAACGTTGTGTATCCCCCAAGCCGGTTTCAATCTAATTGTCTCCGCCACTTTCGAGCGGGGCGCGCGTCTCTCGTCTGTGCGGGCGATACGACAGACCCGACAGTGGATGAGAAGAGTTAGGTCTTTCTCGTCAAGTTCGCCTTGTAAAAGGAAACCACAAACGTGCACAGGAGACGCCAACACTTGACGTTCTCCACATTGACCGAATGCTCACGTTCGTACTTGTCCGCTTGCTCTTCATCTTTGCCTATTCGGTAGTAACCAAGACAAAGCCATCTGAGTTCGGTCAAGCACGCGACCACCAAAATCAAAGAAAGTACGACATGAAGAGGCGATGTCACCTTACCAGAAAAGACTAAAACAAGAATCCACGGAATGGCACTTACAAGAGCCACAAACGGCACGATTTCGACACCGAACTTAGTCAGCCATTCTATCCCGGAGCCTGACGATCTTCTGTACTTGCTGCAAAACTGCAAATCATCCAGAATCTTCTTGGTGGACAATTCGCGCAAGCGCGGTGCAATGTGACTGTGGATATATATGACATTGCGAACGATTGCGAAGCGATACTGAAAAAGAACATACAGAAAGATTGCGGACAGAAGCGCCAATGTGACCGGAAACGCGTACTCCGGCAGTTTGTCTTTTATGATGGTTGCAAAAATCGAGAGAACTAGGAAATAACCACCCAACGCCTGATGGCGATACGAATGCCACTTGTATACCTCATCGTAATGCGCCTTGTACTCCGCCAGCAGAACTTCAAATTCTCGATCTTCTGGAGATAATGCCATAATTACGTCTTCCTCTCATCGAGGGAGGAGAGATCTCTCTTCCCTCTTCGCGGAATGTGCGTGTCAACGTGGCTGTTGCGTCCATTCGGCGGGACGCGCGCCTCTTGCGCCGGACAGCGTTTCCACAACCAGAGGTTGTGGCTAATCCCCTCTTCCCCCTTTCCCCACGATGTGGGGAAAGGGTTGGGGATAGAGGTCATTTCTTCTTCGGTACGATGTCGTCGATCTGAGCGCGCTGCATCGTTCCGGACCAATCCACGTAGCAGGCCTTGGTCTCGGAATAGAATTCGTACGCGCCCCAGCCGCCTTCGCGGTGGCCGTTGCCGGTACCCTTCATGCCGCCGAACGGCATGTGCGCTTCCGCGCCGATCGTGGCCGCGTTCACGTAGGTGAGACCGGTTTCCAGATCGCGAAACGCGCGATAGGCCTTATTCACGTCCTGCGTGAACACCGCGCTCGAGAGGCCGAATTCGATGTCGTTGGCGACCTTGATCGCCTCGTCGTAGTTCTTCACTTTGATCACGCTCACGACCGGGCCGAAAATTTCTTCTTGCGAGGTGCGCATCTTCGGCTTGCAGCCGGTGAAGATCGTCGGCTGCAGGAACCAGCCGTTCTTGTGCTCGGGCGTGGTCAGCCGCTTGCCGCCGTACGCCACCGTGACGCCTTCCTTCTTGCCGATCTCGATATATTGAAGGTCGGTTTTCATCTGATCTTCGCTCACCGCCGGCCCCATCGTCACGTCCGCATCATTGCCGTAGCCGATCTTGAGCTTCTTCGTCGCTTTGATGAACTTCTCCACAAACTCATCATGAATGCCTTCCTCGACGATCACGCGCGACGATGCCGTGCAGCGCTGGCCGGTCGTGCCGAAGCCCGCCCACACACACGCATCCACCGCCAGTTCGAGGTTTGCATCCTCGCAAATCAGCGTGCAGTTCTTGCCGCCGAGTTCCATCGCCAGGCGCTTGAGCTTCGGTGCGGCCATCTCGGCAATCTTGCGACCCACCGCATTCGAACCGGTGAAGGAGATCACGTTCGTGTCCGGATGCTCGACAATCGCGTTGCCGACTTTGGAGCCGGAGCCGAACACGACGTTGATCACTTCC
>CAYJKM010000057.1:0-11411 GCA_964370805.1 uncultured Alphaproteobacteria bacterium | reverse complement strand
GTACATCGTCGCGCCGCAGCAATTCCAGTCGTCGATCTCCACGAGTTCGATGGCAAGCTTCTGGAACACCTCGCGATCCGATTGGTCGTAGGGCCGGGCAGTGTGTTCCAGACTGCACCCGGGATAGTAGGCATATTTCATTTGGAACCCTCTAACTCTCGCGCCCGATCAATGATGGCTCGCACCTCCGCGACACCTTTGATCGTGTGCGGCCTCGTTGCCATCCGGCCCCGTTTCATCATGGTGATCCCCAGCGCGGCGTTCCCCAACAACTTTGTCGGGCCTGTTTTGAGAAAGTAGCGCAGCCCCAAGCCCATTTCAAAATTGCGCCCATACTTGTACACATTCGTAATAAAGGCTTTGGACAGCACGTGCACGGGAAACTTGTCGGGATAAATGTTCGCTTCCATCGCCAGCCGCTTCAACGCATAAAGCGTGTCCGTCACCTGAATTCCCACTGGACAGCGCACCGTGCAGGAATAGCAGGAGGCACAAAGCCAGATCGTTCGACTCTTGAGAATCTCCTCGATCATCCCCGCGCGAAATAGTGCCACCGTCTGACGCGGCGTGATGTCCATCGCATACGAAACGGGACAGCTCCCCGTGCACGTCCCGCATTGCAGGCACTCTTTTAGTTTGTGCCCGTCGGGCAGACTTTTCACTTGGTGCCAGAATGCCGCCCGCAATTCTTCCTCTTTTCGACCTGTGTGCGGCGTCTTGCCGTTGGTCGAATTGGACGGGATTGTAGATGTGCTGGTCATAATTCGGCTCACCTGCGCCGTAGATAAGGGAAATTTTTCACAAGATTCTACAGAGTGTCTCATGCCTCGATTTCAAGTCGCCCAAAGATACAAAAAAACTTGCCTGAAGCAAGTCCTTACGAGAAAAAAGTCACAACGTAATCTTTGTAGATTCAAATATTAATAAACAACTATAACAAAATGGAGGCATAAACCCAAAATGATTCCCAACTTTGTCCGATTCTGCATTTTTCTGACTCATAGACCTCTTGGTATAGATTAAAACGGGGCGGCCGTTTCCAGCCGCCCCGTTCTCACTCGAATTTCGAACTTTGAGCTTCGAATTTCTGCTTATACCCAGCCGCGGTCTTTGCACGCCTGCGCCACCCGGTTGACCGAAATCACATAGGCCGCGTCACGCATATACAGATTCCGCTCGCGCGCCAATTTGCTGACCGCATGGAATGCGGACGTCATCTTGGTATCGAGCTTGGCCAGTACCTCGTCCTTTTCCCAGTAGTAGTTCATGTTGCTCTGCACCTGTTCAAAGTAGGAACAGGTCACGCCGCCGGCATTCGCCAGATAGTCCGGAATCATGAAGATGCCGCGCTTGTGAATCACCTCGTCGGCCTCGGGAGTCGTGGGGCCGTTGGCACCTTCCGCCATCACGCGCACGCGCTTCGAAATCTTGTTCACGTTTGCCGACGTGACCTGATTCTCAATCGCGTTCGGCATGAGAATGTCAACCTCTTGTTCGATCCAGGCGTCGCCCGGCAGCACGTCGTACCCAAGCTCTTTCGCTTTGGCTTTGTCGATTCCGCCGAAGCGATCGGTGATTCCCATCAGCTCTTTCAGAACCACGCCGCTCTTCTTGCGATACGAGTACGACGTTTGGTCGCCCTGATCCCAGCACGACACGCAGATCACCTTGCCGCCCAGCTTCTCATAGAGTTCGATCGCGTATTGCGCCACGTTGCCGAAGCCCTGCACGCTAGCAATCGTGTTTTCCGGCTTGAGGTTCAGCTCCTTGAGCGCTTCCCGAAGCGTAAAGACCACACCGTAACCGGTCGCTTCCGTACGACCCAGCGATCCGCCCATGCCCACCGGCTTGCCGGTGATCAAGCCCGGAAAATGACCGCGATGAATGTGCTCGTACTCATCCAGCATCCACAACATGTGCTGCGGATTCGTCATCACGTCCGGAGCGGGAACGTCCTGCAACGGACCGATGTCGGTAGACAATTGCCGCACCCAGCCGCGACAGATCTGCTCCTGCTCGCGCGCACTCAAGTGGTGCGGATCGCAAACCACGCCGCCTTTGCCGCCGCCCAATGGGATATCCACGACCGAACACTTCCACGTCATCCACATCGCCAATGCGCGCACCGTGTCAATGGTCTCGGCCGGGTGAAACCGGATTCCGCCTTTGCATGGTCCGCGCGCATCATTGTGCTGACAACGGAAGCCGCGAAACACGCGAAACGTTCCGTCATCCATTCGAACCGGAATGCTGAAATGATATTCGCGGAGCGGATTTCTTAGTAGATCACGGGTGGCGCGATCCAGTTCCAGCAGATTCGCGACTTTGTCGAATTGCGCTTGAGCCATCTCGAAGGGATTGAATGCCCCTGCCGGATGACCCTTGGCCTTGTCATCATGCTCGCGACTGCGAACATGAGTTGCCGTCTCTGGCTGCATCGTAAGGTTTCCTCTTGACTTTCTTGAAATCAGACCGATTCTGTCAATTATTACCGATCTGTGTGACAAATTTAACAAAGTTTGACGAGGAAATCAAGCTCGCTTTCTTCCCTATGAAACGGGTGGGTGCAAGCGGCACAATCTCGTTTTTGTGTGACTTTGGGTACGCACGTAAGAAAGCAGGTGTTCATGCAATATGTTAATTGACCCCCGTCGTTTGTCAGCGGAATCGGCAGACACGGCTCACCGCCCGTTACCTCGTCACGGGCGGTTTTTCTTGTTTCAACACAAGCGGGCAGCCCATCGGCTGCCCGCTTGTGATTTCAGATCACTCTGGATCGCTCTATTCAGACACAACGCGGTAGGGAATGCCCCAGCCGCCTGAGTCATACGCACCTTCAGAGTCATAGAGCGTCTCGAAGTCAATCAGGTCAAACCCGCTCATGAAGACCCCCACGCGGTCGTTCGTCCAATAGCTTCCACTGTACACACCGTCGCCGGGAAATTCATCTGGCTCGATTCCGTCGTCGTATAAGTACAGCCGCGGATGACGGCCGTGACGGTAAACATGCGGGTGCAGAATCCCCACGCCCGGCAGAATCGTGTTAGCCGTGAGATATACCGTCACTTCTGCATTAGCGTTGAGCGTCGGCAGATTCTCGCGGTCAAAATACGTGTTCAGCGGATCGGTCACATCGGCGATTAACTGCTCGCCCTGATAGACCTCCACGCGCTCGGGTTCGATCGTGTGCGGATTCGGCTCGGCTGAAACCAGCACGGCTGGCGTGATGGCCACGATCCGCCAGTTCTGCCGAGGATAAGGTGTGCGTGCGATCCGAATCGCCTGCGCCTTGCGCACAACCGTATTGTACATCGGCTTGGCAAAGTACTGCCACGTCGAGTCATTAATCTGAGCGCCAATCCGAAACTCGCCGTTAAACGTGGATGTGCTGGTGATCGTGGCGAGGGAATCCCCCTCGATCACGACATTGATACTCTGCAAGTGCCGTTGGCCCACGCGTCCCCACCGAACCGGGTCAATTTCCTCATCAATGCTGCCGCCGCCTTCGAGATTGTCATCGCCCGACCACGTGTCCACTCCCTCGATGTCTGCATCCTCCTGCATCATCGTGGTCAACGCCTCTTCGTCAGACACGGACGCCGCGCCGTCGTCTTCGTCTGAACATCCCGCCACCATGAGTACGCTTGCCAATGCAAGCATCAGGATCATCCACTTGGACTTCATCATTGATCTCCTCAATTTCCTGTGTTGTTGCCGATTCCTGTCCGTTACGTCCATTGGACGCGGCAGATTTTCGTGAGGTTTAAGGAAGCGACAACCTCAAACTTACTTGTCTGCGTCGACAAATGCAAGTGGCGCGCCGTCTTGATAAGTCGCAATTCACAAATAGAGTTGCATGTTAGCTTGCCCGTGTTGCTCCGTCAAGCCCTGTATCCGCATCACACAGCGCCGCGCACCACCTGCGCAGCGGCCCGTTCGAGCTTCTCGTCATAGGAAACAAAGAGAGGCATTCTCACTTCGCCCGCAGCGACAACGTGAGTCTTTCCGCGCCTCCTCATCTGAACGTGCGATTCCCGCCTCTCTCCTTAAGTCAAATGTCAATAATATCTTAATGAAGCAGACATCTGCATTGAGCGTGTTCTGCAGTTCTGTTGCCGCTTGACTCTGTCAGAAAATCTCCTTAATTAATCATTTGATTAAATCAATTGATTAACTGAACCCGAGCCGTACGGCCCCTTGCTGAACGAAACCCGTCGGTGAAAACTACCCGCCGCAAACCGGTTGCTGCCGCGTCCGTCGCTGAGTTGGTGCGCAATCCCCCCACCGCCGCGCTGCCGCCCGAATGGCTGCCCCCGGAACCGAATAGCCCGCGCGGACGCATTCTGGCCGCAGCGCGACGCTTATTTGCCGAACAAGGTTTGGAAGCGACGAGTATCCGCGATATCACCGCAGCCGCTGCCGTCAACTCGGCCATGGTCCATTACTACTTCGGCAGCAAAGAACTCTTGTACGAGCGCGTGCTCGGCTTCGAATTCCTATCGATCTTCCAATCGCTTCATGCTCAAATTGCCCCCGATCTCTCGCCAGGCGAGCTGCTGCTCAGCCTTCCGCTCCGCATCATGCGCGCGGTGCGCGGAAATCCCGTCTGGGCCAAGCTCATTAGCCGCGAAATGGCCATGGGCGCTCCTCATTCGCAGAAAGTCGTCATGGAGTTGAAAGATGCCGGCCCGCTGGGACTGCGCCGGATCTTTCAGCAACTTTTCCACGCCGCGGCCAAGAACGGCGAACTCAATGACCTCCCCCCCCTTAACGTGATTCAGTTCCTGCTGGTGATCGGATACTGCGGAGTCTTCTACGAACCGTTCTTCCGCATCCTGTTGCAGGAAGATCCTAATAAGGAAGCCGTGTTTGAAGCTCGCCTGAAGACCTTTGACAAACTGATTCGCCACGGCCTCGTCCCGGTCAAAGCCAACAAACCGAAACGATGAAACGCATCCTGATACTTGGCAGTCTCGCCCTGCTGCTGGCGCATCAGTCCGGAGTCGCGCAGACGGCCACTGTCTCGCTGGAACAAACCCTGCACGATGCAGCCGTGCACTCAGCGCGCTTGCGGGCCAGTGCCGAGCAGATTGCTGCTCAACGAGCTGCCGTCCGCGAGACCACGGCCTCGCGCTGGCCGACATTGAGCGCGAGCGGCTCGTACGCTTACACCAGCGAAGTCCCCGAACTGGAACTTGCATTACCCATTCCGATTCCGGGCTTTCCGCCGATCCGCAAAGAGCTGGGCGATGGCAACGTCTACGATTTCGCGCTCACCGCGCGCGCCCCGTTGTTTGCCGGAGGTTCACTGCGTGAACGCTCGCGCGCGGAACAATCGGCACTGCTTGCCACCGAGCACGATCTGGCCGCCGACAGCTTGCGCCTGGCCTATGACGTGCGCCGAGCGTACTTCAGTGCGCTGAGCGCTGCCAAACGCCAGGCAACAGCACAGCAAGCATTGCACCGTCTCGAGCGGCACCTTGACGAACTCCGCAAGGCGAAAACCGTCGGCATGGCCAGCGATGAGATGATCATCCAAACCGAGTCGCGACTCAAACAAACGGAGTCCGCACTCATCGCCGCCGAAGCTGAAGCCCGCGCGACTCGCCTGTTGTTGGGGAGCTTCGTCGGTAAGGCCGGTGAAGAGATGTTCCCCGCCGATGAACTTGAACTGTCCCTGATCACTTCTGAATTCGATCTTGCCTTGGAAACGCGAAATGAGATTCGTGCCCTTAACTCGCGCATTTCCCAGACTCAGCATCTGACACGCGCCGCCCAAGGCTCCTTCCTCCCCACGCTGGCCGCGCAAGCCGCCTATCATTATGCCAAGCCGGGAGTCAATCAATTTGAAAATGAGTGGATGGACTATGCCACGGTCGGCGTGAATCTCACGTGGACGCTTTGGGACTGGAATTCACGCTCGTCGCAAGTTGCCAAAGCAAGAGCGGGAGTCCGGACGCTGGAGGCGCGCAAACAGGAGTTGACCGATGCTCTGGCGACGCGGCTCGCCACCGCTCAACAAAACGTGGACGCCGCCCAAGCAGCGCTTGCCAAAGCCACCGAACGGCTCGAATTGGAGCAGCGGCGCTTCCGAATGATTGAAGGCCGCTACCGTGTCGGCGCCGGCAGTGAAAGCGAATTTCTCGACGCGCAGGATGACCTTACCAACGCTCAGCTCGATCGCGACGGCGCCGCCGCCCGCTTGCGGCTCGCCGAAGCTGAATGGCTGAACGCGGCCGGAAAATGAAGCAAACCGAAATCGCCCCATGACAAACTCAATTGCACACGGCCTTGCCCTACTCATGCTCGCACTCTCCTTGCAGGGCTGCGGCGGCAAAGCTGAGCTGAATCCCTCAGGTTCGCTGGAGGCCACGGAGATAGACATTGTCTCCACGATACCGGCGCGCATTGCGTCCGTTCGCGCCGAACTGGGCAGTCGCGTCTCAGCGGGAGATACGCTCGTTGTGCTCGATACGGAATTGTTGACTCTGCAGCGCACGCAAACCGAAGCGGCGCGCAAGACTCTACATGCCCAGCGCGATGTGCTGGACGGTCAGGTGCAGCAGGCCGGTTCAAGCTTCCGCCTGGCCAAATTGTCCCTGGATCGTATGCAGGCGCTGCTGGATCAGGGCAGTGCCACTCAACAACAGTTTGACGAAGCACAGACGAAACACGATCTCGCCGCAACGCAGTTGTCCGTACTCCGTTATCAGATTGACGTACTGTATGCCGAAGAGGGAAAACTGGATGCCGCGTTGGCCGTCTTTGATCGCCAGATCTCAGAAGGTGTGCTCCTGTCTCCAATCAATGGCGCGGTCATTCTCCGCTCGACAGAGCCCGGCGAAATGGCTTCCCCGGGGGCAGCCATCTTGCGCGTGGCCGATTTGAGCGAAATGGATCTTCGCGTGTTTTTGAGCGAAATGGAAGTCGGCCGCGTGAAAGTCGGACAGGAATTGCCTGTACTTATTGACGCGTTGCCGGGCGAAACTCTCGTTGGCACCGTCGCATGGATCAGCCCGGAAGCGGAGTTCACTCCCAAGAACGCGCAAACCCGCGACGCTCGCACCCAGCTCGTCTACGCCGCGAAACTAAAGGTTCGAAATCTCGACAATCGTCTGCATATCGGCATGCCCGCCGAAGTCAAACTTCCGTCATGACCTCTACCGTCCCACTGGTTCGATTCCATCAGTTGCGCAAGAGTTACGGTGACCTCGTCGCGGTGCAGGAACTGTCGCTCGATGTTGCGGCGGGAGAAATCTTCGGTCTGATCGGCCCTGATGGCGCGGGCAAGACCACCGCCATGCGGATTGCGTGTGGACTGCTCTTGCCGGACTCCGGGGACGTGCAAATTGCTGGGTTCAGCAGCGTCAGTCAAACAGCTCAAATCAAGCAGCACCTTGGCTACATGCCGCAGAGGTTCAGCCTCTATCCCGATCTGTCCGTCGAGGAGAATCTCCGCTTCTTTGCCGATCTCTATGAGGTACCGGAGCGCGAACGCCGCGATCATGAAGAACGTCTCATGCAGTTCAGCCGGCTCGGCCCGTTTCGCTCGCGGCGCGCCGGGAAACTCTCCGGCGGCATGAAGCAGAAACTCGCGCTCTCCTGCAATCTCATTCACACGCCTGACGTGCTCATTCTGGACGAGCCGACTACCGGCGTTGATCCCGTCAGCCGTCAGGAATTCTGGCAAATCCTGCGCGAATTGGCAGGAGAGGGAAAGGCCCTGCTCATCAGTACCCCATATATGGATGAGGCGCTGCTCTGCAATCGCATCGCCCTTATGCACCACGGTCGCGTCATCGCGGCCGGAACTCCGCAAGATATCACGCGGGCATTCGTCCGCCAATTGCTCGAAATTAAAGGCCGCGACCTGATCGCTGCTCGCAGAACGCTGATGGAAGCAAAGCCCAAAGGAATGGAAGTGAACCGCTTCGGTGACCGGCTGCATGTCGTCTTCGACAACTCGGAGCAGGAACGATGGCTTCGCGACACGCTTTCCGGTCTTGATGTCACCTCCCACGGGATTCCGCCTACGATCGAGGATACGTTTGTTTCCTTGATGACGGACGAAAAGTAACGGGGCGGCCTCCGCGGCTGCCCCGTGAATCAAGTTGCTCTTTGAAAGCTTACCGAATCAACAGCATCTTCTTCTGATCGGCAAATCCGTTCACCGTGAGGCTGTACATGTAGATGCCGCTGGGCAGATGGTCGGCACGGAAGCTCACCGAGTGGCGGCCCTCCGCCAACTCCCTCTGTACCAGCGTAGTCACAACCTGCCCTGCCAAGTTGTACACCGTGAGCGTAACAAAACCTTCTTCGACCAGATCAAATACAATCTGCGTCTCGGGATTGAACGGATTCGGATAGTTCTGATGCAGCGCGTACTCCGTGATCACGGCTGCCATTTGAGTAGGAGTCGCCGTGACTGTACCCACTTCTTCGCGATTGCCGTTCACATCCACAGCGATCAACACGTAGGTGTACGAGGTCCCGTTAGCGACCTGATCGTCCACCCACTCGTATTGAAGCGCGGACGTGCTGGTTCCCGCTCCTTCGATCTGACCGGCTGTCACGCCGTTGCGCGAGATCTCAAAATGATCGTTGTTCGTCTCGGAGGCGGTTGTCCAGCGCAACGTGATCTGTTCATCGCCCGGCTCGGCATCGAAACTCGCCAATTCGACATTCAGCTGCATGTCCGTGAAGTCATAATCCTCAACTTCTCCCACGGCATTGATCGGCGGAGCGAACCAGCAGGTCGCCGAATCGCACGGACCAACCGGGCCGGGAACTGGATATACCGGTACATCTGTCAAACGTGCCCGCGCCGCAAGACTGTAGGGCGGGAATGCATATCCGCCCGGATCAGGGAAAGTGAAGATCCACGGGCTGCCGGCAGCGAATACGGGAACATTCACGACGCACCATTCCGGTGCGCAGGTCACGTCGCAGAAATCGCGATCCAAATTCCCATCTTTCCAGAAATTGAAGAAGAATGGCTGGAACGGATCACACGCCGGCCCGACCGTTACGACGACCTCAATGGTCACTGGCGTACACGGCTCCCACGGCAATCCAACAAACGTCACGCCATCGTCGCACGGATCAAGATTATAGAAGTTGGGCGATGCTTCCGGCGTGATGCAGCCTCCCAGCCATACGCAGCCGCTCAGAACATGAGCCGGATTCGCATCCAACGTCGGATAGTTGCACGGATCCAGATCGCCCAGGTCCCATTGCTGCTGACGATAGACGACGGGAACCAGAGTATCGCACACTTCGCCGAACTGTGCGGCGCCTTCCGCTTCGGAAAGTGTACCGTCATGATTGGCAACGTTGCCAACGTCTTCGCCCCAGTCGAGACGAATGCGAATCCACGCCGGATCCACTGCTCCCATCGGGACGATGCCGCCCCGCGTGTAGAGACCGGCCATTTGAATTGCATCTCCGGGACCCGCGAGTTGTTCCGGCGGGCCGGCCTCGAACACGCCGTTGCCGTTCCAATCTGCCCAGATGTTAAGATACATCGGCGTGGCGGCGTAATCGTGCGAGCGACCATCCGCGTCAGTGCCGGTGCTGATTTGCACTTCGACCGCAAACCCGTTGCCGCGAACTGCCGGCGACGTGTGCAGTATGATGCCGTCGTCATAAGGATCGGCATTCACTTGCTCGCTCTCACATTCGCTGTCTACGTCTGAACCGATCCACTCGTACGTGAAATTGCGCGCGGGTTGACGCGGCTTGATGCCAAACAGGTGTTCCGGCCCGGGTTCTGGAACTTCAAGTGTCAGCCCGTTCAACGTCCGTCCCGCCGCTCCCCCATGCACATTTGAAGAATAGGGCGCATCGGGAGCATCACCCAAATCAGGATCGTAGAGGAAGTTGCAGCCGTCACTGTCATCGGTGTGAAGAGTCCGGTTGAAAGTATTGCCCGTGAATGCCGGACCGACGAAAGCGTGCATTGTCGGAGTAATGCCGTCAGCGCCATCCGGTGCCGCCGGATCAGCGATAAATGGATGCTGCAAGCCGATGCAGTGCCCGACCTCGTGTGCAACTACGCCTTCAATGTCTATATTCGCGCCGTTCGCGCCGTTGTGCCAGGTGAAGCCGACATCATTCAACATGATGTCAGCTTCTTCAATCACGCCGGTCGTGATGTTCCAATACACTCCGGCTAAACCTAACACTCCGGCCGGAAAACTGGTCACATCATTCGCCGCGGTCGTGATCAAGGCATTACCGCCGTCCCGCACGCGCCATTCAGCCGCGCCGCCGTTGTAATAGATGTTGTCATCGCAGCAACTCTGGATTTGAGTGTCATACACGCCGTTCACTCCGCGAGTTACCGCTACGATCAGTCCGTTAGCGGCCACCGCCGCACCGCAACCCGGATTAGGTCCTGCTTCTAAGACGTCATCGGCAATTTGCGGCGATTCCGAGATGGCATTGCCGCCATCCAGAATAACCAAAGTATCGGGGTCGGCTATGTTCGCGTTCAGGATCACCCCGATATCATCACAGCAGTTATTGGGGAATGAGGACAGCCAACCGTCGGGCCCGGGTCGAAGAATATCCGCATTCGCAACTACTGCGGCCCAGCATGCACAGCCGCCGGCCGGCACGCAGACGTCGTCACCCTGATTGGCCGAACAGTCATAACTGTTCCAGCTGACGACGTTCCAGCCGTCGCGGTGAAATGGACATTCCATCCCGGCTCCGCCCAACACATTCGTGAAGGCAATGCGCGCCGGCGTCACATCTTCCCATGACTGATACGCAGCGTCAACGGCCGCCCGCGCTGCCGCGGGAGTCACCAGCGCTGAATCTGTCGTCTGATTCCGGTGGGAATATGGAATATCGCAATCCGGAAACTCGCGCAAATCCCAGTGCCGGAAGGGCGGCGCCGCATTCGGACGCACTCGAATACTTACGCCAAAGAGCTGTTGATCTTGTTTGATCAGCGTGAACGCTTCGGCCATGGAAAACACCAGCACCAGCAGTACAACTGCGCTGATGGAGATGGCAATAATTCGGTTTTTCAAGGGGCACCTCAGCGGATGGCCGCGCGCAGGCGGCGGTCAAACTCGGCCTTTTCCACGCTGATACCGTGCGAATTCATCGCACTGATTGCTCCTGTCGCCGGATCGACTGCGACGTGAAACAATCCTTCCCCGACTCCGACAATCGGCAATCTGGACTGAGGGTTCCCTTCCAGAAATACAACCACGCGCTCATCCGGCGTAAACATCGGCCCATCTTCAAAGGAAAAAGCAAGATCGCCAATTTGTCCGCCCAGCAGGCGTAATTGCAGCACAGCCGGTAACTCGCCCTTCCATGCTTGTTCAACGGCGATGTCCACATAGGTATAGATCTGCGTACCGTCGGAATTCCAATCACTCTGTACCTTCTGAACC
>CAYJKM010000056.1:0-11457 GCA_964370805.1 uncultured Alphaproteobacteria bacterium | reverse complement strand
CTGAAGATCTCCTGTCGCACGTTGCGCAGGGGCGGAATCGAGTCGGTACGCACGTTGGCCTGCTCGCTGCGCAGCACAAAGGCGGCTTGCGTGATGCGATCCTTCTGCACATCGGCGACGATGACTTCAGGGTCAGAGACGAATCCGGGTTTCCTCACCGTAATCAGCTGGCGGCCAACCGGCACATTCATCAGCGTCGTATCGCTCTGCATTCCCGTCATCGTCCCGCCAACAAAAATATCCGCCCCGGGCACTGACGTCGTGACGCGCACGGGACCGGACTCATCGGAGGAGCGCGTGAGGATCCACGACGCCACGCCTGTGATAACGACCAGCGGCAAGACAATTCTCAACGTGACGCCAAGCACCGCCATCACTGAGGAGGTGGCCCGGTTCGACGGCTTGTGACGCTTGCGATGTCCTTTAAAGTGCATACGATATCCGTCTCTGCATCATCCGTCTAAAGACTCGTTCCTTCTTTTTCGATCTTCTTCGTAAACGCGGCAATGAGATCGATGGGCACAGGGAAAATCGTCGTGGAGTTGTTTTCCGAGGCCACTTCAATGAGCGTCTGGAGATAGCGCAACTGAATGGCGACGGGGTGCTTCTCCATCACGCCCGCGGCTTCCGCGAGCACGCTGGCCGCTTGTCGTTCGCCTTCCGCCGAGATGACCTTGGCGCGCCGCTCGCGCTCGGCTTCGGCCTGTTTGGCCATCGCGCGCTTCATTTCCTGCGGCAAATCCAAATGCTTGATTTCGACCATTGACACCTTGATGCCCCAGGGATCGGTGTGCCGGTCGATGATGTCTTGCAGCTCCGCATTAATCTTGTCGCGTTGCGAGAGCAGGTCGTCAAGATCAACATGCCCGAGCACGCTTCGCAAGGTCGTTTGTGACAACTGGCTCGTCGCAAACAAATAGTTTTCGACCTCAATGACCGCCTTGTTCGGGTGGAGCACGCGGAAATAGACCACGGCGTTCACCTGCATGGATACGTTGTCGCGCGTGATGATGTCCTGCGGAGGCACATCAAGCACGACCGTGCGCAGACTCACTTTCATCATGCGGTCCACGATCGGGATCAGCAGGATCAGACCGGGGCCCTTCACGCCGATGAAGCGCCCCAAGCGAAAGATGACGCCGCGTTCGTATTCGTTCAGAATGCGAATTGCGCTGGCAATAATAATGATTCCAAAGACCAGCAAGAAACCGTACAGTGGAAGCATGAAACCCTCCCTTCCGCGGATGCGGATTTAACGTACTAAGTCGTCGTTTTGGTGCGCGTGACCTGCAGGGTCATTCCGTCGACGCGCGTGACCATCACCTGCTCGCCGGAGTCAATCTCGATATCGCTCACGGCGTCCCAAAGTTCTCCGTGAACCATGATCTTTCCGTGGGGCGCAAGTTTCTCTCTGACCACGCCGATCTCGCCAACCATGCCTTCTTTGCCGGACTGCGGCTTTTCCCGTTGTGCCATCAGGCCCTTGGCGACCACGAACGCAAAGAAGAGTGCTGTCACAATGGCAGCCGGTATAATGAGTTGCAGTTTCACGCGAATTCCCGTCTTGACAGGATCGAACAGCATCAGGGAGCCGATGACCATAGAGATCACGCCGGCCACGCTGAGCAATCCGTAGCTTGTGATCTTGATTTCCAAAGCGAAAAACAAGATTCCCAGGAAGATCAGCAGCAGCCCCGCCCAATTCATCGGCAGGAGTTGCAGGCTGTAAAACGCAAGCACAATCGCCACGCCACCGACCACGCCGGGCAGAATGGCGCCGGGATTGTACAGTTCAAAGAACAGACCGTAAACACCGAGCAGGAGCAGGATGTAGGCGATGTTCGGGTCGGCGATCATATCGAGAATGCGGAGGCGAAGACTGAGCGGCGTCTCACGCACTTCGGCGTTGGCGGTTGCAAGGGTGTCTGACTTGCCGTCAATTTCCACGACGCGCCCGTCAAGCAAGAGCAGCAGGCTGTCGCGGCTCCCGGCAATAAAATCGACTACATTGAGCTCAAGCGCTTCGGATTCCGTGGCCGAGACACTCTGGCGCACGGCGCGTTCCGCCCACTCTACATTCTTGTGGTTCCGTTCCGCCAACGTCCTTGCAAAGGCGGCCGCGTCATTCGTGACCTTATCGCTCATGACACCGGAGCTGTCCTTCTGACCGCCCATTCCGCCTCCACCCAAATCCACCGGATGAGCGGCGCCGATATTTGTGCCATGATCCATCGCGGCGATGTTGGCGGCCAGGGTGATGAAGACTCCGGCAGAACCCGCGCGCGCGCCCGAAGGGGCGATGTAGACAACGACCGGCACTTCCGCCGACAACAGGTCTTTGCAGATGAGGCGCGTCGTCGAAAGCAGCCCGCCCGGCGTATCGAGTTCAATGATCAGTGCTTCGGCGAGATCATCTTCCGCGCGGTCAAGCGCTTCGCCAATGATCTTATAAGCCACCGGACCAATCGCGCCATCAACCTTGACCCACTCCACATGTGCCGTCAAAGCGGCAGGCGCGAGTAGGGCGACACAGACCATTACAATGAGTGTTCGCATGGCCACACCTATTCAGTATGTTTCAGAGCGGCAGCAACACTTTGGATCAGATCCGGAAGCTCAACATCGGAGATGGTACGCAGATCAAGCCAAACCAGATCCTGCTTGACCGTAGCAACCACGGGTACCGGAGCCAATCGCAGAGATCGTGCCCAACGGGAAGCGTTGATTCCTTTCGGAAGACAACAAACCGCTGCGCTGGTAATCGTGAGCGCCGGCATTGTGCCTGATCCCGCTTCGGCTTCGCTTGCGCGGACGTCCAGTACCTGCCAATCCGTCAACGGAGTCAAAGCCGATCTCAGTTCTTCCGCACGTTTGCGCAGCGATTCCGGCGAGGCCGTCAACATTTGCCAGACGCGATTCCGCTCAGCGACTTTCTGCGGCAGCAGGAAATCTTGCAGCGTCGCGGACAAAGCGGCCAACAAAAGCTTGTCTGCGCGCAGCACTCGGGCGAGCGGATTCTTCTTCAATTTGGAGACCAGCTCACGTTTGCCCAGGATGATTCCCGCTTGGGGTCCACCTAAAGCCTTGTCACCCGAAACCAGAACCAGATCAGCGCCCGCACCGAGGCTCTCTTTCACAGACGGCTCGTAAGGCAGTCCGTAACTTGTCCAGTCCCACAAGACTCCGCTTCCCAGGTCATCGACCACTGGAATCTCATGCTCGCGCCCCAGCGCAACGAGAGCGGAAATCTCCACGGACTCCGTGAACCCTTGGATCCGGTAATTGGATGGATGTGCGCGCAACATCAGGGCAGTGTTTTTTGAGATTGCCGCACGATAGTCATCAACCCGGGTACGATTCGTCGTCCCCACTTCGACCAATTTGACCCCGGAGCGAGCCATAATATCCGGCAAGCGGAATGAACCACCGATTTCAATGAGCTGTCCGCGTGAAACGATGACTTCTTTGCGAAAGCCAAGCGCATTCAGGATCAGGTACAGCGCGGCCGCATTGTTATTGACGACCAGCGCGCTTTCCGACCCGGTAAGCAGGCACAACAGCGGTTCGACATGAATCTGCCGGTCGCCGCGTTCGCCGGACTTCAGATCGAATTCCAGCGCCGCATACCCCGCCGCTTGATGAGCGGCCTGCGCCGCGCTTGCAGAGAGCGGCGCGCGTCCTAATCCGGTATGCAGAATGACACCCGTTGCGTTGATCACGCGCACGAGGCTCGGCCGCAGAAGCTCATCCACGCGCTTGCGGCAGCGGCGTGCAATCACATCGGCGCCTGCCGGGGTTTTTCCCTTCTCTACCGACTGCCGCTCGTCCGCAATCTCCTCGCGAGCAAGCACGGTGATAAATTCAGGATCCAACTTCGCGCGCAGTTCGAGGAGCAGCGGATGACTAATCACCGCATCAACGGCGGGCAAATTGCGACGTGGATCATCCACAGTCAACGACCCCCATCCTTAATCCTTCCCCCGCTTACGGGGGAAGCGCCGAACCAAGCTCGTTCAAGACAACAGGCGGTCTGAATCAAAGCGAAGTCTCAAGCGTGACACGCCAGCCGGAGAATGCCTGGACTTGACGACAGACACCGTTAGAGCATTTCAGACCGCCGCGTTCGCGGCCGTAGAAGACAATCAAGCGATGCGCACCGCTGCCAAATTGCATGGCCGCTTCTCCGGATACCCACGAATCGCCTTCGGTATTCTCGATTTCCCCGTCATTCGTCAGCTGCCATTGCGCGGCGATGGAAAATGTGGGTGTCGGCTCCCAAGCAATGCCGTATAACTGGTCATGAAACTTCTCATCGTCACGGGTCCGATCCGTGACAAGCAATTGTTCCGTTTCCAGCTCGAGCGTGGCCGAGCCGCGCAGCGGCCAGCGATACTTCACCCAGCCCCACATGCGCTTCTGCCAGAGGACGGCGTTCTGCTCGTTCGCTCCCAATTCAACAAAAACGTGGTGATCCTTCGGCAGATCCTGATCCACATTGACAAACGTCTCGACAAACGGCATATCCAGTTGCTCGAGCGTCGGCAGCGGAATAAACTCGTCGTCTTCGCTGCGCTGACTCGTAAGATTATGGTGAACCGTGAGGTACGACGTCTTGGTCGCTTGTCCGGTCAACTCCACCTGAAATCCCACCTCATCGGCCGGATTCAGCACATGCGGCTCACGACCTTGCAGCAGGCGCGGCCCGATTTCGCGATAGGCGGTCGGCGGATTCTGAAACGGCGTGAAGCGGCCGTAGGCATAATCCTTGTAGTCAAACAACAGCGACCAATTCCACTTACTCAAGACGATTCCAAAATACGTGGCGTGGCCTTCCGGTTCCGACGTTTCCGACAACGTGGTTTGATTCCACGCGCGCTCGCCGTTCAGCGTCACCATGCCGCGTTCAAAACGCCAATCGAACCCGCCCATGTTGCTGGCCGGATAGTAGCCGCTGTCCATCGTCGCGTAGCTGAAGCCCAGACCGGATCCGCCGATCAGCGTACCGACGTGCGCCCCGGTAACATGAGTACGCTTGACCAGATAGCCGTCTTCGGATGTCCCACTCAAACCCGTGACCACGAACGGTCCGACGTCCAGAGCGGCGCGCAGTCCGTCCAGTTCCGAGTCGAAATACAAATCACGATTCTCGAACAGACTCAGAACCAGTCCATGCCCCCAGAGATCGCTGAAATGTCCGGCACGAAGCTTGAGCGGCTCGAGCGTCGCTTCGAGATAGCGTTTGTCGATCCGGCCCTCATTCTTGAGGCCGAACTGTTCCTGATCGGCTTGCGATGGCCGGAAGTAAAGCAAGCGCCCGCCCACGCGCAAATTGCCGCGATAGACGTCAAGCCGCAAACGGTTCTCGAAATAGCGCCGGGCCATGGTGTTGTCGGGATACGTCGCGATGGCGTCGGCATCGACCTCTTCGCCTTCATCATAGCGTGCGAAGTTGGACCCCTGCACGGTAAATCCGTCACCGTCTTCTTCATCCTGCGCAAACGCGGCGGCGACCAGCAGACAGAGTCCCAAAAGAGCGGCGGGGAAAAAGGTACGTTTGAGCATTAATCCATCAGGCCGGTGACGAGGCTCCGGAATTGATTTGCGTCTTTGATGGCCGTGCGCAGCTTGGATTGAACGTTGCCGTCAGCATCCAGCACGACGGTATAAGGAAGATTGATGCCGCCGTAACGCTTCAGCACTTCCCCATCGGGATCGTGCAGCGCCGGCCACGTGTAACCTTTGGACTCCACGAACGGTTTCACTTTCGCCATCGATTTCTGATTATCTTCGGAGATCAGCAGCACGTGGACACCTTCGGCAGCGAGCGAATTAAACAGTTCCTTTTGCTCATCCAATTCCTTTTTGCACGGCGTGCACCAGGTCGCCCAGAAAAGCAGCACCAGCGGCTTGTCGCCGAGATGCTCGGACAAGGTAAACTTCTCGCCCTTCGTGCTCTGCAAGGTCCAGTCGCGGCTGTCCGCCAATGCGTCCGAACCGATGACTCCGGCCGTCAGTATGAGCACGGCAACGGTTGTCAGCAACTTCATCATGAAAGCTCTCGACAGAATATTATGTCAATGTATCGCATGTTCAGGTTTAAGGATGAATCACTCGCCCGCTTCAGCCAAAAGAGCGTCGATATGATTGCGGAGGATGTCCACGTTGACTCCCGCTTCGCGGAAGCGGACGCGCCCCGTTTGATCGATGAAGATATTCGACGGAAAAGGAATCACGTTGTATGCCTCGCGCACGCCTTGCTGCGTTCCATAAAGCAGCGGAAACGTCAGGCCGAGTTCCGGATGCCGGATCGTGCGAAACTGCGAAAACGTGAAATAGATGTCCTGCGGGTCAATGCCGAAGAACTCGATCTTGCCTTCGTACTCGTCCATTTCATAGACTTCCTGGATGTGGGGCATCTCGGCGACGCACGGCGCACAATCCACAAAGAAGAAGGTAAGTAAAACTACGTGCCCGCGGTAATCCTGCAGCCGAAAGATCGAGCTGTCGCGGTCATCCGCGAGGGCGAAGATCGGCGCTAAATCCAGCGGCTGGCTGCCCATCGCGACCGGCGTGAAGTTGGCGGCGAGATCCACCGTATCGTTTTGCGTGACGGTCAATGTCCACATCGCCGGCAGGTCGGTCGCATGTCCGGGCAGATAGAGCGACGCGCGATGCGTGCCGATACCGACATACAGCACGCTCGGAGGAGTCGTTCCTGATGGAAGCGCATTAATCAGCAGCACCGTGCTGTCCGGCGCCGCAATCAGATTCACCGCGCCGACGGGGCGAAACGTCGTGACTAAATCTACATTAAATGTGTCACGAGCGGTTACGTCAACCGTTGCGGTGACGCCGTCCACATCCGAACGCACCGCCCCGATGACATGCGTTCCAAACGCAAGCCCCGCAACGAGCGCAGGGGTGTATTGCGACGTCTCCTCGCCGTCCACCGAGATTGCCGCTCGCTCGATCGGCACGCCCGCCGTATCACTCAACGTGACGTAAACGGCGCCCACGTCCGGCAGGTCGGCCTCTTCAATCGAACAGCCGGAAGCAAACAGCATGAGCAATGTGCCACACGTCACAGTTAACAGAAAGTACTTCATGGTTCCGGCTCACTCAAAGGCAATACCGTGGTACTCGGACAAGAATTGAGAAATAAAGTTGCGATGGACATCAAACGCGATTTCGGGCAGGCTGTTCGAGCCGAAGAACCCGGCGTCATCCGCGTCACAACCTGCGCGCAAGCTCCCCGAGATCAGCTCAGCGGAATAGCACAGGACCAGAATATCACCGTAGTACCCGCCCAGAACGGCTTGCGCACTTAGCAATCGCAGCGGCCGGCAGCTCAGGCCGGTCTCTTCTTCCACTTCACGAATGACGGCGTCTTCAGGAGTCTCATTGCTCTCGATGAACCCGCCGGGCAGACTCCATAATCCCAGTCCCGGTTCAATGCACCTTCTGACGAGCAGAACGCGGCCTTCCTGATACAGAACGGCCGCGACGGAGGGAGCGGGATTGATATAGACGATATGTCCACAGGCGGTGCATATCGGTCGCTCACGGCCGTCATGGGGCTGCATGCGAAGGCGTTCGCCGCATCGCGGGCAATAACTAGGCAGCCGAATCATGTACGAAGGAAACCGATAGCAATCAGCCGATACAAACTCCGCAAAGAATTATTGGCCTTTCTCCGGCGGCTGGGACGGTTGCAGAAGTCCGAGTTGGCTGACTGTGCGCTGCGCGGCCTCCTGTTCGGCCGCCTTCTTCGAGCGTCCTTCACCGCGGCCGTGCACGACGCCGTTGATCACGACATCAACCACGAAACGCTTGGAATGGTCCGGGCCCGTTTCTTCCCGCAACGTGTACACCGGCGCGGCCCACTGCTTGGCCTGCGCATGTTCGAGCAGCAGGCTCTTGTAGTTGATGAATTCTTTCTGCTGAACGACTTCGCGCCAGTTGGCAAGCAGGTTGTTCTCAACAAACTCGACCGCGGCATTATGGCCGCGATCCAGATAGATCGCACCAATCAGCGCTTCAAAGCCATCTTCGAGGATTGAGGCCCGCATCCGGCCGCCGGTGCGCTCCTCGTTGACACTCATTTCGATGTGATTCCCCAGCCCGATCTTGTGGGCCGCGCGAACCAGTACCGAGCCGCTGGCAATCACGGAACGCAGCTTGGTCAACTCCCCTTCCGCCATGGTCGGAAAGAGATTGAAGAAGTATTCAGCAATCACAAAATCGAGCACGGCATCGCCGAGGAATTCCAGCCGTTCATTCGACTTGCTGCGGTCGTGTCCGAGTTGCTGCAGGGAAGAACGGTGGCGAAGCGCATCCTGGAGCAGCGACTTGTCCCGAAACCGGTATCCGATTTCCCGTTCGAGTTCCGCCAGTTTTCGCGCGTGCTCGCGCGAAATTCTGCCGCGCGTTTTCGAAAGCAGTGCACGGAGCCAGCCGGTCATGGGTTACTCACATCGGTCGAAACGAAGGTTTCGCAAAAATCAACGACGAATTATGTCCGCCGAACCCGAACGCATTGGACATGGCAACGGTTACCCGACGCGATTCAGCCTTGTTCGGGACGCAATACAAATCGCATTCCGGATCCTGGTCGTCAAGATTGATGGTCGGCGGCAAAATGTCGTTCTGGGTGGCCAGAATCGTCACAATGGCTTCGATGGATCCGGCTGCACCAAGACAGTGCCCGGTCATCGACTTGGTCGAAGAGACGGCGAACTTGTCGGCATGCGCGCCGAACACGGAACGGATGGCCCGCGTCTCAACCGGGTCGCCGACGTCCGTTGACGTTCCGTGCGTGTTGACGTAATCAATTTGTTCAGGGTTCACGCCGGCATCTTTTAACGCGGCCTGCATGGCATGGCGCGCGCCTTCGCCCTCCTCGTGTGGAGCCGTGATGTGAAACGCGTCGCCGCTTGCGCCCATGCCTAACAGCTCGGCGTGAATAGTCGCGCCGCGAGCTTTGGCGTGTTCCAACTCCTCGAGAATAAGAATGCCGGCACCTTCGCCGATCACGAACCCATCGCGACCCCGGTCAAAGGGGCGGCTGGCCTTCTCGGGGGCATCGTTGCGCGTGGACAGCGCCTTCATCGCATTGAACCCGCCAACGCCCAAATGATTGATCGGGGCTTCCGTGCCACCGGTGACCATCACGTCGGCCTCGCCCGCCTGAATGAAACGCGCGGCGACATGAATCGAATGCGCCGCCGTGGAACAGGCCGAAACCACGGCGAAGTTGGGACCCTTCAGATCATAGGCAATCGAGATGTGGCCGGACACGATATCCGGAATCATCATCGGTACAAAGAATGGGCTGATGCGCCGCGGACCGCGTTCCAAATAGATTTTGCACTGATCTTCAAAGATTTGCAGACCGCCGATGCCGCTGCCGACAATCACGCCGATCTCGGAGTGACCTTCGGGCACGGGTTGATTCAACAATCCGGCCGCGGAGAGCGCTTCGTGCGCGGCCACGAGTCCGAACTGCGTAAACCGTTCCATGCGGCGCGCTTCCTTGGCGTCAATGATCGCGGACGAGTCGAAGTTCTTGACCTCGCAGGCGAATTTCGTGGCAAAGGCTTCGGGATCAAAGAGCGTGATGGGGGCCGCCCCACTCTTTCCGGCAATAATGGCCGACCAAAACGAGGCGACGTCGTTCCCCACGGGAGACACAACACCCATCCCCGTAACCACCACCCGACGTTTCATGTACATGAAGGAATGACCATAGTTGCTGGAGACTTACTGCGCGTCAACCTTCTTTTTCAGATAGTCGATGGCCGCGCCGACGGTCTTCATGTTTTCCGCGTCCTGATCGGGGATCTCGACGCTGAACTCTTCTTCAAACGCCATCACGAGTTCAACGAGGTCGAGCGAATCCGCGCCTAAGTCTTCGACAAAACTCGCGGCAGGAGTCACACTTTCCGCATCCACTTGAAGACGATCGGCGATGATTTTGCGCACCCGGGTTTCAAGACCGTTGTCAGACATGAACGTAGCCTCCAGTTTGGGATTGATTCGAGGAACGGGTTGAGTGGGATCAGGTGTGGAGACCGCCGTCAACGACGATCACCTGTCCGGTGATGTAATCCGCATCCGGTGACGCCAGAAACGCGCAGACTTTGGCGATTTCCGCCGGCGCCCCGAAGTAATTCAGAGGAATGCCTTTGAGATAGGCGTCGCGCACGTCCGGCGCGAGTTGATCCGTCATTTCCGTGGCAATGAAGCCGGGCGCAACCGCATTCACCCGTACGCCGCGGCCGCCGAGTTCTTTGGCCACAGACTTGGTTAAGCCAATCATCCCGGCTTTGGACGCCGCATAATTGGCCTGACCGGCATTGCCCATCACGCCGACGACCGACGAAATGTTGATGATCTTGCCGTAACGCGCCTTCATCATGACCTTGGCTGCCGCTTTGGTGCAGATGAAAGCGCCTTTGAGATTGATATTCAGGACACGATCCCATTCCGTTTCCGCCATGCGGATCAGCAGCGCGTCGCGCGTTACCCCGGCGTTATTGATCAGGACCGTGAGATTGCCAAGCTGTTTGACACAATCTTGCGCGAATTGTTCCGCCCCCACCCCATCCGTCACATCGAGCTTGGCATGCAGTACGGGAATGCCGAATTCCTGCTTGAAATCCTGAGCCGTAACCGCAAGCTCATCGTCGAGCACATCGGTGAGGGCGAGCGACGCTCCCTGTGCCGCGAATTCGTGCGCGATGGCTTTGCCGATGCCGCGCGCCGCTCCCGTGATCCAAACCGCCTTGCCTTCGAAACGGCCGCTCATGAGGCCATGCTCATTTCTACGGCAACACTCTCGAGGTCAGCGACTGTTGCAACGGTCCTCGCCGTAGCGCCTTTCACGGTACGCTTAAGCAAGCCAGCCAGAACATTGCCCGAACCAACTTCAAACCATCGCGCGTCCTCTTGCTTTGCCAATTCCAGCAGGCTCTCTGTCCAGCGAACGGGCGCCAGAAGCTGTTCGCTTAGCAAACGCCGGACCGAGGCCGCGCTTTCATGTGGGCGAGCGGTGACATTTGCGACAACGGAAATTTGCGGCTCCCGCAAGTCTGCAGTTGTTAGTGCGAGTTCGAGCGCTTCGGCCGCCGGTTTCATCAGCGGCGAATGGAAGGCTCCGGAAACCGTCAATTCCTTCGCGATTTTCGCCCCGCGTGCCTTTGCCAGTTCGACAGCCTTGCGAACGGCAGTTACGGCACCGGAGATCACCAGCTGGCCGGGCGAATTGTAGTTGGCCGGGACGACAACGCCCTCGGATTCTGCTTCGCGACAGACCTCACGCACGACGGCATCATCCAAACCGACAATCGCCGCCATCGTGCCAGGATTGACTTCGCCGGCATGCTGCATCGCTTCCGCTCGTGTTTTGACAAGTTTCAGCCCGTCGGTAAACGAACACACTCCCGCACACGTCAGAGC
>CAYJKM010000055.1:0-11976 GCA_964370805.1 uncultured Alphaproteobacteria bacterium | reverse complement strand
GCGCAAGATCATCGTGGACACGTACGGCGGATGGGTTCCTCACGGCGGCGGCGCGTTCTCCGGCAAAGACCCGACGAAAGTCGATCGCAGTGCCGCCTATGCGGCGCGTTGGGTGGCAAAGAATATCGTGGCGTCCGGACTCGCGGAGGAGTGCTGCATTCAGTTGGCTTATGCCATCGGCGTGGCGGAACCCGTTTCCATCATGATTGACACGCGCGGCACCGGCAAGATCGCCGACGAAGAAATTGAAAAACGCGTTCGCAAAGTCTTTGACTTGACGCCGCATGGAATCATTGATGCGTTGAAGCTGCGGCGGCCAATCTATCGCGAAACATCTAATTATGGCCATTTCGGCCGCGCCGGTGACGGTTTTACGTGGGAGAAAACGGATAAAGTGGAGCAGTTGGCATGAGCAATTCGACAACCATGAGTAAAGACAAGAGCAAAGCGGCTAAGAGTGCCCGCCCGGCGTACCACGTGCGCGACCTCGCGCTCGCGCCGCAGGGCAAGAATCGCATTCTGTGGGCCGATCACGACATGCCGGTGCTGCAGGAAATCCGCACGCGATTCGAAAAAGAGAAGCCGCTCAAGGGCCAGCGCATGTCCGCCTGCTTGCACGTGACGGCTGAGACCGCGAATCTCGCGCGCACGCTCAAAGCCGGCGGCGCGGAACTGGTGCTAGTCGCCTCCAACCCGCTGTCCACTCAAGATGACGTCGCGGCGTCGCTCGTGCAGGATTTCGGGATTCGCGTTTACGCCATCAAAGGCGAAGATCACGACACCTATTACAGTCACCTTGACGCTGCCATGCGTTTCCAGCCGTCCATTACGATGGATGACGGCGCGGATCTGGTTCACGGTCTGCACACCACGCACAAGGCCTATGCGGAAGGCATCGTGGCCTCGCTGGAAGAGACCACGACCGGCGTTATCCGCCTGCGCGCGCTGTACAAGCAGGGTCAACTCAAATTCCCGGTCTTTGCCGTGAACGATGCCGAGACCAAGCATCTCTTTGACAACCGCTACGGCACCGGTCAATCCACTCTCGACGGCATCATTCGCGCCACAGACGTGCTGGTGGCGGGGCGCACGGTGGTCGTCGCGGGCTATGGCATGTGCGGAAAGGGCTTTGCGTCGCGCGCCAAGGGTCACGGCGCCGATATCGTGGTCACTGAGATCAACCCGATTCGCGCCCTCGAAGCTCGCATGGACGGCTTTCGCGTCATGCCGATGGCGCAAGCGGCTCCGCTCGGCGATATCTTCTGCACCGTGACGGGCAACATGCACGTCATTCGCCCCGAGCATTTCGCCAAGATGAAAGATCAAGCCATCGTCTGCAACAGCGGCCACTTCGATATCGAACTTGATCTCAAGGGATTGGCCAAGATGGCCAAGCGGGCTGAGAAAAACGTCGTGCAGTTTGTGGATCGTTACACGCTGCCGTCCGGCAACCGGATCATGGTCATTGCCGAAGGCCGGCTGGTGAACCTCGGCGCGGCGCACGGACATCCGGCATCCGTCATGGACATGAGCTTTGCCACGCAAGCGCTTACGACTGAGTACGCCATCAAGAACTCCAAGAAGCTCGGCGTGGCCGTGCACGAAGTGCCCAAGAAGATCGAAGAGTATATCTCTGTGACCAAGCTGCGCACGATGGGCTGCAAGATCGACAAATTGACTCCCGAACAGAAGGTGTATCTGGCTTCATGGGACATGGGAACGTAAGGACTACCGGGGAAGGACGGGCTGCTTTGCATCGAAACACACGAAATTCAAACAGAAGACGGCGTTCGGCCTGTCTTCTGTTTTTCTTTTTTCTGCTCGCGATAGTTATCGAAAACTGCTCACTGCCGCAGCGCCCCGGTGATTGGAGCTGGGACACGCATCTCACCGTGCCGCTTGGCGTGCGCACGTATGGCGTTTGGGAAATGGTCAGCTCGGATTTTGAGATTCGCCGCGACGGTTCTGGCATCGGCATGGAAGAAGATAGTTCGACCTTCTTTTCGGCGTTCGAAGAGCTGGAGGTGGACTTCAAAGACTCGCTCTACCTCGATCCCACGTCGTACACTCTCACCAAGCCGGTGACCGCGCTCTTCCTGCCGGTCAACGTTGACCAGACAAACGAATTTTCGCTTGGCCGCTTGAACCCTGACATCGCCGCGCTGCACGGCAGCATTCAGGACTTGCCGCCGCATAACCTCAATGCGTCGGCTCAACTTAGCTTCGGCTCTGGCGTGGATCACTTCGTGGTGGATACGGGATCCGTCCTGATCACGATCTCAAACACCCTTGCTTACGGGGTCTCGGAGCTATCGCTTGCTGCCAGCGATTTCTCCGGCATCGAGCAGCTGCTCATAGGTGAAATCTCGTTGGCCGCCGGTGCTCAGGTCACCCTGCCGGCTGAGCTTGACGACATTCACTTCCTGCAGACGACGAGTCTCATCCTCACCGCAACGGGTGACGGCGGACTTGGAATTGTTGTGGACTCAGCGCGAGGCCTCACAATCATGACGAGTATCGACACTCTTCAAGTCGCCCCCTATTACGGCATTATTCCGCCGCAGCCGTTTTATGCCGATTCGCTCTTTCCCATGACGCAGAGACATCGCTTGTTTGAGGGGATCATCGATTCCGGAAACGTGACGGTAACCGCCATCAATGAGACGCAGCTTGACGATACCGTCTGGATCGTCTTCCCCAAACTCTTCAACCCCCTTGGGGATTCGCTCGTCAGCAAGCAGTTCGTCCCGGCCGGCGAGACGCGTTCCGACACCATTGAGCTGGCCGGCTACCGAATGAGACTCTTCAACGAAACGCCGCAGCGCATCGAACTGCGCATGCTATCCTGGTCGTCGGAAACGCCCGATCACCGCGAGTTCGAGCCCGGCGGCGAGTTCGTGGCCGGCAATGTGTCCTGTTCTCAACTATTCTTCAGCTACTTCGACGGCGTAGTGGACGAACTCGCGTTGGATTTCCCGGTCGAAGGCACAACGATAGAACAGCCTCCCGATGGCTGGGAGAGTGCTCATCCGACGACCGTTGACGCCTATGTCACGATCCTGAGCGGACTGGAAGCCACGGCCGACAGCCGGATAAATATTCAAACCTATCTGGACGGCATTGGCCTGACATCGAGCCTTTTCGAGATTGACGATGTGTCGTTGGGTACGGACACCACGCTCGTGTTCCACGATCTCGCAGAGCTCTTGAATCAATACCCGGATTCGATGGACGCCACGGGCACGATCACGGTTTCGGGTCCAATCAAAACCTATGAAACGGAATCGATTGTCGTCGAAATTGACTTGCAGGCGCCGCTCAGGTTTACGCTTGATTCGCTCCACGCCCCGGGCAAAATCCAGAAGGTCGAAAGCTCGGATCTCGAAGATATTCAATCGGGCTCGGCTCGCGTCCGGATCTGGAATCGCCTGCCGATCGGAGGCCGCGTTTACCTCGTCGCCGCCCGCGACAGCGCCAACGTCGACTACGATTCCCACTTGCCCGCGGACACGGTGGCTAATACCGAGATTCCGGTCAGCGAGATCGTCGATGGCCGCGCTACCGGCGAAGCCTACACGGAGTTGACCGTCACGCTCAGCGACAACCTCTTGGAGTATCTCCGCAACCCGCCGTTCTTTACTCGTACGGATATCGCGCTCCCGAGTTCAAACGGAGACACGCTCACGGTTCACGGCACCGATTTTGTGAAAGTGCAGGTGATTGCCGACATTATCTACCGCATCCACACGGGGGACGACGAATGATTGCGTTGCTCGTCATGCTCCTGATCGCGCTTCCCGTAGCGGCGCAGTCCATTGATGCCGGCTCTGTCGGCCGGGCGGGCGCGCATGATCTGATTGTCAAGTCCGGCAGCGTGCTCAACTGGAACCCCGCCGTGCTCGGGCAGTCACGCGAATTCCGCTGGAGTCTGGAGTTGCCGTCCCTCGCGGCCGGGGTGGCGAACAATGCCTTCAGCGTGGCCTACTGGAACGACCACATTGCCGGAGACCGTTTCTTCACAGACGCGGACAAAGCGGACATTCTCGACCAAATTCCCGACGACGGTTGGCGTGCGGACGTGCAAGGCTCAGTGCCACTCTTCGGCCTCACCTACAATCGCTTCGGTGTGCACGCCACTATCGAAACGGCGGCCAGTGCAACGGCTCCGCGCGAGATCATTCAGCTCGCGCTGTACGGCAACGAAATTGACCGGCCCTATTTGATGGGAGACCTTGCCGGTGACGAACAAACGTTTGCGGATTACAGTGCCGGCTTCGGTTACGATTTCGAGCAGAACTGGTTTCGTTCGCTTTATTTCGGCGCGGGATTTCACTTTTATCACGGCTTGTACCTGTCCAAAGTGGTCCGCTCCGACGGCGAATTCCTCACGACCGATTCCACGTTGACCGGCTCGGGCGTCGTGCATCACGTTTCGTCGTCCATCGGCGACGGCGTCAGTTTCGATCTCGGCACCGTGGCCGTTCTGAACGGTCAGTGGCGCGTCGGTCTTGCCCTGCGACAGATCGGCGCTCGCATGACGTGGCAGGTTGATGATAATCGCCGCGTCTCGTTCTATACGGATAGCACCGGCGTCATCGTTGATTCGCTTAACAACCGCGACTACCTCGAACGCGCCATGCATTGGCAGGACACTACCTATTCCGGCGGCGCCGTTGAGACTCAGTTGCCGATGATCATTCAGCTGAACGGCCGCTTCACCCCGCACAAAGACTGGGCTGTGCTCGGGGACGTCAGCATCCGTACGCGGGCAAGCGTCAAAGGTCCGGCCGGCCTTGATGCCGCCGTCGCCGGCGAGTATTACGCAACTCCATGGCTGATTGTGCAAGGCGGTGTGGGTGCCGGGAATCTGTGGGGCTTTCACACCGGTTTGGGCGCCGGTCTGCGCTTCCGCCGCTATGAACTCGACGTCGGCGGCGCCTGGAATGGCGGCCTCTTCGATTCCGCACGCGGCCTCGCTGTCGGCCTCACCCACCGCTTGAAATTCTAAGCCTGCGCAGCACGCGTGAATAACAAAGGCGATCCGGGTGGATCGCCTTTTCATTGTTAGCATTTCCGCTCTCTACTTCGGCACCCTGAACACCAGATACAACCCGATCAGCCCGAACACGATATTGCCCGACCACGCCGCCACCAAGGGTGAAATCGTGCCGTTGTACCCGAGGATCTTCCCCACTTGAATGAACCCGAAATAGACAAAGCACACCAGCAGCGACAACCCAAAGCCTAACACCAGTCCCCCTCGCCTTCGAAACGCGGCGAACGGCACGCCGAACAGGACGATGATTGCCGCGGCAAACGGCTGCGAGATCTTGAACGCAATATCTACCTGCCATCTACCGGCCCGAATGCCGCTCGCCTGCAAGCGTCGCACCATACCGCGGAGGTCCCAGTAGTTCATCTCTTCCGGTTCGATATTGATCCGCGCCAGATCATCCGGAGTGATGCCAAAGTCTGTGCGCAGCAGCGAATCTACTTTTTCTACCTCAACCTGCTTGCCGTTGAACCTCCTGACCTGCGCATTCAACAGCATCCATCCGCCGCCCGTGTAGTAGAGCCGATCTGCATCCACTCGCTGCCGCAGCTCGCCGTTTTCATACGCCTGCAGATTCACCCGGTCCCCGATCTTCGCCTGGGGATTATACGTTTCCATCTTGAGAAATTCGCCCGACCCCACCTGCATGTACAGCCGTCCTTGCCGTGTCGAGGCCATGCTTGAACTCTTCTTGATCTGCCCGCGGTAGATCTCCTTCCGCTCGTGATTCGCCGCCGGCACGATCGTCTCCCCGAACGCCAGCGCCGCCGCGCTCAGCGGGATAACCAGTATTAGATGCAGAGTCAGCACTCGCCACAAACTGTACCCCGCCGACTGCATCGCCGTCATTTCATTGCGATAGACGAATCCGCCCACGCCGAACAACGTCGCCAACAACACCGACACCGGCAGCGTCAGATAGACAATGTATGGAACGTAGAGATAGTAATAGCGGAGGACAACCGCGTAGGAGAGTTTCGCGTCTATGAACTTGTCGAGAAACTCCGTGAAATCCACGGTGATGAAAATCACCGCGCTGGCGAGCAGGGCAAAGCAGAAGTATTGCAGAAAACGCTGGATGATATAGCGGTCAATCAGGCGCACGGCCGCTTACCCGGAGCCAATTGTGGAGAGTGCCGCTTTCAAGCGACGCAGCACGGTTTCGCGTCCCAACACCGCCATCATCTCAAACAGACCTGGACTCACGGTCTTGCCGGTCAGCGCCAGCCGGATCGGGTGAATCAACTTGCCGGCAGAAATCCCCCATTCCGCCGCGCGCTCACGCAAATGAGCTTCCAACAGCTCGGGAACAAATGACGGTACGCCTTCCAATTCTCCGGCGTAACGCGCGAGCAGAGCTTTGATTTCGGCCTGACTCAAGTGTTTGGAAACTCCGGCCGCATCGTATTCCTGCGGATCGGCAAAGAAATAGCCATGATCAGCGTAGAGATCTCGCGGAAGCCGCACCCGTGGTTTCACCAGCGGCAACAGTGCAAGCAGATAATCGCGATTCACCGGCTGACCGTTCGCATGATGCAGCAGATAGTCCACGGCATCGTCATCGGACAGCATGCGCAAGTGCTCGCCGTTCATCCACTCAAGCTTAGCAATGTCAAAGACGGCGCTCTTTGTCTGAATGCCATCGAGTGAGAACACCTCCACCAACTCTTCGCGCGTAAAAATCTCGCGATCTCCGCTCCCCGGCGACCAGCCGAGCAGCGTCAAGAAATTGAACATCGCCTGCGAGAGAAACCCGCGTTCCTGAAATTCGCCCACCGCGGTCGCGCCGCTGCGTTTCGAAAGTCGTTGCTTGTCCGGCCCCAGAATCAGCGGCACGTGCCCGAAACGCGGCACCTCCCACCCCATCGCCCGGTAGATTCCGATCTGCTTCGGCGTGTTCGAAATGTGATCGTCGCCGCGCAGCACGTGCGTGATGTTCATGTCATGGTCGTCGCACACCACGGACAGGTGATACGTCGGCGCGCCGTTGGAACGCAGCAACACAAAATCTTCCAGCTCTTCGCCGGCAAATGCGATCCGGCCGTGCACAAGATCGTCCCACGCGAGTCCTTCCCGGGGCGCCGCAAAGCGTATGGCATACGGCTCTCCTCGTGACAGCCGCTCCTGTGCTTCCGCCCTCACTTTGGCCAAGTCGGCGCGAAATCGGAACGTCGGCTCATGACGCGCCTGCGACTGCTTGCGCATCTCTTCGAGCGCTTCCGGAGTGGAGAAATCATAGTACGCCGTCCCGCGCTCGACCAGCTCGTGCGCCACGGAGATGAATCGCTCGTGCCGGTCCGACTGATAAACAACCGGCTCGTCGGATTCAATTCCCAGCCATTTGAGTCCGTCAAGAATGATCTGCGCCAATTCGCCGCGCGAGCGCACCGGATCCGTATCTTCGATCCGCAAGAGGAACTTTCCGCCCGTCGCCCGCGCGTAGAGCCAGTTGAAGATCGCCGTGCGCGCACCGCCGACGTGCAGATATCCGGTGGGACTGGGCGCAAACCGAACGCGAATCTCACTCATGCCGCAAGTCCTCGTCCTCGGACGGTTTCTCCGCCGTCTGCGGCGCTTGCTCACCCGACGTCATCAATTCCAATCCCCCGAACAATCGCGCGACCAAGTTATAAAACACGGCGCCGATCGCGCCCAGGAGAGCCCATGCCAGCGATGCGATCAGCGCCATCATGATCGCCAGCGCGACAATCGCTCCTGCCGACAGCCCCGCCACCTCTTGCGCATCCGGCGGCAGCACTGAGACTCCCATCGAGTTGGCAAGATACTTCGTGAACGACCCGCTGAATAGCCCGAACAAGAATCCGCTCAGCAGTCCGAAAAAGAACCCGACTCGCATCGCGCTCCATGGTTCGATTCGCGTGATCTCACGTTTCATGGCACGCTGTCTCCTTCCGCGGGTGTCAGCCGCTCATAGGTCGCCGGCCGCATGATGATCTCCGGCTGCGTCTGCGATGGATCGATCATGATGTTCTTGAAGCTCTTTGAACCGTCCGCCCACCGCGCCTGAAGGTGATGCAGCCCCGACTCAAACAAAATGGTGACGGGAGTCTCCACCCCTAACTCGCGGTCGTCAACGACCACCGCCGCTCCTTCGGGTACCGACGAAATCCGCACGCTCTTCCATTTCCAATGCAGCGGAGTCCCGCTCACTCGCGGCAACTCGCGATGATCCCCGCGTGCAATCGGCGACATCAGAAACGTCACGCGCGTGGTTTCATTGGGCTGAATCGTCACGCCCTGCTGCGGCGGGATCGGGCGATGCCCATCCATCCGCAGCGAAACGATGAACGAATCCGCCGGCAGATCCGACAAGAACGCCGTCGTGAGCAGATCTGTCGGACGGCGGTTCAGGATGACTTCTGCTCCGCCCGGCCGCGACGTCACGATCAGAACGCCGGTTTCGTCGTGCAGGACAGCCCACACTCCCCACCAAATCGCGAACACGATCGCTACGCCGGATAAAATCATGCTGAACAGCACGCGCCGTCTCATCTCATGATGATTTCCGGAGTTTGCGATAGCAGGTTTATCGACGGTTTCGTTCTGATTATTCATGCGTGACAAAAGTTGCTGTGCAGCGTTCGCGAATCTGCTTGACCAAGCGGTCGAAGTGCGCGAACACGGCGTCCTGAGCATACATGTTTTCAATCGAGGGAGCAGCCACGACGACGGCAATTCCTGTATCGCGAGCCAAAACGTCAGCCAGCCGCAGTGACGCGAACGGCTCTGCCAGCAAGATCCTCGCTTGCCCCGTGCCGATCGCTCGTTCCAGCAGCGCCAGGGCCAGCGGCGATGGCTCCGCACCCGGTTGCGGCTCAATGGTTCCTACAATGCGAAGATTGAATCCGCGGGCGAAGTAGTCCCACGTGCGGTGATACGTCACCAGCCCGGTTCCCGCGCACGGCTCCAGTATGGCTCTCCAGTCCGCCACGGCGCCGACCCACCTCGCGGTGAAAAAGTTTGCACGCTGCATAAAGTCACCCGCGTGCTCACGATCCGCGCCGGCCAATCCTTCCGCAATCGTGTGCGCAACCGTTGGGATGATCTCCGGGTCGAGCCAGTAATGCGGGTTCCCCAATTCATGAGCATGATGCCCATGCTCGTGCTCCTCCTCATCATGCAGAAGCGGCACGCCGCGCGAGCAATCCACGACTCGCAGTTTTTGGTTGCCGGCCGTCTTGATCAGCTCATCCGCCCAAAAATCCAGTCCGGCTCCGACCTTCAGATAGATATCTGCCTGCTGTACAGTCAGCACGTGCTGCGGCAGAATCTCAAAGCTGTGCGGATCCTGATTGCTGCCGCACAGTGCTTCAACGTTTGCATATCCGCTTCCCACTTCATACGCCAGCGCCGCCAAATCCGTGGTCGATGCCACCACACGTAGCGGCTCGGCCCGAACGCACGTCGCGAAAATCAGCATGGAGATCCAGGGAATGAGCCCATATCTCAGTTTTCTCGCTTTTCGCTTTTCGCTTTTCGCTTTTTTCATATTAACAACCCCCAAGCGCCATCGAATAGCTTAGGGGTCGAGCGACAATTGTCGGCCATTCGTCCGGCACTACGCAGCATAATCGATCCGTGGCGATTGCGGATTACCTGCCGCGCTTTGATCCGCTTTCGCGGTTCAGTTTCACGGCCTGCCGAATCATCGTCTTCAAGCGCGTTTCCGTGTCCTGCAGCTCATCCAGCGAATGTACTTTTACATGCCGCATGCCCTTGCCGGCTCCTTCCAACAGCCCTTTCGGGTCATCCAGCTCCGCCCCTCGCGCAAAACCCAGATTCACGTAGCCGGATTGACCGCTGATGTAGCACACGTAGCCGTTTTCGATGTACCATGGATAGTTCCACTTGACGGCTTCCTCGCTCTTGGGTGCCGCGATCCCGATCATCCGGCGCAGCTCGATCGCGATCTTGCGCTGCTTGGCCGGCAATGCCGCAATGTACCTATCCACGGTCGCAGATGTTCCCGGCCCACATCCACCGACAACGCGCTCTGCCTTGGTTTCTTCTGAACGCATCCGTTTCATACCCACCGACGCACTTTCTTCTTGTAAGCCGAATATTCTTCGCCGAATGCCTCCAGCATCAACTTTTCTTCAATCCCCACGTAAACCGTATCCACGGCCAGAAAGAACGCAATCGGTGCGAGAAACGGAGTCAGGCTTCCCAAAACCACGGCTTCTCCCAGTAACGCAAGCAGCATCCCCAAGTACATCGGATTGCGACTCACCTTGAACGGCCCGTCCCGTACGAGCACCGACGGCGCTTCATGCGGCTTGACCGTGGTTTGAACCTGCTTGAACAAGCGGTCGGCGGCAAAAGTGAACCACGCCCCACCGAGAATCAACACAATCCCGCTCCAGCGCACCGGACCGGAAATGAGCTGCGTGATCGGCATGGCAAAATGCGCGATCAATTCCAGGATCGCAAAGATAAAAAAGTTCGTGGGAGGTAATATGCGCGATAGCGCCATCCCTGACTCCTGCTGACCTATTTCTTCCGCGACGCTTCGTACAGCCGGATGTATTCGTTTACCGGCGTCCGCGACACCGCTTCGGCAATGACATCGACCGGCAAATCATCCAGTTTCTTGAAGTGCACGCACGACTTGCCCATGTCCAGTTTCTTGCCGCTCGCGGCGAAGGCGTCCTTAAACCACTGCTCGGCCTTCTTGTCGCCGTAGATGTTCATCAGATAGACCGACATATAATTCTTCTGCGAAGCCAGTGCCGCGATAGCCAACGCCTGACCGTTGTACGTGTCGGGATACTTCTCCAGCGGAATGACATAGGAGATCATCCCGTACTGCATCGTTTCTTCGTACCCCTTCGGCAGCTTCTTGAGGATCGCCTTGCGCACCGCCGCAATTGCCGTGCGCCGGTCATCCGGTAATTCAGCGAGGTATGCTTCGACAGTCTGCGCTTTGCTTGAAACCATGGCTTCCCCATCGACCTGCTATCACTTGCCGTACTGCTTCTGCATCTCTTCGGCTTGCTTCATCAGCTGTTCGAGATTCACGTCCATCGCGTTGCCGCTGAGCTTGCTCGCATCGAATATGTCGTCCGACACGCCCTTGTTGACTTCCACTTTGGTCACCGCGACGTCCATCGTTTTGGCGCTGTCGCTGAACACCTCGGCCTTGTGCGGAATCACGTAGTCGCCGTCAATCGCCCGAAAATCGCTGAACATGGTGACCAACAACTTTCCACTCATATTCGCCTCGGACTTGACGGAAACATAATGCTCTTTGTCAATCCACAGCTTGACGGGTTTATCGACGAATTCGTTTTTCGGATATTCGACGATGTAGCAGGCCCGGCCGTTTACCGTCTCTTCACCGAGCACAGTGGACCCTTCGGGCGGTTATTTCCAGTACTCTGTGAACGACAACTGCTCCATGACCTTGTCTTTGGGCATTTTCATCTTCATGCCCATTGTGGATGTCCAGACGTCCATGCCATCGAACAGCACGACCGTTTCCATTTTCTGCGCGCCGCCGGGCATCGGCTTACCGTTCACGGTTGTGTTTCCGCCGCTCATGCTCATCTCGGCGTCCATTCGCCACTTCTCGCCTTTGCGCGTCAGCGTTGACGTGACAGCCGAGCCTTCCCCGCCCCGCGCCATGAATGTCCCCGTGTACTCCAGCACCATGTCACTGATCTTCGCCAGCTTGGACTCATGGTGCGCCCGCGCCGCCTTGAGCAGCGACTCCAGTTCTGCCGCACACACGCAATTGGCGATCAGAAGAGTTGCAGCAAGTAGAGTTTTCACCGTGGTCTCCTTTGCGTGAACAGTCGCCAGGCACCGCCAAAACGAGATCTCGCTCCTGCTTCGCAGGATCGGACAAACCGCCACTCATTTCCTTCTGACTCGAATTTCGAGCTTCGAGTTTCGAATTTTCC
>CAYJKM010000054.1:0-12123 GCA_964370805.1 uncultured Alphaproteobacteria bacterium | reverse complement strand
ACCGGTTGATTACAAATCAACTGCTCTACCAGTTGAGCTACGCCAGCGGCGGTTTACGCCTTGATAAAAGGCAGACCCTAAGTTACGAAGTTCCAAAAGACTTGACAAGATATGGCTCAAATCTGCCTGCCACATCAATCTATAAAAATTAATAATTTACGGATATTCGAGCCGGGTCGGGTCACTTCCTCCTCCAGATCGTGCCTCCCGCTCGATCTTCCAAAACAACCTCCCTCTTCGCTAACTCGTCTCGCAGTCGGTCTGCTTCCGCCCAGTTCTTTTGCCGGCGCGCTTCTTCCCGGGCGTGGATCAATGCTTCGATGTCGCTGTCACCGTCGGTACTCTGAGCCGCTTTCGGGTAGATGTAATCCACAACGCCGTTCAAGCGCTTCAGAACAGCATGCACAAGACTGGCTTCGCGCTTCCCGACCTTGCCTTGAGCGATCAGCGAGTTCACGTCACGAATCAAATTGAAAATCGCGGCCGCCGCTTCAGCGTAATTGAAATCGTCATCAAGCCCGGCTTGGAATTGCTGCTCGCAGCGCTCAATCGCTGCCTTCACGTCCGCCTCTCCCCCATTTCCAATCGCCGCGTCGAGATTGCGAACAAACGCGTCAATGCGTTCCAGGGAGTTTCGCGCGGTCTGCAATCCCTCAAGAGTGAAGTTCAGCTGCTGGCGATAGTGCGTCCCCATCAGCGTATAGCGAATCTCGCGCGGCGACCAACCCTTTTCGATGATATCGCTCAGCGAGTAAAAGTTGCCCAACGACTTAGACATCTTGTCGGTGTCGATCATTAGGAATTCGCTGTGCAGCCAGTAGCGCGCCAGCCGCTTTCCCGTACAACCCTCTGTCTGCGCGATCTCATTCTGGTGATGCGGAAAAATCAGGTCAACGCCCCCGAGGTGAATGTCGAAATCTTCACCCAGATATTTGAGCGACATGGCTGAGCACTCGAGATGCCAGCCCGGACGACCCTTGCCAATGTCCGTCTCCCAGTACACGTCGCCGTCCACCGGCTCGTAGCCCTTCCAAAGGGCAAAGTCCCGTGGATCGCGCTTGACGTACTGATCGTCCGCAACGCGCTCCACTTGCTGCATGCCCTCCACGTCCAGCCGCGCCAGTTTCCCGTACTCTTGAAACGCTGCCACCTTGAAATAGTGCGAGCCATCGGCTTCGTAGGCCAGGCCCTTGTCGTGCAGGCACTTCACCAGACTCACCATTTCGGGAATGTGCTCAGTTGCTTTCGGATATATGTCCGCCGGCTCCATTCCGAGCAGATCGCGATCCTCCAGAAACATCCTCGCATAACGCTCCGTGAACTCGCGCATTGGAATCCCTTCCTTTTGCGAGCCGGTAATCGTGCGGTCGTCAATGTCCGTAAAATTCATCACCCACGTGACCTGATAGCCGCGATACCGCAGGTAGCGCTTGACCAAATCCGAAAACAGAAACGTGCGGAAGTTGCCGATGTGAGCCCGGTTGTATACCGTGGGCCCGCATGTGTACATACTGACCTTACCCGGATCGCGAGGAACAAACTCCTCGACCGAGCGAGTCAAGGTATTGTAGAAACGAAGTGCCATGTCAGGAGATTTTCAGAGGAGGTGAGTCGGAAAGCGGCGGGTGCTTTGCGTAGTCAGTCAGGAAGTCACGCAGCCGCATGGCGTACGCCAATCCGGAAGCGACAATCAAAACGGCAACGATCCAGACGAGCAGCTCGGGTCTTAGCCACGGGGCAAATTCCGGCCGCCAGTACACAGTGTAAGCGATCAAGGCAAAGGCTTCGGCAACCATCGCAACTTTGCCGAACATGTTCGACGCCATCACGAAACCGGTGCGGCGAAATGCATACAGCGCGCCGCTGATGATGGCCATGTCGCGGAAGATGATCAGCGTGAAGAACTCCCACGGCAGCGGATGCTCCCGCCAGGGCATCGCCAGGAACAGCGCCAGGAAGTTGATCCAGAGCTTGTCGGCAATCGGATCGAGGACCTTGCCCCAGTCGGAAATCTGCTTCATCTTGCGCGCGATCATGCCGTCGAACATGTCACTCAGCAAAGCGGCGCCCATGATCACGAGCGCCCACGAATTGCCGTCGCCGCGCTCGCCTTCCCGCAGGAAAATAAACAGCGGGAATAGCAGCAGCAGCCGGCCAAGACTGATCAGATTAGCCAGCGTCAGAAACTTGTTCGTCTGACTCGGGGTACCGGGAATCATGGGAGCTTTCCACTTGCTCCGCTTCATACCTCTGACGGGTCCGGCAGCTTCACTCCAGCGAACCTAACACCCGCTCCAATTCAGACCGTGCCCATTCCTCATTCGACTCCGCTAAGAGCTCTTGACGCTCACGAGCCGAGAGCGGAACCTGATAATTCCCCGTGAAACACGCCGTGCAGAATTGCCCCGGATCCTCGCGCGTTGCCGCCAACATCCCGGCTTCGGAAAGGTATTTGAGCGAATCAACGCCAAGATAGCTGCGAATCTGCTCCGGATCATTCCATGCGGCGATGAGTTCCTTGCGGGTCGGGAAGTCCATCCCGTAAAAACACGGCCACTTCACCGGCGGTGATGCCACCCGAATATGAATCTCTTTCACGCCGGATTTGCGCAGCACTCCCACGAGTTTTTTGAGCGTCGTTCCGCGCACAATCGAATCTTCCACGAGCACGACCCGGCGGTCCTTCAACACTCCTTCCACCGGATTATACTTGATGCGCGAGTGAAACGAGCGCATGAACGGCGATGGATTGATAAACGTTCGCCCGATGTAGTGATTGCGAATCAGACCGATTTCAAACCTGATCCCGCTCGCATGGGAAAAACCGATCGCGGATGTATTCGACGAATCGGGAACGGAAATGACAATATCCGCATCCACCGGGGCTTCCTCCGCCAGAATCTTGCCCAGCTTGCGGCGGGTTCGATCCACCGAGCCGCCGAAAATCTTGCTGTCCGGCCGCGCAAAGTAGATCAGCTCAAAGATGCACATGTGCAGCTCCGCCGGTGCGTAGTACGTCGATTCCATGCCCGCTGCGCTCACGGAGATGATCTCCCCCGCCTCCACGTCACGTACGTAGCTCGCGTCGATGAGGTCCAGCGCACAGGTCTCCGACGCAACCACGATTGAGTCGCCTTTTCCTCCCAGGCACAACGGGCGGAACCCGTGCGGGTCACGCGCCACGATCATCTCATCTTTGGACAGGAACAGCAGCGAGAATGCACCACGCACTCGTTTCAAGGCCTCGGCGACTCGCTCCGCAAGCGTCTCCCCGCGAGACCGTGCAATGAGGTGAACAATCAGCTCAGTATCGGATTCCGTCTGGAAGATGGCACCGTCCTGCTCCAACTCTTTTCGCAGTTCGAGTGCGTTGACCAAGTTGCCATTGTGCGCGATTGCCAGTGGGCCGTCTTTTGTCTGAACCACCAGTGGCTGCACATTGTTGGCGGTGGAACCGCCCGCCGTGGAGTAGCGCACGTGACCGACGGCACGATTACCGACCAGTCTCGCGAATTTCGAATGATCGTTAAAGACGTCGGCGACCAGCCCCATACCCCGGACCTGATGCAGCGCCGCGCCGTCCGTTGAGACGATTCCGGCGGATTCTTGCCCGCGGTGCTGCAATGCATAAAGGCCGAGGTAAGTCAGCTCCGCGGCTTGGGGATGACCGAACACCCCCATAATTCCGCACTTATCGTGCGGCTTGTCCAGATCGTGTGTCATGGCTCCGAGACTATTGCAAAACCTTAATATACGCTCCTCACGCAAGATTGTCAAATCCAGACTTCATCGCGTCTTGCGTCGTTCAATCTTGGCTTGCAACTTGGGCTTCGGATTGGTATCTTGTAGGATCTAAAACACTTGTCTTGGAAATTCTCAATCTGCGGCTCTATGGACGAATGAGGCTCATTGTCCTGCAAGTTTCGCATTCACAATGCATTGAATTTCCATTCGCTCGATTTGTCTTCCTCACTGACAACCTCGCGATTCTCGAACAAGTTTCCCGTGGCCGCGAGATTCGCAGCCAAACCCGGTCAATCTCAATCTCATCGCAATTTCGGAGGATTTCGTTCGCGTGAAAGTATTAGTCACAGGCGGCGCCGGTTTTCTCGGTTTGCATACGGCGCATCGGTTTCATCAAAAAGGCTGGGATATTGTTCTTAACGACATTGCGCCATACGAAACGCAAGAGTACCCCGCCGGAACGGCCTTCATTACCCAGGACGTGCGCGATCGCACCGGCATGGACAAGCTGCTTCGCGATCACAGACCCGATGTGATCGTTCATGCCGCTGCCGCGCTGCCATTGTGGAAGCCCAAGGATATCTTCTCAACCAACGTGGACGGAACTAAAGTTGTGCTCGATGCAGCCATCTACGCCGGCTGCCCGCGCGTAATCTTCATTTCGTCGACTTCGGTGTACGGAATTCCCGACCATCACCCGCTCTTCGAGACCGACAAAGTCCACGGAGTCGGTCCCTATGGAAAGAGCAAGATCATGGCCGAGAACATCTGCTTCGAATATCAAAGCAAGCTCTGCGTTCCGGTCATCCGCCCGAAATCCTTCATTGGACCCTACCGCCTGGGCATTTTTGCCATCCTCTACGACTGGGTGGAAAGCGGCAAACGCATCCCCATGATTGGCAACGGCAAGAACCTCTATCAACTACTGGAAGTGGAAGACCTCACAGACGCGATCTTCCTTAGCGCAACGCTTGACGAGAAGAAAGTAAACGACGTGTTCAATGTCGGCGCGGTCGAATACAAAACCGTGCGAGAAGACATTCAGGCGATGTGCGACTATGCCGGCAGCGGCGCTCGCCCGTGGGGTACACCTGCCGGCCTGGTCAAATTCGCCCTCAGTATTTTCGAAGCGACCGGCTTGTCGCCGATGTACAAGTGGATTTACGGCACGGCCGATCAAGACAGTTTTGTATCCACCGACAAGGCGCAGCAAGTGCTCGGCTGGAAACCCAAATACTCTAACGCGCAGACCCTGATTCGCAGCTACCAATGGTATCTGGACAACAAGCACACGATCGCTCAGGGCACCGGGGTCACGCATCGCATCGCCTGGAATCAAGGGATCCTGAAACTGGTCAAGAAGTTCATGTGATCGTCAGGGATCGGAACCGTATCGTCCATCTTCGGTGAAGGAGTTGCTATGCTGAGTCGCCAACGATTGTTCCTCGTGTTAATTGCCTCGTGCGCATTGCTCGCCGGCGTCGCACCGTCGCATGCAACCGCTCCGTGGACGTACGAACAGGTCCGGGAGGAAGCCGCGCGGGTCGAGCTGGCCTTCGAATCCGACGATACGCCTCCGTTTGATCGTCTGCGGCGGACAGCCCTCGACGATCCCGCCTATTTCGCGCATTATGTCATGCTGTGCGATTTCCTCGTTTCCCGTCAGTTCATGGGTGGTGGACCGAATTACGGCGGCATGATTGAAGGCGAGTCCGGCGGCGATGAAAACATCATCGAAACGGATAACACACAGGAAGCCATTCGCGTTTGGTCGCAGTACGCGATCTGGACAAGCGATACGGGAACGTATGGGCCGAACATACGGGCTGCACAAACCTACTGCAACCTCCATCCGGCGTGGCTCGAAGGCGGCGGCCTTGGCTATTATTCCGCCCACAACTGCGGCTGGGGATTCGAAGCGGTCAAGAAGTATCGTGAGGCGTACAACGATACGACCTGGAATTGGTACGGCGACAGTTGCGCGACGTGGATGGTGGCTAACCCATTGAATTGGCAGGACATGCTGAACGCCTTTGCCGAAGCGCTGGGATTAGGAGGTATGTATTCGCATGCTGCGTATCGCGAACGGCAGGACTGGGTGAATCACTGCATCACCCGCGGGCGCGCGCTGCGGACGTGGCTGCAAGCCAGCCCAAATCGATTGTATGCGGAATCCTGGGCATTATCCGGCGGGACGGCCGTGTGGGGATTGACCGAAACGCTGTTTGCCGCATATCCTGACAGCGGCGCGATCTGGGTGGAGCAATGGGGTGGTCAGGTGCAGGTCTGGGAGTCGGCCGGATCGTGGAACCACTCGTCCAATTGCTGGTACGCTAATGCGCAGCATCGCATGTTCGAGCTGAGCGGCGATTCCGTCTACTGGGAGAATGCGGTTTACATTTGTGACTCGCTGATCGGCTTGGACACGGACGAAGACGGCGGCATCCCGCCCGGCTGGTCTTATCCTGCGACCAACGATCATTCGTGGGTCAGCGCGTACATGGGCTGGATGGGGATGGAGCGAATCATCAACGTGACTCCGGGATACGACATGACCGTCGCCGGCTTCGCATCACCGAACCCATTGCTGCCGCATCTTGCCGGTGATGTGTTAGATGTGGCGGTGCGCATCTCCAACACCGGGCGTAGTCCCCTCAGCGGCTGGCTGCTCGTGAGCGGCAACGGCTACTCGGATTCCGCGTATGTCACCGTAATACTTGGTGTGGACACCGTCGTGACGTTGTCAAGTCCTTGGATTGTGCCGGACGACAACAACATGGAGGAATACTCCTCCTTGTTTGCCGAAGTCAGCAGTGCCGACGATGAAGATGCCGAGAACGACACGCTGACGCGCACGTTTGACATTCGACATCAGGTCAATCTTTTCGGCGTGATTCAGGACGCTGCGAATCCAAATACCGGCATACCGGCGAGCATTGAGATTTTCCACGAGGCGTATCCGGATTCGGCCTGGACGACACTCTTAACGGACGGAGACGGCGAGTATCAGACATCTGAACGCCCGCTCATGGAAGGGTTAAACCGTGTGGTGGCTTTGCCTGCCGTCCAGTTTATGGCCGGTACAGCTGAAGTTACGCTCACGCAAGAATCCTCGCCGTATGAACTGGACATTGCCGTCGACCATACGGAGCTTGCGCTCGTAGATGACGATGTTAATCAGACTTACGAGACATGGTATCTGTCCAGCTTGGACTCATTCCCTGAATTGAACGTTCGACACTGGGATCGCAGCACGGCGGCCTTGACCAGCCTTAATGAGATCTCAACCGTCATTTGGTTCTGCGGCAACGATTCCAATGCTACATTGGATCCATCCGATCACGCGGTGCTTGATACTTACGTTTCCGGAGGCGGCAACTTGCTGCTCACCGGACAGAACATTACGGAAGACGAGAGTGCAGCGCCTTTTCTAAATACCGTTCTGCACTGTTCCTTGCGGACTCGCAACACCAATATCCGTTCGGTCGCCGGAGCGACCGGCAACCCGCAATGGGAAGACGTGCTTTTGGTCCTCATCGGACAGAACGGGGCTTGGAACCAAACCAGTCCATCTTCCATCTACGTGCTCGATGGTGGAACTCAAATACTGCAATACACATCGGGGGATGATGAAGCATGCGGGGTCTCGGGTGAGCGCGGTGAGGGAAAGTACATTTTCTTGAGTTTCGGTTTGGAAGCTGCTTCGGGAGCGAGTCCATCGTGGACCAGAGACGAATTCCTCACGCGTTGTTTCCAGTGGTTCGACAGCGGGACATTTACAGAGCCCATACCGGAACTGCCCGCTCAAATCTGGCTCGCACAGAATTATCCAAACCCATTCAATCCCGCGACCACGATTCGCTTTTATGCTCCGCCCGGCACGGCGCCGGTATCACTGGTAATTTACAATCTGCTCGGTCAGCGTGTGCGAACGTTGCTTCAAGAAGCAGCATTCCACGGCGAAAATGTGATTCTCTGGGACGGGATGACCGATGCAGGGCGGACGGCGACCAGCGGTATGTACGTCTATCAGCTGCAGGCCGGAACCACCCGGCTCACGCGGACGCTACAACTGATCCGGTGACCGGATCTTGATTTCGCTCTTTCAATTCAAGCGTCGCAATTTCGGGCAGGTTTTCGCTTGGGCGACGTATGACTTCGCCAATTCGGCGTTTGCCACGACGATCCTCGCCGTCATTTTCAATGTCTATTACGCGCGAGTGGTGGCCGGCGGCGCTGACGGTACCGAGATTCTTGGGGTGCGGATTCCCGGTGCGTCCTTGTTTACGATCTTTGTCGCCGCGGCAATGGTACTCGTTGCGCTGTCTGCACCGATTCTGGCGGCGCTTTCCGACATTGGCGGTCTGAAGAAGCGCATGCTGGCCGTGCATCTCGGCCTTGGCGTCGTCGCGACGACGTTGCTTATTACCGTCGGTGAAGGTGAGTGGTTGTGGGGCGGATTGCTCTTCGTGATTGGTCAGATCGGGTTTGCCGGCGGCAACATCTTCTACAACTCCATGCTGCAGGACATTGCCGAACCTGAAGACTACGGCAAGGTAAGCGGCCTGGGTTGGGCTTGGGGATACATCGGCGGTGGGTTGCTGCTGTGCGTCAACCTGATCATGCTGCAGTACCCGCAAGTGATCGGGATGCCGCCGGGATCATTCACGGTTCAGGATTGCTTTATCAGTGTCGCGATCTGGTGGGCGCTGTTCTCGCTGCCGGTGTTTCGCAGCGTGCCTTCGGTTCAAGGCACAGACGAGGCAGCTGCACTAAGGATCCGAACCGCACTGACATCATTGAAAACCGTCTTCGTTCGTCTCCGCGAGCTGCCGCATTTTGCGCGCTTCTTTATCGCGTTCCTGCTTTACAATGACGGGATCGAGACCGTGATTATCATGGCATCGATTTTCGGCGATCAGGAATTGCACATGTCAAGCGCGTCCCTGATTCTGTTCTTCCTGCTCATTCAAGGGGTCGCGTTTGTCGGTTCGCTGATCTTCGGCTGGCTCGCCGACAAACTCGGCAACAAGCGCACGATTCAAATCAGCCTGTTCGGTTGGCTGATTGTCGTCGTATGGGGCTGGCAGCTTGGCATTTTCGGCAATCCCTTGCGCGAGTACTGGCTGCTCGGTGTCGTTGCCGGTCTTGTGATGGGCGGTTCGCAAGCAGCGTCCCGTTCGCTCCAGGCCGCCTTGATACCGCCCGAAAAATCTGCCGAGTTCTTTAGCTTCTTCGGAATTTCCGGCCGCTTCGCCAGTGCCGTGGGTCCCGCGCTCTTTGGTCTTGCTGTGTTCCTGACCGGGAGCCTTCGCGCCGGCATCCTCTCGCTGATCATCTTCTTTGCGGGCGGATATCTCATCTTGCTCATGGTGAATGAGAAGATTGGACATCAGCAAGCCCTGGATTTCAGAACAACTCCGCCGCCGCCGTTCGCCAACCGAATCGCGACTTAACTTCCTTAACTATGAATCGAATCAAAGCACTTTTGTTTCTGCTCGTCGTATTGATTGGTGCGAATCTGTCTCCGGCACAGACGAACGCGAGCTTCCCCGAACTCTCTTCACTATTGTCGCTGTTCTCCGCTCACGCGTTGCCTGCCGGCGGCGTTCGCATCAACTGGACGCTCGAGCAGCAATCACCGACCATAATGAATTTTCGCATCTATCGCGGCTATGAGGATCTCGGGAATTTCGCCGTCCTAAGCGATGTGGCTGTTCACCCGGCCGCCGACAGGCTTGATTACAGTTTCCCGGACACCACAGCGCTGCCGGGGGTCAGCTACTTTTACAAGTTAGCCGCGGTGGGACAGAGTTCCGAGTCCGTATTCCCGGTTGTCATTTCCGCTACGCCTCGCATGGGCGACGGATCCGACAAGGCGGTCGATGCTCTCCCGGTCATGATTCTCCCCGGCAACAAGATCTCGCTTTACGTACTCCGCCCCGGCCATGTGAAGCTCGAACTGTTGTCCGGGGACCGCAAGTCGCTCGTCGATGACACGCTTCGTCCGGGAATCTATGAATTTGATCCGCCCGCAGCGCAGCCGTCGGCCACACTCCATCTGGAGCATGACAGCGGCTACGAGGCGGATGTTTCCTGGCCTGTGGAATAGCAAGCAAATGAAAAGCCATTCGAACTTGAATGGCTTGAACGCGCATGGCCGGATTCGACAAATCACTGGATCATAAAGGCCGCTCATCCATGCGCGCCTCGCGGATGACTCGCATGATCTCGGCGTGCATCGCCGGCGATGCTCCCAGGATGTTTCCGCTTTCCAAAAACGCACTCTGATTCTCAAAGTCAGTACAGATTCCGCCGGCCTCCTGTACAATCAACGCTCCGGCGGCCACATCCCATGGCGACAGCCGGTGTTCCCAGAATCCATCAAACACTCCTTGCGCTGTCCAGCACAGATCCAGCGCTGCCGCTCCGACCCGGCGGATGGCCCGGCACGCTGGGAAGAGCGCGCGAAATTCGCGCAAATAGCTGCCAAGTTCTTCATGATAACGGCGCGGGAATCCCGTGGCAAGAACAGCATCGGCGAGCCTGGTCTTCATCGCCACTCTTATCCGCTGAGTGCCGAGAAAACTCCCGTGCCCTTTGGCCGCATAGAATAATTCTCCGCTCACCGGGTTGAACACAACTCCCGTCAGCAGGGTCGGCGTTTCCCGGTCCGGACTCGCCGCAAGCCCGACGCTGACGGCAAACACCGGGAACCGCTGCACGAAATTCGTCGTCCCATCCAGCGGATCGACGTACCAGACCATTTCGCTGCCGCTGCGTGACGTGCCTTCTTCGGAGACAATCGCCGCTTCGGGCAACTCGCGGCTCAGAAACTCCGCAATCGCTTGTTCAGAAGCCAGATCAGCCGCGGTCACCAGGTCGCCCTTGCCTTTCTCATGAATTTGCTCTGCCGCGAGTTGTTGCCAGAATCGCAAGAGCACTTCGCCGCCTCGGCGCGCGGCTTCGAGGGCGATCCGAGCTTCTTCCGGAAACTGATTAAACTGCGATGATGGTGGAAACGTCATTTTCGTGATTTTAGCCTTTTACCGAAGCCCCGGAAACAACAATCGAGACCAGTTGATCTCGATTGCAGCCGAAGAGTCCCCAAAATATACGAAAACTAAAAACAGGCGTCAAGCGGAATTTCGCTCCGGTCGATAAAGCATCAGGCTGACCTCGTTGGAACGCCGCTGGTACTCGTGTTTCCAGCCGTCGTCTTCCAGCCGCTTGAGATACATCACGAGCGGATCGAGCGTGTCTTCTGAAGTCGACGGCGATTGATGTCTCGCGACAAGCTTGATCCGGCACCAGCCGTTGACCGCTTGCGTTTCAATGTCCATCTCCATCAGCCCGCTCGCAAAGTCATGCGCGGCGATGGTGGACGTCACCAGTTCATCAATGATCGCGGCGACATAGCCGTAGGAAAAGGCCGACGCTGGAAACGCCGGATCGAGCTTGATCGCCTTCCGGACCTTGTGCTTGAATTGCAGGTTCGCTTCAAGAAAGCGCAACTCGTTTTGCACCAGTTCATGCAGTGGAAAGCAATCCCGCGCCGAGCCGTTGCCCCGCGTGATCCGATACACCAGCACTTGCAGTAAGTCAGCCAGGTGCTGTGCGTTCCGGCTGAGGATTTCCACATTGGTTTTGTTTCGTTCGAGCTGCCGGTTCAGTTCATCCCGCTCCGCGCTGCTCAGCGTTTCATAGTGCGAGAGCAGCTCGTGAATGACGGAAACCCGCTTCTCGAGCAGCTGTGTTGCCCCAATCACCCCGGAAAGCGGCGTTGACCAGTTGTGAATGATCCCCGGCAGCAGAGAGCCCAGAAAGGCCAGATCGAGAGCTTGAAACTCCCGGGGAGAAGATTCCGTCACGCGCGTCGGCGTGGATGTCATAAGCGCTCCAGGTCTCGTGGTTGTTCAAGCAACGTTGAATGATCTCGCGACAGCGGACGGTCGGCCTTGGGTCAGCAGATCTGACCGAAATCGGCTAGTTGCGTTTCTGTCTGAACATATAGCAAATCCGGTTCCTGTTTCTCTGCACTCGACTTTCCGGCAATCACGTTTTGATTTCGCGGCAGATTTTGAATTGTCACCGCTGCTCCTCCGATTTACGCGCCGCATAGCGCTGCTGAGCAATCTACGGACGCATCTGCTATGCATGACTCTGAGTGATGATCTGTGCAAGTTCCTGAATTGCGTAAGAATGCGATGTGACCTAACTCACAACGATTCGCCTCCGGCTGGGACTTGGGCTGCGACTTATGACGGTGATTGCATTCGTGCATTTGCACCCGAGTCACTATCATGCAGCCGGACCGGCATGGATCAACCTGCGGTAAGAATCTTCCGTTTTCGAGCCGTTCACTCCCCCAATGTTGAC
>CAYJKM010000053.1:0-12155 GCA_964370805.1 uncultured Alphaproteobacteria bacterium | reverse complement strand
GACGACCCGGCGCGTGGCCCGCTGTGGTTTCAGCTCTACCTGCAGCACGACCGGCCTATGAAGCCCGATGAGATCGCCGGCTATCGCGGCTACCTCTCGCGCCGCGTGCAGCACGAGCCGCTGCAGCTGCTTCTGGGAAGCGTCGAGTTTCTCGATACCGTGATTCATGTCGCGCCCGGCTTGCTCATTCCCCGACCTGAGACCGAAGAGCTGGCCGAACTTGCCGTGACGTCCGCTCGCGAATCCAGTGCTTTGACCCACCTTCGAATTTTGGATCTCGGGACCGGCACCGGCTGCATTGCCATTGCCATAGCAACGCACGTGTCAACAGCCCGCGTGGACGCAATTGACATTGACTTCGAAGCGGTCAAGTGCGCGACGGCAAATGCCAAACTGAACAACGTAACTGATCGTGTCCAAGTGCTCACGGCGGACTTGTTCTCGCCGCGTTTCCTATCGCAAGTGCAGCCACCGTACGACATGATTGTGTCCAATCCGCCTTACGTCGCTGAAAACGAGTTCGATACCCTGCCGCCGGAAGTAAAGCATCACGAATCCCGTCACGCACTGGCGGCCGGACCCGATGGCTTGGACTATTATCGGCGCATCGCAGACCTGATCCCCGCGCTGCTCAATCCCGGCGGTAAGCTGCTCCTTGAGATCGGCGAATCTCAAGGCACGGCAGTGCGCGATTTATTCTCCAAGGCCGCACTGGCGGTTGCTGTGCATAAAGATCTCTCCGGTCGGGATCGTTTTGTCATAGCACGTTCTTCATCGGCATCATCCCATGCCCCGTAAATCTCAAATTCCTGATCACAACGGCCAGTGGCGCACACGCGTCGCGCTTGTGTCGCTGCTTGCTTCGTTCAGCCTCATCGTCATCAAACTGGCGGCGGCGCTGATGACGAACTCGCTTGCGCTCTATTCTGAAGCCGGGCACTCTGCGGTCGACACCGTTGCCGTCCTGATCACGTTCCTCGCCATCCGGCAGGCTGTCAAACCGCCGGACGAGGATCATTTATTCGGCCATGCTAAGTACGAAAGCATGGGAGCGCTGCTGCAGCTGATTTTCCTCTTCGTTCTGGGCGGCCTGATCGTCTACAATGGCCTGACGCGCTTATTCGTAAAGCCCGCGCACGTCGAGATCGGCGTCGCCGCCTTTGTGGTGATGGGTGTTTCCATTAGCGTTGAGGCGTGGCGCACGCTGGCCCTGGTCCGCGCGGCGCGCAAGACCCGCAGTGAAGCACTGGCCGCCAGTTCGACGCACTTCCTGACGGATTTCCTCGATTCTATTGTCGTGATCTTCGGCCTGATCATGACCAGTCTCGGCTTTCCCATAGCCGACAGCATTGCCGCCCTCTTCGTCGCCGCTGTCGTCTTGTGGCTGTGCTTTAGGCTGAGCCGTGACGTAATCCATTCCCTGACTGATCGCGCGCCCGAAGGCGTGGCTGAGACCGTCGAGAATGTGGTCAGGAATATCGAAAATGTGATCGGCGTGCATGATATCCGCGTGCGTCAAGCCGGCACCCAGTATTTCACGGAAATGCACGTAGATCTGGCTCGGCACCTGCCGCTCGGGGACGTGCATCATGTCCTCGATCAGATTGAGCACTCGCTGCACGAACTCTATCCGACGATGCACATCGTGACGCATCCGGAACCGGTGGATATCCAGGGGACGTCCAATTTCGCGCGCTGACATCAGGCTGAGATGATCCGCCCGCGCTGTCTTTGATAATCCATGCACACCAACGCACTCATCCACGAAGCCAGCCCATATCTACAGCAGCATGCCCACAACCCCGTGAACTGGCGGCCGTGGGGTGACGCAGCATTTGAGCAGGCGCAGCGCGAGAATAAGCCCGTATTTGTGTCTATCGGCTACGCGGCGTGTCACTGGTGTCATGTCATGGAGCGGGAGAGCTTTGAAAATGCTGCGATCGCTGCGCTCCTGAACGAGCATTTCGTCTCTGTCAAGGTCGATCGCGAGGAACGGCCTGATGTTGATCACCACTTTATGCAGGCCGTGCAGCGCATGACCGGACAAGGTGGTTGGCCGCTATCGGTATTTCTGACTCCCGATCGCAAGCCGTTTTTCGGCGGGACGTATTGGCCGCCGGAGGCGAAATACGGCCGCCCCGGCTTCTCCGACGTCTTGAATAGCGTTAGTCGAGCCTGGAAACAACGGCACGACGAAGTGCTTTCTTCAGCCGGCGAGTTCCATCAATTGCTCATGGATTCGAGCGCTGTCGAACAACAGTCCGGAGAAATCACGACCGACCTGCTTGCTCAGGCGGTCAAAGCGTCGGCGCAGAGTTTCGATCCTGACCATGGCGGATTCGGTGGAGCGCCCAAGTTTCCGCATGCGATGGAACTCAGACTGCTCTTGTGTCTGTCAGTGCGGTTGAGCCAGCCTCGTGCGCGCGATATCGCACTGTTCACTCTGCGCAAAATGGCGCGTGGCGGCATTCATGATCAGCTTGGCGGAGGGTTTCATCGTTACTCAACCGACGCCCGCTGGTTGATCCCCCACTTTGAGAAAATGCTCTATGACAATGCGCTGCTGATTTCCGTCTATCTGGATGCCTTTGTGAGCTCCGGCGACGACGAATTCCGCCGCGTCGCTCAAGCTGCCTTGGACTGGGTGCTGCGGGACATGTCTGTTCCGGAAGGCGGCTTCGCTTCGTCGCTGGATGCGGATTCCGAAGGCGAAGAAGGCAAGTTCTACGTTTGGTCGCCGCAGGAAATTATTGCCGTTCTCGGCGAGAATCGCGGTCGTCGCTTCTGCCGGATCTACGATGTGACGGAATCCGGAAACTTCGAGCACGGCAGGTCTGCACTTAACCTACGCGAGCCGGAGGAATCCTGGGCAGAACATTCTGCGGATCTTGCTGAGGATCGTAGTGCGCTTCTGAAAGCGCGCAGCCAACGCCCTCATCCGGCACGTGACGACAAGGTGCTCACGGATTGGAACGGCCTGATGATCTCTGCACTTGTGCGTGGCTTTGCCGTCTTACATGATGAGAAGTATCTGGAAGCTGCGCAACGCACGGCTCAGCGGCTGCTCTCGCCGTTCGAGCGCGAGGCACTACTGGTCCATTCCTTTCTGGGTGAACGTGAGCAGCGCTCGCAACTGCTGATGGACTATGCCGCGCTCGGGAACGGGCTACTCGATCTCTTTCTTGCGGATGGCAATTCGCGGTGGCTGGAAGGAGCTGTCAATCTCGCCAGGCGTATGGACGTGCTGTTCGGCAAGCAGGATGGCTTGTACAGCATGAGTGCCGACCCAATTGCCGGCGCGTGTCCCGTCGATCCGTTTGACAGCGCCGTGCCGTCCGGAATCTCACTGGCCGGAAATCTTCTGGCGCGTCTCTACCATCTAACCGGAGTGGCCGGGTTCGAGGAATCGGTGCGCAGACAGGTCATCCCAATAGCTGGCATGATGCGGGGCGCCGCTCAGGCGTTTTCGCAGGCAATGGTAACGGTGGATTTGCTGCTCAATCCGCCTCTGCAACTGGTGCTGTTCGGCGATCGTGATCGAGCATTCTGGACGGTGGCTAATTCGATCTTCGTGCCGGGTATTCATGTAATATGGCAGGCAGCGTCGGATGCTGCCGATTCCACCCCCTATCTTGGCGAAATCCTCGGCGGCAAGAGCATGATTAACGGAAAACCGACCGCTTATCTCTGCCACGGTTTCGTATGCGAACAACCTGCAACTGATCCGGAGCTCCTGCGGATGCAGTTGCACGATTTGACGACAGGCGTGTCCCGCAGATGATTCAATCTGCCCCTTCAACCGGGTCGTCAGTCACACCCTTGAATTCGCACCGGTTCTTAATCCTGGCAAATGACGCGTCCGGCAGTCGTGCTCGCTGCGGACAATTGCATACCGGTCACGGTGTCTTAGAGACTCCCTGCTTCTTCCCGGTTGGCACGTCTGGCACGGTCAAGACGTTGTCGCCTGATGAACTTCGTGCTGCCGGCGTGCAGGCCGTGCTGGCCAACAGCTATCACCTGTATCTTCGTCCGGGGCTTGAGATCCTGAAGCAGGCGGGCGGATTGCACCGCTTCATGAATTGGCCGCATCCAATCCTCACGGATTCCGGCGGCTATCAAGTCTTCTCCCTTGCCGAATTGAAGAAGGTGCGGCCCGACGGCGTCGAGTTTCAATCGCACCTCGATGGCAGCTATCATTTCTTCACTCCGGCCAAAGTGCTGGAAATCCAGCGCGCCATCGGCAGCGACATGATGATGGTGCTTGATCTCTGCGCTCCCTATCCATGTTCTCACGGCCAGGCGGATGAATGGCAGCAGATGACGACGCGCTGGGCCGAAATGGCGAAAGACGCTGAGCAGGACCTTCCTGAGCTCTACGGTCATCTTCAGAATCTCTGGGCGATTGTGCAAGGTTCTGTGTTTGCCGACCTGCGCCGCGCATCGGCCGAGGCTCTGGTTAAGCTCGATTTTCCCGGTTACGCCATTGGTGGTCTTGCCGTCGGCGAACCGAAGGTCATTTTTCAGGAGATGGTGGAACTCTCCACCAGTCTGCTGCCCGCACACAAGCCCCGTTACCTGATGGGAGTGGGCTTGCCTGAAGACTTGCTCTTTTCAATCGCGCAGGGCGTGGACTTCTTCGACTGCGTTCTTCCCACCCGCAACGGCCGCAATGGCATGGCCTTCACTTGGGACGGCAAGCTGCATGTTCGCGCGGCACGGGAAAAACAGAATTTCGCTCCAATTGACGAGCGCTGTGGCTGCTACGCCTGCCGCAACTTCACGCGAGCCTATCTGCGGCATTTGTTCGTCGCGGAAGAGCTATTGGCGCTCCGGCTCGTGTCCCTGCACAATGTTTATTTCTACCAGGAGTTGGTGCGCAGCGCGCGCGAACACATCCGCAGCGGAGATTATCACCCCTGGATGGACAGCGTAATGCCTCAACTGCAATTGAATGATTCACCCTTAACGGAGGATGCATGACTCCCTCGTTCTTGACGACCGTTCTTGGAAACACCCTCGGGCAGGCGCCCGCCGGCCAGCCCAACCTGTTTGCGTCGCTGCTCCCGCTGCTGCTGATCGTGGTCGTGATGTATTTCCTGATGATTCGCCCGCAGCAAAAAAAGCAGAAGGCGCATCAAGCGCTGATCAACTCGCTGAAAAACGGTGATGAAGTCGTCACCGCCGGCGGCCTGTATGGCACCGTCGCCGGGATCGACGATCGCAAGAACACCATCTGGCTGAAAATCGGAAACGACGTGAAAGTGCGCGTCGAGCGCTTTGCCATCACGCGCGTGCTCACGGATGCGGAGAAGTCTTCGTCCTGATGTCCGACGAGTCCGGAAATATCCTCAAGATCGTTAAGTACGGCCATCCGTCGCTGCGGGTTCGCTGCGCGCCTGTGACCGATTTCAATGCTGACCTGCGCGAGCTGGCCGAGACCATGTTCCGCACAATGGAGGCCAATGACGGCGTCGGCCTGGCCGCCTCGCAGGTGGATCGCCGCATCCGGCTGCTGGTCGTTAGTGTCCCGGTCAAGGATAGCGAAGAGATCATTCGCATGGCCGTCGTCAATCCGGAGATTCTGGAGTTCGAAGGCATGTGGGACTACGAGGAAGGCTGTTTGTCGATCCCCGAGATTCGCGATAACGTGACTCGCCCGGAGCGCCTCAAATTGCGTTATCAAGACCTCGATGGTAATCCACACGAGCTTGAAGCATCCGGACTCTTGGCACGTGTCTTACAGCATGAGATTGATCACATCAATGGCATCCTGTTTGTCGATCTGCTGTCTCCGGTTCGGCGCGCTCTGCACAGCGGTAAGTTGCGGCGAATGGCGCGCGAGACCGCCGAAGAGCTCGAGCACGAACCCTGAGTATTTCCGGCGGCCTCTTCGCATCTTCGTATCTTCGTATCTTCGTATCTTCGTTTCTTCGTTACCTAAGTGAACTTTCACGCGTGCGCGTTATCTTCTGCGGAAATCCTGAGTTTGCCGTCCCCACACTGAATGCCCTGCTCGGCAGTTCACATACGGTGGCAGCCGTTGTGTGCAGCCCCGACAAGCCGCGCGGACGCGGGCGCAAAGTCGATCCGCTGCCGGTCAAGGAGCAAGCGCTTGTCGCCGGTTTAGCCGTCCTGCAGCCCGCTTCATTGAAGGACGACCTGTTCCTGCAGGAAATTCGCGCACTCAAGCCGGATTGTCTCGTGGTGGTTGCGTTTCGGATTCTGCCGCGTGAACTTTTCGCTTTGCCGCGATTCGGCTCGTTCAACGTACATCCGTCTCTCCTGCCGCGCGGGCGCGGCCCGGCCCCGATTCGTTGGACGCTGCTGCGCGGCGAAATGGAGACCGGTGTCTCGATCATTCAACTCACCGAGCAGATTGACGGTGGCGGCATTCTCAAACAAATCCGCGTGCCTGTGCAGCCCGACGACGATTACGGCACGCTCCACGAGCGACTCTCCCGGCTCGGCGCTGAAATGCTCGTACAAGTGTTGGATGAGTTCGAGCGCGGCGCTCCGCCAAAAGCGCTGCCTCAGGACGAAGCTCAAGTCACCAAGGCTCCCAAGCTCTTCGCCGACGATTTTGTTCTGGATTGGTCTCAGACAGCTTCCGAGCTGCGAAATCGCGTGCGTGCCCTGAGTCCAAATCCCGGCGCACTGGCCAAAGGGGAGAACATAAAGCTGAAAATACTGAAGGCTGACACGCAGCCAGCTAAAGTCACCCTGAAAATTGGTCAGATTTCCTTGATTGACAAGGATTTATGTGTGGGAACTGGCGATGGCATTCTGCGGTTGAATGTTGTGCAGCCGGAGGGTCGCCGGCCCATGCCGGTTTCTGAATATCTCCGTGGCCGCCCGAAACTTCCTCAACGATTTGATTAGAAATTCTCAGGAGCAAGATGTTTCCGTTCTTCTTTGATTCGACCATGTTGCTGCTGATCCCCGCCTTTGCGTTTGCATTGTGGGCTCAGTGGAAGGTCAAAAGTACCTATCGCAAATACAGTGAGGTTGCCAGTCGCTCCGGCATGACCGGCGCGCGCGCGGCTCGCTACATCCTCGATGCCAACGGACTGAATGATATTGACGTTGAGCAAGTCGCCGGCGAACTCACCGATCACTACGATCCCAAGAGCAAAAAGATCCGCCTCTCCGAGGGGATCTACGGCAGTCACAGCCTTGCCGCACTCGCCGTTGCCGCGCACGAAAGCGGGCATGCCGTGCAGGACAAAGTCGGTTACGCCCCCATGGGCATTCGCGCGCGGCTTGTGCCTGCCGCCAACCTCGGCTCCACGCTCGCGATTCCGCTGTTCTTTATCGGCATCTTCATTCCCCGCGTGGCGTGGATGATGGATCTGGGAATCATCTTCTTTGCGGCAGCCGTGCTCTTTCACATCGTGACGCTGCCCGTTGAGTTCGACGCGTCGCGCCGGGCCGTCGCTATTCTGAACAACGGCGCCTATCTGGCCCCCGACGAAGTGCAGGGCGCCAAGCGTGTCCTGGACGCCGCTGCCTGGACCTATGTCGCCGCCGCCACGATGGCCCTGCTTCAACTCTTGCGGCTCGTCTTGATTCGCAATTCGCGCGATTAAGTACGCCTGAACACCGGGCGAACAAAAGGAAACCGCGAGCCAATCGGCTCGCGGTTTTCTTGTCTCACGTTCCCCGGTGTGAGATTTCAGGCCGTAAAGATGGGGGTCACTTCAGCAGTACCAGTTTGCGCACGCCAGTGAAGTCGCCACTCTGCAGGGTGAAAATGTACACACCGCTGGCCAGCCCGTTCATGTCAAACTGGAAGTCATACCGTCCCGCGTCCAGGAATCCGTCCGCCACCGTCGCCACTTCCTGTCCCAGCAGGTTGAACACTTTCAGCGACGTATGTCCCGCCTGCTTCAAATCAAACTTGAACGTCGTTTCGCTGTTGAACGGATTCGGATAATTCTGGTAGAGCGCATACTCCGTCGGCAAGGCCGTCGGCGGCTCCTCGGCAGCCAGCGCGACGGTCAGCGCCACCGGCAGCAGGACCGAACTGTCGGCTGAGTTGTTATGGATGGTCATGTCAACGTGATAGACGCCGTTCCGCAGAATCTCCGGATCAAATGCAACTGTGACGTCGCGCCACGAATTCGGCGGCACCGACGAAATCATCGGCGTCACCGTGATCCACTGCGTGTTGAACATCATCTCCCAAATGCCCAGCCGGTCGCCCGTGGAATTCTGCTTGATTCCGGCAAACACCAGCAACGTGGAATTCCACGCCGGCGTAATCGTTGCGCCCCCGGCCTTATCGCCCGCCGCGCCATCCAACTGCACCACAAACTGCCGGTCACCCGAAATCGGATGAATCCGCGTGACGTTCATGTTCTGGAAGTTTTCATCCTGATGGAACGCATACAGCTTGTACCCGTCGGGATCACTGAGATTCCATGCCAGACCGGTGATCTTCAGCGGATTCGAAAACTGGCGAATCACCTGCCCGCTGCGCGACAACTCATAGAGATCGGAAGCAAAATCCGCGACCCAGAAGTGATCAAGCTGCGGATCATACGCGATCGCACGGGTGGGATTCAGCGGGCTGTCAATGGTGTCCATCACGGTTCCCGCTTCATCGATTCCGAAGATGTACGGGCTGTCCGATCCGTACAGATACGTTCCGTCATACGCCATGTCGAACCAGCCGAAGCCGGTTGACGACGGCTGCGGAACCGTCCCTGCCAAGTCGCCTTCCAAATCGAACTTGTAAAGATTATTCGAGCTTCCGGTCACCCACCAGTAATCGCCGATGAATTCGCAGCCTTGAATCTGGTAGTTTGACGTTTGCTCCGTAACGTTGATGTCTGTCAAATGATCCCAAGCCTCATCCGGACCGGGCTGGGCCACGAATTGGATCGTAATCTGATAATCCAATTCGCCGTTGCCGTCGTTCGTCATCCGAAACGACGTCGTGGGTTGGTCCTCCGGCAAATGAACGATGACCGAATCGGTCGAAAGCACAATCTCCGGATGCACCATGTTGAAATCAACAACCTCGGTGCTGTCCATCTCCACCACAAGGTTTTCCACCACCCCGTCGTTGTAGCCGAAGAAGCTCGCGCGCAGCGTATAGACACCGATCAGCACGTCCGGTTGCAGCACGTAGTTGCCTTGGGCGTCCGTGTAATCCGCGTTATTCTGCCCATCCACCGTCACCAACACGTTTTCCATCGGCTGAAGCGTCTCGGCATCAATGATCTGCCCCATGACGTGCCCAAACGCCGCCCGGCTCTCGGTGGTGATCGTGATCGCGCGATGGTCTACCAATGAAGCCGCACCCGGCATCGCTGCGTTGCCGAAACGATATTGCAAACCTACGGTGCAGCCGGCATTCTGGATACCGATCGTGCAATAACTGATATCCGCACCCTCGCCGACCATATCCGTCACGTCATTGTACTGATAGATGATGATGCCGTCGCCGCTGCGCGTCGGATAGAACGCCGGGTCGAGCAGGATAATCTCAAAGTCCTGATTGATGTTGGCGTCGTTCAGGAACCAGCCTGAGGCCTTCCACTGAATAATGTAGCGGTGATTGGCCTCGTCGCTGTACACCCACACACCCCTGGCGGCGTCCGTTTTCAAGTCATCCCAGAACACCGACAACATGGCATCGGGAGCCTGCTGACCGGGCAATTGGTAATTGCGGAACACGTCATGATCCGTCTGCACTCCAAATGCCGCCCAGCCGTTTGAGCAGATTGAGATCGAATCATACGTTTCACCGTAGAACATAAAGTCGAATGGCAGTTCTCGTGCCGCAACGAACGGCCCGCTCTGCGGCATCTGCTCGCCCGGATCGTTCAGGTTCAAGTCCTGGCCTAATCCGCCCGTGCTGATGTCAACGTAGCTGAACTCATGGTGGAATTCCACGCTGTCGTCCGTGTCGTCATACGCGTAATACCCGTAGGAATCGGGGCCGGTCGGGTCAATCGAAGCAATGAAGCCGATCGGAATGGCAAACGTGACCGTGTCCACGCTGCCGTTCGACATCGTCAGGAAAAGCGCCAGGCTCGCCTGATGGCCCGGGTACACAAGTGAGTTTGCCCGCAGCGTGAACGCAGTCGCACTGACCGCTGTCTGCCCGATCGGAATCGTGCCGAACGATGACGAATTCTGAATTACCGCAATGAAACTCGAATTCGAAACCAGCGTCGCGCTCACGGCCGACATCGCCAGCTCACCATCATTGCGAATCGTGACGTTCATGTTGGCCGTCTCGTTCGGCTCCAGCCGGGCGTCGCCGTCGCCGCCCGATATCTGTGAACTCACATACGAGGCTTCTCCCGACTTAATCCGCACTTCGAACGCGCTGTGCGTCTGCTCACCGGATGCCGTGACGGCCAACGTGATTACCGCCCGCTCGTCATGAACCATCAAGGGCGAGATCGTAATTCGGTACGATCCCAAGCCTGCCGCTGAATCGCCCGGCGCAATATCAGGGAAATTCTGCGTCCCATTCTGAATGGTGACGCGCGCATCGTTGCTCGTCATGGATGCTGAGATATTGGTTCCGTCCAATGTCGTGCCGTAATTACTCAGCGTCACCGCGATGTCAATGATCTCGCCGGGGTTGAATTCCCCATCGTCATTTCCCTGCGTCCCGCCGGCGTTGTCATCGTCAACGTCATACGTCGCCAGCGCCACCATGCGCGGCGCCTGCACGCACGTGATATCCGCCAGGAACGGCTTGTGATTGCGCTTGGAAACCGTCAACCACATTGTGCCTTCGCTCTCCACCGTTACCGGAATATCGGCAAATCCGCCCGCGTCGGTAAGGAAGCGCGCATAGGTCTCGTCGCCCTTCCACAGCGTCACGAGTGCGTCCTCGATCGGATCACCCGTGACCTCGTTAGTCACCTGCGGCTGCACGCGGCGCGTGCCCACGTTCACGGTCGCCGGATAGGTCACGTTCAAGACTACGGGCGTTTCCGTCCACATCGACAGCGACGGCTCGCCCATCAGATTATTCCAGCGGCTGAAATTGGTCGCCTGCTGGTTGTTCGGGAATGCTGCATGCAATTGAACCTTTGCGCTGGCCAAGGCCAATCCGACGTTCTCCACCCCCAGATTGCAGATGCTGTACACGAGACCACCGGCCACCGTATTGTTGTACGGAACGTGCGTATTGTATGTGGCCGTGCCAATTCCGCAGATGCCGCCCTTGGGCGCCGACGCCGTGCCGGCTCTGAACCACGCCTCGCTCAGCCCGGTGTCATCATCGAAGTCACCCGAGCCGCATGTGATCGTCAGCACCACCGGCAACTTGAAACTGCTCTGCATGCTCGTCGCCGCGCTGTTGTCCATTTCGCCGACCACTGTGCCGCGCCAGAGGAAGAACGTCACCCCTTCCGTGAGGTGCGCGCCGATCACTCCGTTGTTCACTTGATTTTGATGCGTCAAGACGTCCACATCATCTATGCCGGTGAAGCGATGAAACTGGTGCCGCCCCCACAGCATGCACAGCCAGTTGGAGCGCACATTGCTCGCAATCCCGGCATACAGAAATGCCCGGTCGTACCATGTCGCGGCCGCCATGTACGGCGTCCGCTCGTAGCCGAACAGCTTCGAAAATACGGTCGCGCAATGGGTCGTGTTCTGCACCGATAAGCGGCCGATACCCACGTCCTCTATATCATCATTTTCACCGCCCACGATTAATCCGAAATAGTGATCGTACTGACCGCCGGGGCCGCCGGGGCCGGTTGGCATGCTGAAGCTGCCCGACACATCACCCAAAATGCAGGCGTATTCCAGCGGCGGATCCCAGTTGTTGTACCCGTCGATGATCGCCTGCTTCATGCTATTCGAATTCCAGTTGTTGCGCGCGTCAATGACCACGTCGTAGCCTTTGCGATGCTTCCACGTCGCCAGCGAATCCGCCCATGCCAGGATCGTTGCATTGTCCTTGCAGAGAATCAAATAGTGACCGGGCGTATCCGTGACCTCATCCAGCGCGTCCTCATCCAGATTCGAAATATGATCCCGGTACATGGCCGCAAACGCGCCCGACGGCCGCCGGGGATTCAGCAGCTCATTCTCGCCCGGCGCTTCGTTCGGCACAATGTCCACCTGCAATTGATCGTAGATCCGCGCTTGCCGTGTCGCCGTATTGACCTGTACCGGAT
>CAYJKM010000052.1:330-12525 GCA_964370805.1 uncultured Alphaproteobacteria bacterium | reverse complement strand
TCCTTACACGCATACGGAAACTGCGACCGCTTCTGAATGTCCTTGACCGTCACCAGTCCGGTTAGCCGTCCCTCCTTGTCCACCAGCAGCAGCTTTTCGATGCGGTGCTTTTGCAGGATCTCTTCCGCTGTCTTCGGATCGGTCCCGGCCGGTGCGGTAATCAGCCGATCTCTGGGCGTCATGACCTCCGAGATTTTCATGTTCAAGTTGCGTTCAAATCGTAAGTCCCGGTTTGTGACAATGCCGACCAACCGCTCGCCTTCAACGACCGGGATTCCACTGATTCCTTTGTCTCTCATCAGGGCATGAGCATCCGCGAGACGGGCATCGGGCGGCAGCGTGTGCGGTTTCGATATCGTCGCGGATTCGCTTCGCTTCACGCGATTCACTTCGGCCGCCTGCAATTCCGGCGGCATGTTCTTGTGAATGACACCGATGCCGCCCTCGCGAGCCAGCGCGATGCTCAATTCCGCTTCCGTCACGGTGTCCATCGCTGCCGAAACGAGCGGCGTATTGAGTTGAATGTGCCGGCTGAATTGGGAACTCAAGTCCACTTGCGAAGGCAGCACATCCGATTTTGCCGGCATGAGCAACACGTCGTCAAACGTGACTCCCACACCGATGATTTTATCCGGTTTCATGATCTCAGCTTGAGCTTATAGTTTTATCGAGCGCAGTCCGCCGTAAACGCGGTCAAAATATTCCATGTAAGCCAACGTCCCTTGGGAATGATCGAGCAGCGCCACGGAGCCGGCAATCACAATTCCCAGCAGCACAATCAGGGACAAATAGATCCGCCACGCCGTGGTCCCATACCCGATCCTGAGTGCCGAAAGCAGCCGCTGTAAGCACCACAGCAATCCCAACCCGACCACCAGCAAGGACAGGGTGAAAAAGGGCGGCGTTTCTAACGTGCGAAAGAGAATTACGGCCACCGGCAGCAAAAACAACAGGGCGGCAAACGACCAGATTACATAATTGCTCGCCTGCCAGAAGTCCATTCGTTCTCTGAACAGGACCGCAATCAACCGAATCAAGATCGTGAGCAAGAGTATTTTTGTCAAAAACAGCGCGGAGAAGAACAGCAGCGCCGACGATGGATGCCAAATCAAGGAAATCAGTCCGGTCTTCCACTCGGGAGACGGCAGAAAATGCGTCAGATAGTAGTCCAACACAAAGCTGTCTCGCAGCGCGTAAAGAAACGACACGGTGAGCAAGGACAGCGTCACACTCTCGATCAGCCATAGCAGCAGCGGCTGCGCGGTGTGCAGAAAACGCCGATACCGCAAATCCATGTGAAATCCGTGCGGATGCAGAAACACGCGCTTCAGATTCTGCCGGAAGACGTTGTTTCGACGCATCTCGACGGACGCAATCAACAGCGTCGCCAGACCGACGACTGGAAACGCCAGCGGTGGTTTCTGGCGGACGGGCGCCGGAACCGGCGGCGAGACTTGTCCGGTCTGCACCTGATCTCGCAGCTTGAAGTACACGACTCGCTCCGTCCGGTTGAATCCCACCACTCCGTATCCGTAAAGTCCGGCGTCCGCAATGCTCGGCTGAATGAGCAGCGGAGATTCGCCGTGATAATCGGCAAAAGCATGAATAAGATAACCGTCCAAACTTCCGTCCGCCTGCAGCCGCGAAATCTCACGAATCAAATAGTCGGCCTGGTTGATGAGGCCCGAAGAGAGATTTGCCTGCATCGGGTCTCCCGGGCAGACCAGCCTTCCGACTCGGGAAATCAGCACGGGCCGATCGCTTTCCGTCGTAATTCCTTCGCTGGTGCCGTTAGGAGGCGCGGAGATGAGCACAAAATCTGCCTTCACGTCGCGCGGGACGCCAAACCCTTCGACAAAACAGGGGCGGCTATCGAGCTCTTTGATGTGCCCGTACAACCAACCGTTGAATTGTCTCGTCGCCGGGGCCTCCCAGTCCAGCTGCGAGCCTATTCCCCACCCTAATACACAAGCGTGATTTCCAAAGCTGCCGATCATCCTGCCAAAAAAGCGTTCGCTAAGCTGCTGTAAATTGCTCTCCGCCAGGAACGGCGCCGGAATGTGGTTTAGTCCGACTTCAACCAGCACCAGCATTCCCATCTCATCGGCCAAGTTGAGCAGCGCCGGCGGAGGAGCTTCCCCCGGCACTCGAATCAGATTTACACCCAAGTCTTTCATCGCCGTCAAATCGGACCGAATCTGCGAGACCGCAATGGCTCGCCCGCCACGTGGGTGCTCCGGCACATAGTCCATTCCTTGCAGCCGCAATCGCTCCCCATTCAGATAAAAATCCCCCGCGCGAATCTCGAGCGACTTGAATCCGATGGGTTCTGAGCGGCGGTGAATTGTGTCCCCCGCCGCAATCAATGCCGTGGTAAGCCAATACCGCGTCGGCTTGGCGGTTGACCACAGCCGGACGGGAAATGGCGGCAGCGATACTGCTACTTGAAACGTCTCTTCTAACGTCGGATTACTGAGTTCCTTGTGTACTTCGCTGAGTGATACTCCCGAACTGTCGCTGACGAAGACGGACAGGCGAGCCACGCCGCCGCTGTCTCCCGCGATCGGATTTGCAGCGTAGCGGGCGATCCTTACGGCAACATCCAGCGCAACCTGACTTCCGGTTTCAATTTTGCGCGACAGGATTCGCGCCTCTTCTACGCTCCAAGCCGGGACGCCGCGCAGATATGCTCCGGAAAAGATCCCCCCGTAATTGCGCAAATCCATTGCCTGAGGCGCGAGGGGAATCGACGCACGCGGCGACAGCTCATTGCTTACTTTGAGCTGAACCTCATTTGACCCGCCGAAATGCAGGACGTCGCGGCTCATGTCGCAGGAAAATCCGAGGTGTCCGCCCATAAACGACGAGATCATTCGACCATTCACCCAAACCTGCACCGCGTAATGCGATTCGGGAACAAACAACTGGAAATTCAATGCCCGCAGCGAATCCGGTAAAGCAAAAGTCCTTCGGAATGTTAACTCATCGTCCGACCCAATGTAGCATCCTGGGATCCACACCGGGATGGCCGGATCATTTGCCCCAGTCACGCATTCCCACGGTCCGCAGAGATCGAGGACTACTTGCGTGCGATCCTGGCGCAACTCGGGCAGCAGCGGATCCTTGCTGAGTTCGCGTTGGTCAAAGAACGTCAGACCCTCGGCCGGACGCACGGATGCGGCAAGCACGAGGGCCAGGACGAAAGTGAAAATGCGTCCGATCGCGGGGGTTCGTCGCATGAGAATGCTTATTTCAAGCTACCTCGAAAGCTCATGATTCTTCGCCAGGATCGACAAGCAGAGCCGCGCACTCGTCTCCATGTCGCGGACATAGATATGCTCGCTGGTCGTATGCTCGTCTTTCATACCGCAGCCGATGACCACGGCCGGCAGCCCTTTTTCGTTATAGACGTTGGCGTTCGTTCCCCCGCCGATGGCCAGCGGCTTCATCTCGATGCCGAGCGTTTTTCCGGCCTCCGCCGCCAGCTTATAGGGCAGCGACTCAAACGCAATGTTCATCGCGTTGAATTCACGCTTGACTTTCGGATGCACGGCGGGAGCAATCACTTTGCCGTCCTGCTGACGCGTGTAAAACTTCACCGCTTCCTCGAAACACTCGATCATGTGCTTCGACTGATTCTCCAAGAACTCATTAGAGTGACTGCGCGCCTCGGCCGTGACGATGACTTTGTCGGCAACGATATTGGTGGCGCGTCCGCCGTTCACCGTCCCGATATTGGCCGTGGACTCCGAATTGAGGCGCCCCAATTTCATTTTCGAGACGGCTCGCGCGAACACCTCAATCGCCGAAACTCCCCGTTCGGGCGCCATACCGGCGTGGGCCGCAAGGCCGTCAATCTCGATGTAGAAGCGGTTCGCACTGGGCGAACGATAGACAATGTGATCCAGTTCTTCGCTGTCGAGCACGAACGCGCATTTCGCCATGACGCCATTCAGGTCAACGTGATTGGCTCCTAATAGCCCGATTTCCTCCGCGACGTCAAAGATCACTTCCACCGGCCCGTGCGAGCTGTCGGATTCTCGCAACACACGCAGCGTCTCGACGATGACCGCCACGCCTGACTTGTCGTCAGCGCCCAGCACCGTATTGCCGTCGGACCGGATCACTCCGTTCTCGAGTCTCGGCTTGATTCCCAAACCCGGCATCACAGTATCCATGTGCGATGAGAACAGGACCGCCGGAGCGCTGGAATTTCTCCCACTTAATCGCACGTGCAGGTTGCCGCAATTCCCGCCGATCTTCTCGCCTGCATCATCTCTCCACATCTCCACGCCGAGCGGCTTCAGCGCCTGTTCAAGGTAGGCCGCCACGTCCGCCTCTTTCTTCGACGGACTATCGATCTGCACCAATTCCAAAAACGTTTTGACCATCCGGTCCGTGTTCAAACTCGGAATCTTCATCTTCCCCTTTTTTGCCTCAGTGAACGACCTCTCCGATGACACCCTCGGAATGAAGCTCGTTGATTCTTACATTCAAGATCGTACCTGCGGCACTTGCGTCCGCGCGCAGATAGACATCCAGATAATTAGCCGCGTGACCGGCCAGATACTCGCCAACACGACGCTGCTCGAAGAGGACGGAATACACTCTGCCGAGGCTCCGCTCTCGAAACCGGCGCCGCAAAACTTGATCCGTTGCTTTCAATCCGGCCACGCGCGCGATCTTGTGCGCCTCACTGACGTGCCCGGGAAGCTTTGACGCCGGTGTACCCGGTCGCGAGCTGTACGGGAAAATATGCACGTAGCTGAGCGGCGAATCGAGCAGAAACCGGTTGGTCGCTGCGAACTGCTCGTCGGTTTCGCCGGGGAATCCGACGATCATATCCGTCCCGAATCCCCAGTCGTCCCGCAAAGCATAAGCATAGTCAAAAATGTGCCGAATCTGCGCCGTTGTGTAGCGACGATTCATCCGGTGCAGCACGCTATCCTCACCGCTCTGCAGCGGAATGTGCAAATGCGGGCAGATCTTCTCCGACGCTGCGATCACATCCAGCATCCGGTCGCTGATCGCCCACGGCTCCACGCTCCCTAAGCGGATGCGCTTCAAGCCAACAACGCGCTCCAGGGCTTCCAGCAACCTGGCCAGCCCGTCGCGATCATCCCGGTCAAAACCATACGTACCGAGCGCGACGCCTGTCAAGACGATTTCGATGAACCCGCTGTCAACCAGATGCTGTGCACGCTCGACTGCCGTGCGGATATCAAGGCTCCGGCCCGATCCGCGCAGTTTGGGAATGATGCAGTACGTACATTTCTGCGAGCAGCCGTCCTGCACTTTGAGAAAGCTGCGTGTCCGGCCCAGCAGCCCGCTGACGACTGCATCACCTGTCACATCCGTTGTCTCTGCTGTCTCCCCAACGTGCATTTCGGCACGAATCGTGCTCCCGACAGAGGCGGAGACAAGGGGCGGGCGGATAAAATCCAGGATATGCAGTTTCTCACGATTCCCCAGCACCATGTCAACTCCCGGAATCGCCGCCAGCGTTTCGGGTGTGCGTTCTGACATGCAGCCGACGGCCAAAACTTTTGCTGCTGCATTTCGCCGCCGCATCGAACGCAGCACCGTACGCGCTTTGCGCTCGGCCGTTGACGTCACCGCGCACGTATTCACCACGCACACGTCCGCCTCCGCTGCATCTTCGGTCACCTCGTAACCGACTGACCGGAACTGAGCAAGGATTTCCTCGCTGTCGTACTGGTTCAGCTTGCAGCCAAGCGTGGCAATCGTTACTCGACGTGACGCGCTATGCACTACTTATTCTGATTTGAATTTCGGATTTCGAATTTTGAATCTTAAGAGTAATGCAGGGGTGGAGGCAGATCGACTCCACCCCCGCAAACTTCATCGATTACGGTTGTTGATCTTCGGGATTCACATTCTCTGCCGATGGCGGAGTGGCGTCGCCCTCGGGGGCTGTTTCCGTGTCACTGCCGACCACGTACTGCTTGTACGTTTCTGCATCGACTTCGCCTTCAGGCTCCACACCGGCCGGCGCTTGCGCGGCGAGGATGATCTTCTTCGATTCCTTGTCGAATTCAATCACTTCCAGCGGCACTTCCTCGCCGATATTCAGCGGCTGCTTCGGCCCGCGCGCCAGACGCTTGAGTTGGCTGTTCGGGACAAAACCTTCCACTTCGCGGGGCAGTTCCACGACCACACCCTTTTCGAGAATCCGCGCCACCTTGCCGGTGGTCTTCGTACCCACGGCGTACAAGCGCTCAAACTCATCCCAGGGGTTTTCTTGCGCCTGCTTGAGGCCCAAGGCAATCCGGCGTTCATTGCGGTCAAAACCCAGCACGATGACTTCGATCTCATCACCCTTCTTCAACACTTCGCCGGGATGACGCACGCGCCGCGTCCACGAAAGATCGGAGATGTGCACGAGACCGTCGATTCCGTCTTCGAGTTCGACAAACGCTCCGAACGGCACCAGATCCCGCACGCGCCCGGTGTGCCGCGAATTCACGGCGTACTTCTGTTCGAGGTTTTGCCACGGATCCGGATCCACTTGCTTAAGACCCAGCGAGATCTTGCGATTCTCTTTGTCAATGTTGAGCACGACCACATCCACTTCATCGCCGACCGACAAGATCGCCGACGGGTGCTTGACGTGCTGCGTCCAGCTCATTTCGGAGATGTGGACCAACCCCTCCAGGCCGCGTTCAAGTTCCACAAACGCGCCGTAACGCGCAATCGAGACCACTCTGCCGCGCACTTTGGCGCCGACCGGGTACTTCCCTTCCACGCCTTCCCACGGATGCGACTGCAGCTGCTTCAAGCCGATCGAAATCCGCTGCCGCTCTTTGTCGTAATCGAGGACCTTGACCGTAATTTTCTGGTCAAGCTGTACGACCTCAGACGGATGATTCACGCGGCCCCACGAAAGGTCGGTGATGTGCAGCAGTCCGTCGACGCCGCCCAGATCCACAAACACGCCGAAGTCGGTAATATTCTTTACGGTACCTTCCATGACGTCGCCTACGGTCAGGCTGCCCAGCACGCGCTCGCGGATGCCCTGCAGGCTCTCTTCCACGATCACCTTATGCGACACGACGATGTTCTTCCGTGCGTCATTGAGCTTGACAATGCGGAAGTCCATGTCTTGACCGACCAGCGCATCGAAGTCGCGCACCGGATGCACGTCAATTTGCGATCCCGGCAAGAACGCATCAATGGTCATTAAGTCAACAACGAAGCCGCCCTTGATCCGCCGCATGATCTTCCCGGTCACAATCTCACCGCTGGCGTAAACCTGCCCGATCCGTTCCCAAATCTTGAGGAAGTCCGCTTTTCGTTTGGAGAGCAGCAATTGGCCTTCCGCATCTTCCACGCGATCCAGGAAGACTTCAATGTCATCGCCAATTTTGAACTCATCTTTACCGGCGAACTCTTCCATCGGCACCGTGCCTTCAGACTTGAAGCCGATGTCCACGGAGATCCCTTTGTCGCCGATGGCAATAATCTTGCCTTTCACAATTTCGCCCTCGCGGAACTCCATGATCATCTTTTCATAGAGTCCGGCCAGGTCTTGAGCGTCGCGATGCGTTTCCACCTGATTCTCGGGCAGCTCGTGAGGCTTCACTTTGCGGCCCTTGAAGCGGACGTCATCACGGGCGGTCACCGGCAAGGCCGGCGCCGTCACAGTTTCTGTGGTTGGGGTTTGGGTTTCTTCTGTCATGCTTTACATACTCCCGGTGCCGAACCCGCCCGGAGCATCGGCGGGGTTTGTTTTATCGACCAGAGTGTCATTCGTGGTGTTATCTCAGTTTTTCATTTCCAATGATCTCTCGTTCGTGAATCTCCCCCTTCACCTTCACTCTTCCGTACGGTGTCTGGAGCGACAATTCACGAATCGCGTCCAGAATCCGATCTGCCATTTCCTGATACAGTTCTCTGCCACGCAGTCCGGCGGGCGCCAGCGACTCTACCGGAATCGGCTTCCCCACCACCATTGTGATTCCCGGTCGCCCCAGAAGCTGCGGCTTTCGTTCCTTGCTGCCGTGAATGTACACCGGCACGACCGGCGCTTGCGCGAGGCTTACCACCCACCCAATGCCAAGTTTCGCCTGCAAGAAGCCATCGTGCGGCGCCCGCGTGCCTTCGGGAAAGAACAGCAGCAATCCGTCATGCTTCAAGACCGACAGGCATTGATCCAAGGAGCTGCGATCAAATTCCCCGCGCCGCACCGGGAATGCATTCAAGTACCGAATCAGGCGTCCCAGTATGGGAATTTCAAACAGCTCGGCTTTCGCGAAAAAATGCGTCTCCCGCGGCAGCGTTCCACCCAGAATCGGCGGATCGAAGTTTGACCGGTGATTCGATGCCACGACAATCTTACCGGTGCGCGGCAAATTCTCCATCCCAGTGATTTTCATGCCGTATGCAAGTCGAAAAAACACCTGCGACGCCATCCGGCACACCGCATATCCCAATCGCATGTTTTATTCCCATTTCCAACTCCCTTTCTCCATTCTGATGGGGAAAGGGATGGGGATAGGGGTCTTACTGGGATTTGGGATTTTCAATTTGGGATTTGAGATTTCTTGAGCGCCAATTCCACGACGCGATCAACTTGATCGCCGATCGTCAAGTCCGAGGTGTCGATCTCAATGGCATCCGGCGCTTTTTTGAGCGGACTATGCTCGCGCGTGCTGTCGCGCACATCACGGGCTTCCAGGGCTGCTTCCACATCGGATGAACTTTGTTCAATTCCCCGCGACAGCATCTCTTTGCGGCGCCGCTTGGCGCGCGTCTTCAGGTCGGCCACCATGTAAACCTTCAGGTCAGCGGCCGGAAACACGACCGTACCGATGTCGCGGCCTTCCAGCACAACGCCGCCCTGTTTTCCCAATTCCCGCTGCCAGCGCACGAGATGTTCGCGCACCATCGGATGCTCAGACACCGGCCCGACCCACAATGAAATCTCCGGGGTGCGAATCTCGGTCGTCACATCTTCGCCGTCTAACAGCACCGACGTTTGCCCGTCGGACTCGCGTTCCGAAACCGTCGTATCTTCAAGCAGCTCTTCGATACCTTCGCGATCGGTGATCTCCACGCCTTGACGCAGCATTTTGAGCGCCACCGCCCGGTACATGGCACCGGTATCAATGTGCATGTAGCCGAGTCGTTTCGCCACGAGTTTGGCAGTCGTCGATTTGCCCGAGCCGGCCAGCCCGTCAATGGCGACAATGAGACCGCGCTTCGCCGTCACGACTTGATTCGCGCTCCCTGTTCCTCTTCGATGAAGATGCGCGTCACGATCTTGCCCGGGAAATGGACATCATCTTCGTCGAAGCTCATACGTTCCCATGGCATGCCGGATGACGTATCTTCTCCAATGCGTGAAATCGACTGCTGGTAAACGCGGATCCGCTCCTGCCACTTACTCATGTTCTTCACACGCAGATCCACCCAACCCTTGTCCGCCCACTCTTCGACGCTGCCGTTCTCAATCGGCACCACATTGCTCCCCGCGTAAGCGGGAATTTTGACATCCGGTCCGCGCAGCAGCCGCTTGCCATCCGGCAGCAATACGGCCAAGCCGATAGAGATCATCGTCGCGCGCAGCTTCTGGTCCTCTTCCAAGAGCTTCACGAGCTTCGCGGACATCTCTTCTGGCGTGTCTTTTTGAGCTTCCACGGGGTTGCGGTATACGAGCTGAATCAGGTGCGCTTCGTAAAGCAGCTTGGACAAGTGCGGCGGCCCAAGCATCTCGAAGGCCACGCTGTGCGTACCCGTCTGGCGCTCCAGCCGCTTCATCTCTTCCAACGCCCCGGTACGGAGAATGCCCGCGCGGTACGATGGCCCCATGACGACCGAATCCAAGGCACCGATCACGTCGAACCCGCTGTTGCCGCCTTCGATCTCCCAGAGCACGACTTGTCCGATCTCTTCCGGCGTGACAAATTCCATCTGTTCCGATGCCGTGATCGTGTAAAACTCATCCGCGGAGAAAATCCCGTTCTCACCGGTGTCGATATAGACCGACTTCAGGTTTTCACCCAGCGCCACCCCCGCCTTTTCCTTCTGGCGCATGAACTGCTTGCCGAGTTCCTCGGCTTGTGCCAGCGTGCAGTCGTAGAGCGGAATCGGTTTACCGCCGCGCTTGATCTCGCCAAATCCGATGCCTTTCCAGGCAATCGCTGCCGCCGGTTTGATTTCCTTCACGTACGGACACCCCGGGGTCCTGCCCATCAGGAACAACAGCATGGAGTGCGCGCCCGCCATCAGTGATTTCGACAGCAGTTGGCCGGAAGGCTTGTCTTCCGAATGCGTAAACGGGATGTTTAGACCCATGCCGCCTGTACCCGTCGTGCCCACTTTGACATACGTGTGCACGCCCGCCTTCATCGTCGCGTCCATTAGCACTTGAATGTGCCGGATCAGCTGCGGCGGCGAGATCGTATCGAGCAGCCGTTCAAACTTCTCGAAGAACGGATCGTCAGCCGGAATGCCGTCTGCCTCGCGATCCAATGCCGGCTTTACATCGTAGTAAGCCGAGTAGATATCCTTATAAGCCAGGCCGGTTGCAGAATTCACGCAGTCTACAATCACGTCCGGCTTATGTTCCGTGACAATCTTGTGCAGATAAAAGGCCGCCAGACGCTCCGGCGTCGGACGCTCATATGTGTCATCCATCAATTGCCGACGTGAAGCGCTATCGTTCATAACATCTTTGCGCGGGCGGTCTTTTAAACTCGTGCGCACGAAAATGTCGCCCCACTCGGGCACAAATTGAACGCGCGGATAGTCCTTGCTCAATTTGTCGCAGGCTTCTTCCGCTTCGTTCTTCCATAGCGAGTGCATCACCATCTTAGCGGGGCCGCGCTGTAGAATCTTGCGCGCCGCGGCCATGCCAACCAATCCCCACCCGCCCAATATTAACACCGTCGAATTGTGCAAAATCATGGTTCAATGTCCTTGTTGGCTTCGGTCTCCGGATCGGCAAGCGCGATCTCATGGTGACCGTTGGTTGCGTCGTCAGGAATCGCGTCCGGGTCGGCGGCAAATCCTTCCATCACCGGCGATGCCTCGGATACGTCCGTTTCGCTTGCCCGCAACTGCCCCCATTCCCTGCTGAGTTCCGAATCCCGCGGCAAATCGGACAAGTCCGACAAACCAAAGTGCTTCAAGAACTCAGGTGTTGTTTGATAAAGCAGCGGCCGCCCAATCACGTTGGCCCGGCCCTGCACCTCGATCAGACGGCGATCCAGAAGTGTGCGCAGCACGCCGCCTGTGTCCACCCCGCGAATTTCATCAATTTCCGCCCGCGTCACCGGCCCTCGATAGGCGATGACCGCCAGCGTTTCCAAAGCCGCTCGCGACACTCGCGACTTCGCCCGCTCGGCGTACACGCGCCGCAGCAATCCCGAGAAATCCTGCCGCGTGAAGAATTGATATCCGCGCGCCACGCGCAGAATCTCAAATGCTCTCCCTTCGCGCTCATAATCCCGATTGAGCTCCTGCACCAGCCCGTCCAGTTTCCCGCGATGCTTTTGTCCCAAAGCGGCCGCGAATTGATCTTCGGAAAGCGGTTCAAGACTCGCGAACACCAGCGCTTCGGCCGCCGCCTTCAAAAAGCGGTGGTCTTCTTCCGCGCGCAGATCCGCTTCCGTGTCCATGGCTGCCGGCTCTTCAACCGGCTCCGGCTCGCGAAGCTGTTCCTGCTCCTCAACAATCTCGTGACGCTTCTTCTTTGCCATATGATCTGATTTCAGATTTTAAGTATTTAGCGTTTTAGTCACGCCGCTTCCAACAAAGGAACCACCGCCCGGCTGATATAGACCTCGGAGAACAGCTCATTCTGCTCCACGTGGATCTGCTGCCGTTTGGCCAGTTCCAGAATCGCCAGAAAACTCACCACCCAAATCATCCGGTCTAATTCGTCCTGCATCGTCCGGATAAAGCCAAACCGCCCGTCGCGCTCCACCAGCTCGAGCAACCAGCGAATGCGAGCTTCCAGCGACACGCGGAACAACTTCACTTGATGTACGAGCCTGCTTTCCTTTCTCTGAATGATCTCTTCAATGCACCGCGACAGATCATAAACGCTCATCGGAAACAAGGTCTCTTCCGGGCTGGGTTGCGCTGTCTCCGGCACGGGCAGATGCGCCATCTCCCAGCGTTCCAGCATCTCGGCCTCGCGATGTCCAAACGTCTCGGCTTCTTCCTTCA
>CAYJKM010000052.1:0-320 GCA_964370805.1 uncultured Alphaproteobacteria bacterium | reverse complement strand
CGCACATGGGGGAATTGCCGGCGATCGCCGCGCTCGTTCGGCGGACGCTCAACCGGTTCGGGCGCCTCGACATTGTCGTCAACAATGCGGTAACCGGCCTGACGCAACCGCTCGGCCAGTTCACGCCGTGGATCTTCGATCTCTTCCGATGCTTCGACCGGCGGTCGCGGCAGCAGCATTTTCGCCTTGATCGCAATCAGTGTTGCGGCCATCAACAGATACTCGCCCGCGTCTTCCAAATTCTCCACGCCGATCGAGTCGATCACCGCTAAATAGGACACGGAGATCTCCGACATTGGCAAATCCATGATGTCGTATTC
>CAYJKM010000051.1:6033-13336 GCA_964370805.1 uncultured Alphaproteobacteria bacterium | reverse complement strand
ATCCTGAACCGTGTGCTGCTGCAGCAGGCGGCGCAGTCGCAATAAGGCGCGGACTCCGGCCGACTCATCTTTGCTTAGGCTGCGCATCAGGACGAGCCGCGCGAACGGCGGAAAACCGCTGAGTTCGCGCTGGCGGAGTTCGTCACGCGCAAAGGTCTCCCATTCGCCGCTGATCGCCGTCTTGAGGACGTTGTGATCCGGCATGCTCGATTGAATGATGACGGTGCCGCGCTCGCTTCTCCGCCCGGCGCGGCCGGAGACTTGCAGAATCAGACTGGCGCCACGTTCGGATGCGCGAAAATCGGGGAAGAAGAGTTCCGAATCAGCCTGCACGACAGCGGCGAGATCAACGTTGGGAAAATCGAGACCCTTGGCGATCATTTGCGTGCCGACGAGCAAATCGTAATCTCCGGCAGCAAAGGCACTCACCATCCGGCCGTGAATGCCGCGGCGGGATGCCGTATCGGAGTCCATGCGCAGAATGCGCGCGGCGGGAAAATGTGCGGCGAGTTCCTCCTCGAGCCGCTGCGTGCCAAGGCCTTGCGCGTTGAAATCGTTAAACGAGCAGCGCGGGCAATTATCGGGAAGTGGCTCACGGTGATCGCAATAGTGGCAGCGGAGAACGGAGCCTTTGCGGTGATACGTGAGACTGACAGAGCAATTCGGGCACATCGGCACCATGGCACAAGATGCACAAACGAGAAACGGCGAGAAGCCGCGACGATTCTGCAGCAAAATTGCCTGCTTCCGCTTCTCAAGAGATTGAGTGATGTTGTCAATCAGCTCGGCAGTGAGAATGGGCAATTCGGCGACGTGAGCCAGAGATTTCTGCCTGCCGCCCGGTACCGGCGCCGGTTCTTTGTCACCGGACGGCTCGTGCTGCTTCCACGAAATCACTTTGACTTCGGGCAGGATGGCACCGCCGACGCGTTCGGGGAGGCGAAGCGTTTTGTAGCGGCCGGAGAGCGCATGATGCATCGATTCAACCGATGGCGTAGCGCTGCCGAGAACGACGGCGGCATCGGACATGCGGGCACGGACGAGCGCAGCATCGCGCGCGTGATAGCGCGGCGACGGCTCATCCTGTTTGTAGCTGGCTTCCTGCTCTTCATCGACAACAATCAGGCCGAGATTTTCGAGTGGAGCGAAGACGGCGGAGCGCGCGCCGATCACGACCGGATATTTTCCGGCGAGAATTTGGCGCCAAAGGTCGTAACGGACCGCAGGGCTTTGCGCACTATGTTGAATGGCCACGCGATTGCCGAACGCTTTGTAGAAGCGTCCCCAGACGAACGGCGTCAGCGCGATTTCCGGAAGCAGCACGAGGGCGGTTTTACCTTGCGCCAGCGTGTGACGAATGGCGTTGATGTACACTTGGGTCTTGCCGGAGCCCGTGACACCGTAAAGCAGGAAGGTCTCGAAGCGGGTGCGGTCAACTGCGGTGGTTATGGCTTCAGTGGCGGCAAGCTGTTCGGCGGTAAGTTGTGTGGGTTCGACGAGATCGGGGACGATTTCGTCATGCGGGTCCCAACGTGAAACTTCTTCGACGCGGAGCTCGATCATGCCATTTTCGAGCAGCGAAGCGAAGGCTTTCTTGCGTGCAGCAGCAGCACCTTTCAAGAGTTCAGAGCGCGATACGCCGTCGGGGCCAAGCTCAAAAGTCTCGCGGAGGAGATTCTGCTCATGCACAGAGCGCAGGGCCGTGAACAGTTCCGGGCCGTAGGCCGCTTTGGCGCGCTCCGACAGCGTGACGATGGAATCAAATTTGGACTTGATGCGCGGCGGGCGGAGAATGGGACGATGCGAGACAATACCACTCTCCAGCAGGTGACGCAGGACCGCTGCTCTGGGGTTCAAGCCGAACTGTTTGCGGAGGCTTTCGGACGATAACGGGTTCTTGAGAAGTGCTTCGACGATACTGCGCTCGAGCGAGGCCGCGGCACGCAAGCGAGCCAGTTCGGGATGAGTTTCGTCGGCGTCCACGACCCAATATTTTTGTTCATCGAGAGAAATTCCGGACGGCAGGGCGGCTTTGAGCACATCGCCCCACGGGCACAAGTAGTAATCGCTGATCCAATGCGTGAATTCAAGGAGTTTGGAGCTAAAGACAGGATGGGGATCAAGGACGTGCTCGATGTCTTTGAGCGCCTTCGGGTCGTCACGATCCTTGGAACGGACGAGGTAACCCGTGACCCGACGAAAACCGAACGGAACGAGCACGCGCACGCCGGGCGCGACCAGACGGCTCAGGCGCTCGGGTACCCGATATGAAAATTCGCCGTCCACGGTAGGGACGACGACATCGGCGGTGAGAGGAACAAAACTCAAAATTCGAAATTCGAAATTCAAGTCAGAGCAGACTTACTGACTTCAAGCAGTCGCACCCGCTTATTGGCGGTAGCAGACGTAGATGTCGGACTCGATGATGTCAAAGGTGCTGTTCACGAAAACGTGGCTGAAATAGAGATTGCCGTCAGCATCAATGGCGACGTCACCGCTGAACTGTGACAGAATCTCTTCCGGGTCGGCCCAGGTACTGTCTGAGGCAGCGCAGCGATGCAGAGACGGACCGGGGTAACCGAATCCGCTTATGTCGCGCATGAACCAGAATTCCGAGTTGTCGGGAGAGAGACAAGGTTGTCCCTCATTGGCCGGTGTGTTCACGATTTCCGTCATGGCGGCAGGTTCGAGCCACGTGTCGGTGTACTCTGTCCGATAGAGATCGAAATCGTCGCCGGCCGAGTCGTAGCGATCGAAATACATGGTTTCGCCGCCAGTGGTCAGCGCGAGTTGACCGACGTCATAAGTGGAATTCAAGAGCGCGCCGGCGTTTTGACACGTCGCCCAGGCACCCTGCGGCCAAGTCACCGTGTAAATGTCATGAGGTCCGTAATTCTCGACCGAGCGTGCCGACCCAAGCCAGAGGACGTCACCCTGCACGTGAAAGGGTGAGTCAAGCGATTCGCCGGTAAAGAGCAAGACGCGTTGGGGCTCACTCCACTGTCCCTCGATCTTTTGCGACCACCAGATGCCGCTGATACCGTCGGCACCCTGCAAACCGGGGAGCACGTTTGCGTCCGGCGTAAAAAAGAAAAACAAGTTGTTACCGTCGGGTGTGATGACCGGCGAGTCTTCAGCGCCGGCAGTATTGACCGGGCCGGGGAGTGGAACGGGGGCGGACCACAGATTCGAATGCAGAACCGGGGGGAACAGATCCGTTTCCGGCGTAATTTTCACGGCGTCTTCGGGAATCATTTCGGCGCGCGTCGTTGCGGATACGATTGCCACATAATAATCGATGGTGTCACCAATCGACGCGTATGATGCAGAGATGATCCGCGCGCGCGCAGTCGGCGTAGCGGGGAGCGACACGGTCCACGTTTCGGTGCTGTCGTTCGGCGTGCCGGCAATAATCGTCTCCCAGGTGTCCGAAGGATAACTACGATTCAGCTCGATACTCACATTGCCCGCGAGATCGGCCGATGTCCAGTGGAACGTAATTGCCTGGCCTTCAATCCAACGCGTGCCGAGACCTGGAGGCGTGAACGTGAGCGTGCCGGTAGACGGTTCCGGCTCCGGCTCAGAGTCGGAATCTTCCTGGCAGCCGGTCATGCCCACGAGCATCAAGACTAAGGCAGCAGTCAGAAGCGCAAGGAAGAAGGAGATACGTTGAGGCAATGTTGGATCCTCCTGAAGGCTAATATATTAGTAGGTGCTGATTGTGCCATGCACTTCTTCCCTCTACAGTCGCTCAGCCTCGCAGGGGGACGGGATCAGGTCTTCTTGCGGAAGGCGAGTTTGATGGGGACGCCGATAAAGCCGAAGGTCTCGCGGATGCGGCGCTCAAGGTAGCGCTTGAAATTGTCCGTGATGAACTCAGGATACTTAGTGAAAAAGACAAACAGCGGCGGTTCGGCGACGGGCTGAGTGGAATAGATCAATCGCAAGTCATGACCTTTGATCGAGGGGGGCGGATTCGTGGTCATGATTTCTTCTATGAACTTGTTGAGATGCGGGGTATCAATCCGCTTCCGGCGCTCTTCGTAGATTTTCAGAATCAATTCGAGGACTTTGAAGACACGCTGTTTTTCGAGCGAGGAGATGAACATCTTGGGGACGTATTCCAGCGTGGCGAAGCGCTGGTTCAAATCACGCTCAAGTTTTACAGCGGTGGCCGTGACTTTCTCGACCAGGTCCCATTTGTTGATGCACAGGATCATCCCCTTGCCGAGTTCTTCCGCTTCCTGCAGAATCTTCACGTCCTGGCTGACGACGCCCTGAGTCGCATCGGTAAGCACGACGGCGACATCGCATTCCTCAAGAGCGCGGCGGGTACGAACGGACGTGTAGAACTCGACGGCTTCATCAACCTTGGACTTGCGGCGCAGGCCGGCTGTATCGATGAGCGTCATGCGCTCTTGATAATAGGTGATGACGGTGTCAATCGAGTCGCGGGTGGTGCCGGCGATTTCGGTGACGAGATGCCGTTCCTGACCGAGGACGGCGTTCACGAAGGAGGACTTGCCGACATTGGGACGGCCAACTATGGCAACGAGCGGACGCGGGCGGCTGAGTTCATCGGCCTTACCACGCTCGGGGAGCTTGGTCAGCGCCGCATCGAGAATTTCGGCGAAGCCGCGCCCGTTCGTGGCACTCATCGGCATGGGATCACCGAGCGCCAACTGATAAAATGCGGCGACCTCGATTTCCTGTTGATCGTTGTCCACTTTGTTCACGACCAGAATGACGGGGCGGTCTCCGCGCTGGAGCATGCGCGCGATTTCGAGATCGGTGTCCGTCGGTCCGGTTTGAGCGTCGCAGATGAAAAGAACAAGTTCGCACTCATCGAGTGCGAACTCAACCTGCTCGCGAATGGCGGCATCGAACAGGTTTTCGGAGCGCGGTACCCATCCGCCGGTATCCATGACGTGAAAGCTGCGTCCGCCCCACTCCACGAGGCCGACATGGCGGTCGCGCGTTACGCCCGGCTCGGGCGACGTGATCGCCTTCTTGGAGCGGGTGGCGCGATTGAAGATGGTGGACTTACCGACATTCGGACGGCCGACGATAGCGACGAGAGGAAAATTCAAAATTCAAAACTCAAAATTCGAGTCAGACCAAACAATGAATGTGGAACGATGAACGACGGAATCTGGGTCGGCTGCTCAGTACCTTGCGTTGCATACTTCAGTTTTGCAGCCGACACGGCCCGTTCAATTAATGTCAATAATCTCGAGGCGGGGGGATTCGCTCTCGGCAACGATCAAGCGGTCGGAGACGTCGTCGAGGCCGAAAGTAGTGACAACCGTGTCCGGGATCGTGCTCGTGCGGTGCGGCGATCCGGCGACCTCGACAAGATTATTCAAGCGATACTGTCCGATGGCGACGCCACCGGTATCCTCTTCAAGGATAAACACCGAGATCACATCTTCGCCCGGATGCACATGAATGTTGGCGTTGTCAAGCAGCCACGTACGGCCCGGAAACGTCTCCAGGAGATCAATGCCGATGGAGTTGACTCCAAAGCGACCCAGATAGGATTGGCCCTCGTCGATGCCGGCGAAAACATAAACGCCTGCGCCATAGGCCATGATGGTCGCGCGCGCATCGGCAACCGCGCCACCGCCTGTGGGCAGATGCGACGTGCCGGGAATCGGGAAGCTGAGATTAGCGCCGCGGTCGAGGACACCCCACTGTGAGGCGGCGATCATCGTCACATACGTGTCGCCGAGATTCGCTATGACGAGCTTCTGACTTTCGCGATCGTAGAAGATCTTACCGGGTTCATTGAACAGGCCGCTGACTAGATCGTTATCAAGCGCATAAGGAACGAGGCCGTCGTTGTCGGCATCTACAATCGTCCGGTTGGAGATGCGGATCTTGTAGATGCCGTCCCGCTCGCCGCCGCCGGCGTGGGAATAATATACGTACGTGGCAGTGGAGTCCACGGCGAGAAAGCCGGCGTGTCCGGCGGTATCCGCTGTGACAATAATGCGCGTGCTGAGAGCCAACGACGGAAGTGAAACGAAATGCACTGCGTAGCCGATGTGACCGTGAGGGCGGCCGGCGAAACAGGCAAGCGTGTCACGGATAAACTTCACGTCATAGAGTTCAAGATAATCCGTGAGCAAGCGCGAAGCCAGCAGAGTCCCATTGGACAGATCGACGAGTTGAAGGGCCGTGCCGGGATCAGCCGATCCTGTATGGAGCAAAAGCGCCCAGTGGCGATCCGAATCGACGTCAACCGCGCGGGCATTCTCAAAATCCACGGCGATCGTATTGGGTGATGAAGGCGGCGGGCGCATGTCATCTTCGTCGCTACTGCAGGAGAGCATGAAGAGAGCACAAAGGGCGACGAGAAAGTGAAAGTGCTGTCGACGGAAAGAGTAGTAAATCATCGGATTTGGAATACTGTTTGAATTTCAGTAGCGGACGGCGACTGAAGCTGAATCAGATAGGTTCCGGTAGTTGCGGTCGAGAAGTCAAGCCGAATGAGCCGCGCTGTGCCACTTGAAATGCTCTGCTCATGCACGCGGCGGCCCAGCAGATCGAAGACGGTCAACGTAGAGGGTGCATGGAGACCGGCAACTTGAACCGTCAGCGTCGAATTGAAGGGATTCGGATAACACGAAAGCAGCTCAAGGCGGCGCGGAACCGGTATGTCAGACACCGGTGTGCCCTGCATTCTCAGCAGCACGTCAACAACCACGGGGACGTGATCCGATGCATCATAAAGGGCGTCGGCAACGCTGTCGGGCACCGCGAAGTTTGTGCCTTCGTTGATCGATTCGTTCAGATGCTGACCATCGTTGCCCACGGCATAATAGGTTTCCGGGATGACATACGTTCCACTGGTGTCCATCAGGCCGGACGAGGCCAACAGGAAATCGAAGCGGTCATCCATTCCTCCGCCGGACCCGCCACGCGGCGACTGGGTGTGGATTTCAGCGAACGTGGGAGATGCATGCCAGTCTCCAAATTCGTCGATCGGGTCAAAGAGCTGACCGTTCGGTTCAGGGGAAGGAGACAGCATGATTCCGTAGGCCTCTTCCGCTGCCGTATAGAGATTGAAATCACCAACTAAGAAGAAAAGTTCGCCCGGGGGAAGCAGATCGAGGTATTCCCGGATATCTTCGGCCGCGCCGGCGCGCCGGTTAGCATCACTGGAACTGTTTCCCGCCTTCAGATGGCAGGAATAGATACGAATCCGCTGGGCCGTATCCGGCGACACGGGCTGCAGGACGTACACGTCAACGTCGCGAGGATCGGTGTCAAAATTCCACTGCGACACGAGTTGCGCCTT
>CAYJKM010000051.1:0-6023 GCA_964370805.1 uncultured Alphaproteobacteria bacterium | reverse complement strand
CGAAAGAACAGGGCATTGTCGGTATCACTGCCATTGTGGTTGGTAAACGGCGCCGCCGCCCAGTCGGTCTCACAGGGTAGAAAGGCAAACGAAAGGAGATAATCAACCGCATCTTCGGTGATGATCTCCTGCATGGCCACCACATCAGGGTTTGTGTGGTTGATGATCATGCGGAAATCCTGGATGCGGTTGGCATCCTGTTCACCGCGAAAGTTCAGGGCGTTGTAGGTCATCACGCGGAGCGTGTCTGCTCGCATCGCGCCGACTGATGCGAGCAGAGTCAGAATAAGACACAAGAATCGGGCAAGAATCATCAGCGGATGAGCAGCACTTTGTGCGTTTGGGTGAAATCGGCAGCCTGAAAATGAAGGAAGTAGGTACCGGAAGGCAGTTCATCCGCCGTCCAAGAAAGTGATGCGCTACCGGCAGGCAGATCGCCGCTCAAGAGCCGTGAGACCTTGCGGCCGGTGATGTCATAAAGATCAAGTTGGACGCGAGCGGCGCGAGGCAGAGCATACCGGATCGTGGCTGTGCTGTTGAACGGATTTGGATATACGGAAAGGCTGAAGGATGAAGGATGAAGGATGAAATCACCAGCCGCCTCAGCTCCCGCAACGTAGAATGACCATTCATGCTCTGCACTCAGCTCGCCGTCGGAGATACTCACGATGATGTGTTCAGTGACGCCGGTATCGGAGAACTGAAGTTCGACGGAAGTCGCGGTGGATACGGTGTCGCCGCCACGAGTCCAGACGTACGTCAGCGGATCGCCATTGGGGTCTGACGCCTCCACGGAGAATGTGATTAACTGCGGCGCTACGATAGTGTCCAAGTCCGCGGGAGTTACGCCGGTGATCTCGGGCGTACGGTTGACAATCAATTCGTTAAGATTCAAAGTGAACATGGAGCGCCCGTATGTGGCGGCGGTCAAGATGCGAGTGGGATTGTGCAGGATCAGTTGGATGACGGGCACAATTGGCAAGTCCTCGCCAAGGGCCATCCAGTGATCGCCGTAATCCGGAGTGACGAACGTGCCAAAGTCCGAGGCAACATAGAGCCGTCCGGGAATATCGGAATCCGGAACGACATCGTTGAGCGGACCCATAGGAAGCGTGCCGCTGATATTCTGCCAATTCGCACCGTAGTCGTCGCTCATGAAGATGTGCGCATCCTGTTCGTTGTTGCGGAAGCCGGAGATCGTGACGTAAACGACGTTGATTTCGTTCGGATCGGGGACGACACGCGTGATCCAGCGATCCGGAAGACCGGCCGAACGGTTTTGCCAGCTCGCGCCGCCATTCTGAGTCACCCAGACATTCGCGTCGTCGGTGCCGCAGTAGATAACTTGGGGACTGACGGGCGAGATGCCAATGGTGGTCAATGTACCGAACATGAGATTGCCGTCGCCGCCGCCGTCGGTGAGATCGGGGCTGATCGATTCCCATGTGTCGCCATGGTTTTGGCTGCGATGCAGACGCTCGCCACCGATGAAAACGGTGCTGGGAGTGGTTGGATGTAAAACCACCGGAGCTGACCAGTTGCGTCGCTCGTTGGGATCAGCGTCGTCCCACCATAAGTAATCAAATGAATCACCGCCATCCTCGGAGCGACCCAGCCCACCGTACTGATACTCCGCATAAATGCGATTGGAATTTGTTGGATCAACGAGGCAATAGAAGCCGTCGCCGCCGTAAATTTCGCTCCAATCGTTCAGCCCGCCCGTGAGCGTGCGCATCGTGCCTTGGTCTTGAGTTCCCCCGTAGCGGCGGTTGGGCAATTGAGGATCAACCGTGGCGGCATAAAATTGATTCACAGGCAGGCCGGGCAAGAAACTCCATGAGTTGCCGTTATTCGTGGAACGGTAGAGGCCGCCGTCATTGCCGAGCAGGATATTCGCAGGCTGTGCGGGATGAAACCACATGGCGTGATGATCGACATGAACGGAGTTCGCGATGTAGGTCCACGTCTGGCCGCCGTTTGTCGTACGGGCGAGCGTCTGGCCGAGCGCAAATGCCATGTCGCAGTTGTCGGGCCTGACGCGCACATTGCCGAAGTACCAGCCGAAGCTGCTGTACAACTCGCTGATGTTGCCGTCATTGGTGCGAACCCACGTTTCGCCGCCGTCCGCGCTGCGATAGATACCGGCAAAGTAGCCGGGGTGATCGGCATAGATTGCGTAGAGCACATCGGGATCGTCGGGACAGATGGCAAGACCGATGCGTCCGACGTCTTCGCCCTGCGGCGGCAAGCCGTCTTCGAGGCGCGTCCACGATTCGCCGCCATTGATACTCTTGAATACACCGCTACCGCGCCCGCCGACGTCGCGATTTTCGATATCACGAATCCGCTGCCACATGCCGGCGTAGACGATCTGCGGATTGAGCGGATTGATCACGACATCGGATGCGCCGGTGGAATCGTTGACGAAGAGCGATTGTGTCCAAGTCGCGCCGCCATCCGTGGAGTGATAGACGCCGCGCTCGATGTTGGTCACGTACAGCTCGCCCATGGCGGCCACCCAAATGCTTTGCGGGTTATCCTGATCCACGACAACGCGAGCAATGTAGCGAGTGTCGGTCAGGCCGAGATGAGTCCAGGTATCACCGCCATCCGCTGTGCGATAGAGGCCAAAGCCGAAGTAGGAATAACCGGCGGAATTGGCTTCGCCCGTTCCGGCGTAGACAGTATCGGGGTGCGACAAATCGATCGCCAGTGCGCCCATAGAGAGACCGGGCGCCCAATCGAAGACCGGCGTCCAAGCCGAGCCGCCGTTGACGGTTTTGAATACGCCACCGGAAGCTGCCGCCACATAGAAAAGCTGAGTGTTGGTGGGATGGCCGACGATATCTGTCAGTCGGCCGCCGATGTTGTTCGGGCCGGCAGGAATCCAGGGTGGGTGTTCATCGAGGCGCGTTTCGCGGAGGTTCATCGCGGAGCGGTGAGCGTTAAGATAATCCGCGGGATCAATGCGGAGATCCGGCCATTGGCGCTGCAGCATGAACCAGTCGGAGGGGAAGGGGCCGTGACGCTGGACGCGCTGAGTGAATCCCTGAGGCTCAGAGTTGAGGTAGAGAACGACTCCGAGCGGAATCAGCGCGAGCAGAATCAGGGTGAGCCGTTGCATGTGAAGTCTCCCGAAGAGTCTATTTATGCTAAAGTAAAACAAATGCTTGTGCGCAGAATGCACGCCTGTTCAATATAGAAAGATTTTGGCAAAAATCCAAGGTTTTCAGGGCGGGTTTGACAGGGATTCTTGTGCTGATAAGAGTGTGGAAAACAAGAGCAGAAAAGAGTATATTCTTGAAACAGCCAGATTCCAGCCGGGTTGGGCGAGATGATGAGTATGCGAAATGACATTTACAATCAGCAACCCGGCCCGGAGACGAACGAACTGGAAGCACCTGAGGGACTTGTGGATTTTGAATACGCAGTGGTCGGCGCAGGCGTTGTTGGTTTGGCCGTGGCAGCAGAGTTGGCCGCGCGCGGAAGTTTGATAGTACTGGAAAAAGCCGAGAAGTTCGGGCAGGGGACATCGAGCCGCAACTCGGAGGTGGTTCATGCGGGACTGTACTACAAACCGGGGTCTTGGAAAGCACGGCTGTGCAGAGAAGGCAGAAAGCTCATTGAGGAGTTGGCGGCGCAAGAGAAGTTTGGCTATAAGAAGACCGGCAAGTACGTCGTTGCGACAGATGAGCATGAGCGCGCGCTGCTCGAACAATTGCGCCAGAATGCGGTAACTTGCGGTGTAAACGAATTGCGGTGGGCGGAGATTGACGAATTGCGCGACCAGGAACCGGACGTGCGCGCGACCGCGGCGCTGTATTCGCCGAATACCGGGATTGTGGATAGCCACGGGATGATGAATTACTTTCGCATGAAAGCGATTGAAGCAGGGACAGAGATTGCATATGAGGCGGAAGTAACAAAGCTCACAAATCGAAAATCAGCGAACGAGTACAGCATTACGGTGAACGATGGGTCGACATTGACAGCAAGGCGTGTCATTAACTGCGCCGGCTTGTACTCTGATCGAATCGCGGAGCTGGCAGGGATGGACGTGCGCGCGCCGGGATTGGAGTTGAAATGGTCGCGCGGAGTCTACTACGGCATGACGAGCAATGCGGGGCTGCACATGAGTCATCTCGTCTATCCGGTGCCGGATCATGCGCGGGCGACATTAGGTGTGCACGTGTGCGTGGACTTGAACGGCGGGATCCGGTTCGGCCCGACGGCAGAATATCTGAACGAGAAAAACGAAGACTACGCTCCACCTGCAGGCGACGCACAACGAGTGGCGGAGGGGCTCGCGCGTTTCCTGCCGAAAGTACGCGCGGAATCTTTGTACCCAGTGATGGTGGGGATTCGGCCGAAGCTCTCGGGGCCGGGAGAACCGGTGCGGGACTTCTACATCCAGGAAGAGAGCGGACGGGGATTGCCGGGATTTGTGAACCTGATTGGAATTGAGTCACCGGGGCTGACGGCGGCGCCGGCAATTGCAAAATTAGTCAATACACTCTTGTCATAATATGTTGCTACCGCGCGGATTTTCATTACGTCCGACGATTGCCTGGAATGTCGCCAAGGTGACGGCGAGTTACGTGTTGTCGCACGTAATCCGGCGGCCGGTGGTATGGGGGCGGCCGATTTCAATCATGATGGAGCCGATCAGCCGCTGCAACTTGCGCTGCCCACTCTGCCCGATCGGTGCGCGCGAATTGCGGCGCGATCTGGGCACGATGGGGCTGGAAGATTTCAAGAGACTGCTGGACAACGTCGGGCCGCAGGTGCGGGTGCTGGCGTTGTGGAATCAAGGCGAGCCGACGATTAACGATAAGCTGCCGGAGATGATTCGATACGCGCATGACAAGGGCATCTACACGATGACCTCAACGAACGGCAACTTGATGCTGCGGCGGAATCTGGTCAACCGGCTGATTGATTCGGGTCTGGACGAGCTGATCTTTTCGATTGACGGACTGACACAGGAAACGTATCAGATCTACCGGATCGGCGGACATCTGGACGTGGTCGTGGAGGGGATGCGGCAGACGAGGAAACGAAGAGAGGAACTGAATCAGAAGACGCCGAGAATCATCATGCAGTGGCTGCCGATGAAGCACAACGAGCAGGAGATTCCACGCTTGCGTAAAGTGGCGGCGGAATGGGGCGCGGATTCAGTGGAAATCAAGACCACGCAGATTTATACCGATGAGCAGGCAGTGCAATACCTGCCAGAGATGGAGGAGCTCAGGCGATACGAACGGAAGAGCCAGAAGTGGGAAACGAAGCGATCGTATCAATCGTGCAAGCGGCTGTGGTTCTCCACAATGATTGACTGGAATGGAACCGTGGTGCCGTGCTGTTTCGACAAGGACGAAGAACTGCCGATGGGGAATGCGTTGACGGAGGACTTTGAAAAAATCTGGCATGCGCCACTCTACAACGAGTTCCGGCGGGAGCTGATCACGAAGGGGCGCGTGAAGGAGATGTGCCGGAATTGCACGGAAGGATTGAAGAGCTACTATATTCCGCTTGAGCAGCTCGAGCGATTCGCCGAAGTCGATCAAACTTCAAAGCTCGTACTCCAGCCGTCGGAGACGACATAATTTCGCTGTCGTCCGCGCCGGTTATTTCTTTCGACTCACATGCGGATTCCCGGCTTCGTAGAAGCGCCAGTGGAGATCGGTCGCTTTGGAGATGCCGATGCGGGGGCTGGAGAGGATTTCGCCGGATTTACCGGGGAAGAGTTTGATGCGATCGCCGATGGGAGTGCGATTGTAGGAAAGGTTAATACCGAGGGCTTGACAGAGTTTGCCGGGGCCGGAACAGAGCTGAGTGAGCTGATCCGTGCCGCGGCGTTTTTGCATTTTGGGAATGCCGGTGAGCGGCTCGAGCGCACGAATGAGCACGGCGCCGACGTGATTTTTGTCCGTGGTAATATTGACACAGTGGTTGGCGCCGTAAATGAAGTACACGTACACGAAACCGTGCGTCTCCCACATGATGGACGAGCGATTGGTTTT
>CAYJKM010000050.1:1198-13930 GCA_964370805.1 uncultured Alphaproteobacteria bacterium | reverse complement strand
AAAGCGGAAACGTCGTTTTTGACACCACGCTCAAGAGCGACCGTTCTCTGACACAAAAGCTTGAAGCCGGACTGCATGCCGCGCTCGGCTATGATGTCTCGGTGATGCTGAGATCGATTCGCGAGCTTGAAGACCTTGCACGGCTCAATGTCTTTCATAAGATCAAGCCGGGCGACGCAAAGCCCTACATCACTTTTCTGGCTTCCGCTCCGGAACAAGATGTCAGAGTTCCGCTGAAATCTCCGAAAGCAGACCTGGAAGTTATCCACATTGCCGGTGCTAATCTTTTCTGTATTGGATTACCTGCGGCAGACGGACGGTCCAGTTACCCCAACCCGTTTGTTGAGAAGTACTTCGGAATTCCGGCGACAACGCGCAATTGGAACACCGTTTTGAAAATGCTTGCCTGACGGCTAAGCACGCTTTGATTTTCAGTTTTCATTTTTAACCCTCACTCGTTCGGATCGAAGGCGGGTGTCCGGCACAGACCGGATTGCGCTTCGAGTTGATGAACGGGATTGACAAACCCGGAGTTTAGATGTCTCGTGTGACGCTGCAGCAGTTGCTGCTCGCCGGCTCGCATTTCGGCCATTTGACGCGCCGCTGGCACCCCAAGATGAAGCCGTACATTCTCATGGAGAGGAACCGGATTCATCTGATCGACCTACGCAAGACTCAAGAGTGCATTGAGCGCGCCTGCGCCGCCCTCGCGGAAATTGCCGCCAAGGGTGAGCAGGTGCTTTTTGTTGGTACCAAGCCGCAGGCGCGGGACGTCGTCGTTGCGGAATCGCGGCGGATCGGCGTGCCGCACGTCAGCGAGCGCTGGCTGGGCGGAACGCTCACGAACTTTCAGACCGTGCGCCAAGGCATCAAGACACTCAATTCACTCGAGAAGATGATGACCGACGGCACGTTCGAAAAACTCTCGAAGAAAGAGCGCCTGATGATCGAACGCCGCCGTGCAAAGCTGCTCGAGTCGATCGGCGGCATCCGCGAGATGGCGCATATTCCCGGAGCGATGTTCGTGATTGACTTGCGGCGCGAACGCATTGCCGTCGCTGAGGCTCGCCGCCTGAATATTCCGATTTTTGCGATCGTGGACACCAACGTGGATCCCGATTTGGTGGATTATCCGATTCCTGCCAACGACGATGCGTTCAAATCAATTGCGCTGATTACCCGCGCGGTTGCAGACGCCGCTGGCGAAGGCATTGCCCGTCATCGGGCGACGGCCGCTCAAGTTCACGAGGCTGCTCCGGACACGGCCGGTCGCGATGCCGAGCATCGTCAAGGACGCACGCGCGAGGATCAGGCCGCAGCGCGGCGCCGTCGCGTGCGCCGTCCCGGCGGCCCCGGTGGTCCCGGCGGAGGTCATCCTGAGGCCGCTCATCACGGTGAGGAAAAGCCTCCGATTCACGAAGCGGCTCCCGCTCCGCAGCCGCCGGACGCTCCGCCTGCGGAGTAGTTTCTCGTACTCTTTTCATTCAAATTAAACTTCATAGGATAGATCGTGGCAGATTTTGAAGTCAGTGCCGCTACGGTAGCAGAATTGCGCCGGGAGACCGGCGCGGGCATGATGGATTGCAAGAAGGCGTTGCAGGAGTCGGGCTGTGACAAGGAGGCCGCGCTTGCCTATCTGCGCAAGAAAGGTATTGCGGCTGCTGAGAAGCGCTCCGAGCGCAGCGCCAACGAAGGTGTTGTTGCGATTGCGCGCAGTGATGATGGACAGATGGCCGCTCTCGTAGAAGTCAACAGCGAGACGGATTTTGTTGCCAAGAATGACGGCTTTCGTCAATTCGCTGATAACGTCGCCAAGCTCGTCCTCAATTGGAAGGATGCGGAAGGCAAGGGCGTTGAAGATTTGAAAACGCTTTCCTTGGGCAGTACAACGGTAGGGGAAGCGCTTAGCGATCTGATCGGCAAGATTGGGGAAAAACTCGAGATTCGCCGTTTTGCCCGCGTGCAGGCGCCCAAGGGATTTGTCGGCCACTACATTCATGCCGATTCGAAATTGGGCGTGATGGTTGTTCTGGAAGGCATCACGACCGCCAGCGGCGAAGCCGCTTCCCTGGGGCGTGATCTTGCCATGCAAGTGGCGGCGGCCTCACCGGCCGTTGTGAACCGCGAAGAAGTGGATGCCGCCAAGGTGGAGTCCGAGCGCGCGATTGAGATGGATCGTGCCCGCACTGAAGGCAAACCGGACGGCGCCATCCCGAAGATCGTCGAAGGCCGCATCAACAAATGGTTTGCGGACGTCGTGCTGTTGGAGCAGCCGTTTATCAAAGATCCCAAAATTGTCGTGAAGAATATTGTTGCGGACGCCGCCAAGCGCGCCGGCACGGACATCAAAGTGAAGTCGTTCGTCCGGTTCCGGGTGGGAGCGTAAGGGACGATCGAGCATACCGTGCGTTATCGTCGCATTTTGCTCAAGCTGTCCGGCGAAGCGCTCGTCGGCGAAGGCGAGTACGGAATTGATCCGGCCACGCTGAAAGCGATGGCGGAAGAGATCGCCGAGATTCAGGCGCAAGGCATCGAGATCGGCATTGTGATCGGCGGCGGGAACATCTTTCGGGGTCTGAAAGGGGTGGCGGCGGGCATGGACCGCGTTACCGCCGATCAAATGGGGATGCTCGCTACGGTCGTCAATTCGTTAGCCTTGCAGGACGCGCTGGAACGTGCCGGTGTGGTAACGCGCGTGCAGTCGGCCATTTCGATTCAGGCTGTGGCCGAGCCGTTTATTCGTCGCCGGGCGCTGCGTCATCTCGAAAAGGGCCGCATCGTCATCTTCGCTGCCGGGACCGGGAGTCCGTTCTTTTCGACAGATACGGCGGCGGCGCTGCGTGCCAAAGAGATCAAGGCCGAAGTGCTGCTTAAAGGCACGAAGGTGGATGGGATCTACACCGCCGATCCGGTAACCCATCCCAGCGCCACGATGTACGACTCGATTCCGTATTTCGACGTCATGGAACAGCAGCTCAAAGTGATCGACTCGACAGCCGTGACCTTCTGCATGGACAACAGTATTCCGATTCACGTTTTCAATTTCAAGATCCGCGGAAATCTTCGCCGCCTCTTGGACGGCGAGAAAATCGGTACATTGATCGGATAGGCGGGCGAATCATGATCAAAGAGATCATTGCTGATTGCGATTTGCGAATGAACAAGTCCATCGAGAAGATTCGTCAGGACTTGGCGCACCTGCGGGCAGGCAAGGCTTCGGTCGGCTTGGTCGAGCCGATCAAAGTGGAAATGTACGGCACTGAAATGCCCATCGCTCAGTTGGCAAACGTGGGCACGCCGGACGCGCGAACCATCACGATCACGCCGTGGGACAAGAGTTCGCTCGGCGCGATCACCAAGGCGATTCAGAAGTCGGAACTCAGCTTGAATCCAATGAGTGACGGCTCAATGATCCGGCTGGTCATTCCGCCCTTGACGGAGGAGAACCGCCGGGAGCTCGTCAAGCGCGTTAAGAAGGAAGTCGAAGAAGGCAAGGTCGCGCTACGCAATATCCGCCGCGATGACATTGAACGGATCAAGAAGCTCGAAAAAGAGCACAAGATCTCCGAAGATGATTCGCACAAAGCTCAGGAGAAGATCCAGGAGCTGACGGACAAGCACATCAAGGACATGGATCACCTTTTCCAATTGAAGGAAAAGGAAATCACCGAGGTCTAAGCCGCGCAAGCTGCGCGGTGCGCCTTGTCGTGACGCACTTCTTATCGCCGTGAATCACATCTCACCGGCACGGGCTCAACAAATTCTCGATCAAGCGCGCGGCCAGCGCGTCGCGGTGCTTGGTGACTTCATGCTCGATCGTCACCTGAAGGGCACCGTCAAACGCATCAGCCCGGAAGCTCCGGTGCCGGTCGTAGAAGTGGAGAGCGAAACGACGACCCTGGGCGGTGCCGGAAACGTCGTTCAGAATCTCGCGTCGTTGGGGGTTACGCCGGTGGCCTTCGGCGTGATCGGTGATGATCATGCCGGGAAACGGCTGGTTGAGCACTTGCATCAAGTCGGCTCCGATGTCACCGGCGTCATGACGTGCAAGTCACGCTTGACAACGGAGAAGACGCGCATCATCGCTAATGATCAGCACGTGGTGCGCGCCGATCGCGAGACTGTGGCGGATCTTGACGCGGACGAAGCAGCAGCTTTGCTGTCGATTTTGGAGAAAATCCTGCCGTCCCTCTCGGCGTTGATCTTGCAGGACTACAACAAGGGCGTGCTGACGGAACGCGTGATCGCGGAGGCCATCGCCAAAGCGGCCAAACATCGCGTCCCGGTGAGCGTGGATCCCAAGTTCGACCGGTTCTTCTCCTATCGCCGCACGCACCTCTTCAAACCGAATGTAAAAGAAGTCGAGCGTGTGTTGGGAATCCGCGTGCGGGATAACGAGAGTCTGCTCGTGGCGGGGCGCGAACTTTTCCAGCGGCTGGAAGCGGAACGTGTGCTGGTCACGCGCGGGGAGAGGGGGATGACGTTGTTCCTTGACCGGGAACATTGCGAGCACATCCCGACTCGCGCCATTAAAGTTCACGACGTCTCGGGCGCCGGAGATACCGTCATTGCGACGTTTGTCGCGGCGGAATCCGGCGGAGCGCAGCCCGTCGAGGCTGCGGTGCTCTCCAATTATGCCGCAGGGATCGTCTGCGGCGAAGTGGGCGTCGTGCCGATTGAGCGGCAGCGGCTGCTGGAAGTCATATCGGGCGACTAGCTCAGTTGGTTAGAGCGCTGGTCTCACATACCAGAGGTCATAGGTTCAAGTCCTATGTCGCCCACCATGAGCAATGAGGCTGAGTCACTGCTTTCGCGCTTGCTGACCGCAGAGGACGCGGCACGGCGCAGTTTTGTCGAGAACATTCGCGGCAGCACGGTGGTGTTTACGAACGGGGTGTTCGACCTGCTGCATCGCGGGCATCTCGAATATCTCGAAGCGGCTCGCCAGCTGGGGAATAAGCTCTTTGTCGGTTTAAACAGCGATGAATCGGTGCGCCGTCTCAAAGGGCCGTTGCGCCCGCTGCTGAATCAGGAAGACCGCGCGTGGGCGCTGCTTGCGCTGCGTTCGGTTGATTACGTGGTCGTATTCGAAGAGGACACTCCCGCGCGACTCATCGAGACGATCAAGCCGCACATCCTGGTCAAAGGCGGTGACTATCAGACCGATGACATTGTGGGTGCCGACTTTGTGCGGCGACAAGGCGGAAAAGTGGTGACGATCCCGTTCCGCGAAGGATATTCGACGAGTGGGTTGATTGATGTGATTGTGGAGCGGTACGCGGATTCATGTTTGAAGACCTCACAGCACGCTTAGATAAAGTCTTCCGCGATCTGCGCGGCGTCGGCAAGCTCTCCGAAACCAACGTTCAGGAGAGCATGAAGGACATCCGCCGCGTGCTGCTGGAGGCCGACGTCCACGTGCAAGTCGTCCGCGACTTTCTCGCCAACGTCGAAGCCAAGGCCCTCGGGCAGGACGTTTTGAAGGCTGTCTCGCCGGCTCAGCTCATCATCAAGATCGTGCATGACGAGTTGGTGGTTTTGCTCGGGGAGAAAGAGAGCCGTCTTACGTCGTCGCCGCAGCCGCCCACGGTCTATATGATCGTCGGTCTGCAAGGCTCGGGCAAGACCACATTTTGCGCCAAACTGGCACGTCATCTGAAGACCAAGGGCAAGCGTCCCTTGCTGGTGGCGGCGGACTTGCAGCGTCCGGCGGCGCAGGATCAACTGCAGGTACTCGGCGATTCGATTGGCGTTCCCGTCTTTCGCGGCGAAAGTAAGAACCCGGTTGCCGTTTGCGAAGCGGCGCTGCGCCATGCCAAGAAGATCAGCCTTGATCCGGTGATTCTCGACACGGCAGGCCGTCTGCACGTGGACGAGGACTTGATGCAGGAACTGGAGGAAATCCGCAAGCTCTCGAAACCTGCGGAAATCCTCTTCGTGGCCGACGCCATGACCGGCCAGGATGCCGTGAATTCTGCGCGCACGTTCCATGACCGCCTGCAATTCACGGGCTCGGTTCTGACCAAGATGGACGGTGATTCGCGCGGTGGCGCGGCCATCTCCATTCGTACGGTCACCGGCAAGCCGCTCAAGTTCGTCTCCATCGGAGAGAAGCTTGATGCGCTGGAGCCGTTCTATCCTGACCGCATGGCGGGTCGTATTCTGGGCAAAGGTGATATCGTCTCCTTTGTCGAGAAAGCGCAGTCCGTCGTTGACGAAGATCAGGCCGCCAAGCTCGAAGCCAAGCTGCGCAAGGCGGAGTTCACGCTGTCGGATTTCTTGGATCAGCTCCAGCAGATCAAGAAGATGGGCTCGCTGCAGAGTTTGCTGGGGATGATTCCCGGCGTCGGCGCCCAACTCAAGAATGTGCAAGTCGATGAACGGCAATTCAAGCACATGGAAGCGCTGATTCTCTCGATGACTCCCGAAGAGCGTGAGCGGCCACAGATTCTCAATGCTCGCCGTCGCCGCCGCATCGCCGCCGGAGCCGGCCGCAACGTTCAGGATGTCAACCGCCTCATCCAACAATACGGCCAAATGCTGGCCATGATGAAGCAGATGCGCAAGGCGGGGCCGGGACAAATGAAGCGCATGTTCGGCGGGATGCGATAAACCCTTGTTCCTCCCGCAGAGCAGAAGGGATCCAGCGAATCAGAATTGACTAATTAATAGATAGGAATGGATAGTGTCGGTTAAGATCAGACTCACCCGGACGGGACGAAAAAAGCAGCCCTATTACCGCATCGTGGTGATGGACTCGCGTGATCGTCGAGATGGCGCCTACATTGAACAACTGGGTATCTACCAGCCGAAGCGCCAGCCAGCGTTTGTCAATCTCTCGGAAGACAAAGCGCTGGAATGGCTGTCGAAGGGCGCGATCCCTTCGGACACCGTGCGGACACTGTTGGCGCAGCACGGGCTCATGCTCAGATTCGATCTCATGAAGCGCAACACGCCTCAAGACAAGATTGACGAGGCGGTGGCGAAGTGGCGGACGGACTCCCAAGCTCGCGCGGTCGCCCGCTCCGAACGTCGCGCAGAGAAGCGCAAGGCCAAGGCCGCCGCGGAGGCGCCGCCGGCCGCATAGCAAATCCCCGCACATTTTCAGCATATTGGGGTGGAGACACCATGGACAAGTTCATCAGCTTCATCGTCAAGCATTTGGTGGACAACCCCGACGCCGTTAGCGTCGACCAAATTGAAAAGGACAGCGGCCGGACGATCTACCGGTTGCACGTGGGTGACGGCGATCTCGGTCAGGTGATTGGCAAGGAGGGTAAGACGGCTAAATCGATTCGCACGCTGGTGATTGCCGTTGCCGCCCGGAAAGGCTTGCGCGCCGGCTTTGAAATCGTCGACCCCGAGCGTGATAGCGAAGACGGTGCCGGAGCCGCCGACCTCGGCTGAGAATCCTCCCAGCCCTCGGCCCGACGAGCTGCGCACGATTGGCGTGATCGTGGGCGAGCATGGCTTGCAAGGCACGCTGCGCGTCACTCCGCTCTCCGATTTCCCCGAGCGTTACGCCGACCTGCAGCACGTATTCCTCATGCGCGAGGACGTCGTGCTGGGTGAGTATCGCGTTAAGCGTGTGAAGTGGATGAAAAACCAGCTCTTGCTCACACTGCGCGAAATCACCAAACGGGAGGCGGCTGAACTGTTGCGCGGCGTTGAACTCTGCGTCCGCGAGACTGAGAAATGGGCGCTTCCGGACGACGTCTTTTATGTTTCGGAGCTGATCGGCTTTTCGGCCGTCAGCGAAAACAGAGTTATTGGTACGCTGACGTCTGTACTTGAAGGCGCACAGGATACGCTCGTGATCACGACGCCGAGCGGCGAATTGCTGATTCCATTTGTGCACGAGTGGGTGGGAACAGTGGATACGGCAGCGCGCACCATCGAGGTATTGAATTGGCGGCGATTGACGAATGCCGAAGAGCTGCCGCCGACGCCGGAACCGGATGATCATTGATATTCTCACCGGATTCCCGGAAATATTTTCGGGATTGGTAAACCGCTCAATTTTGCGGAATGCGCTCTTGTCCGGTGCCGCAGATATCTGGGTGCATGACCTCCGTCACTATACGAGTGATCGTCATGGCAACATTGACGATGCTCCTTATGGCGGCGGTGCCGGTATGGTGCTGATGGCCCAACCGGTTTGGGCGGCGCTTGACGCTTTGCAGAACGCGCGCAGCGGCGAGCCGCAGCGCATCTATCTTTCTCCGCAAGGGGTGACGCTTACGCAGGCGCGCGTTCGGGAACTGGCGAACGTCTCGTGGCTGATTCTGCTCTGCGGACATTATAAAGATGTAGATGCCCGGATCTTTGAGCGGGATGCGTGGAGCGAAATCTCGATTGGAGATTACGTGCTGTCCGGAGGAGAACTTCCGGCGGCTGTGCTGGTTGATGCGGTCGTGAGGCTGCTGCCGGGAGTCATCAGCGATGCCGAGTCGTCAGATACCGACAGCTTTGAAGACGGACTGCTCGACGCTCCTTACTATACGAAGCCCGAAGAGATTGACGGTTTGCGCGTTCCCGAGGTACTGCTCAGTGGACATCACGAAAAGATTCGCAGATGGCGGGCGGAGCAGCGGGCAGCACGGACCAAGACGCGACGACCTGATTTATGGGAATCGTATCAGGCTCGGCTGAAAGAAGATTAATAAGAAACAAACATAGAACTCGAATCATGGATCGCATTTCCAACTGGACGCAGGACGACCTGCGCAAAGATATCCCAAGCTTTCATCCGGGTGACACGGTGAACGTCTGGGTGCGCGTCGTTGAAGGCGATAAGGAGCGCTTGCAGGCGTTTCAGGGCACGGTCATTGGCCGCAAGAACGGCGGCTTGAACGAGACCTTCACCGTGCGCAAGATTTCGATGGGGGTCGGCGTGGAACGCATTTTCCCCGTGCATTCGCCGACGGTGGCGCGGATTGAGGTGCTCAAGCACGGCGACGTGCGTCGCGCCAAGCTCACGTATCTACGCCAGCGCAAGGGCAAGGGAACTCGCATCAAGGAGAAGGTGCGAGTGGTCGAGACGGATGCTCCGGCGGAAGTCGTGCCGGCGACCGCAGACAAAGAGTAGGCTGTTGAAGTTTGCCGGAGCTTTTGATCCGGCTGCATGTTCTCACCAGCGGATGGTGTCCGCCTTGTGCGGAAGAATAGGGAAGACGGTGCGAATCCGTCGCTGACCCGCAACTGTGATTCCCCTCGTGGGGGGATAAGCCAGGAGACCTGCCACCCGTTATCAATCCTTCGGTTGTAAGGTAGAGGTGGAGGCTCTTCGCGAAAGCGGAGAGATCAGAATGGAAAGAAGTTCCCGTTCGGTCGGGTCGCCGTTGCTGTTGACGCGCATCGCTTCGTTTGTCGCGATTGGACTCGTTTCGGGCTATGCTTTGGCCGCCGTCCCCAATGTTGAATTGGTGACGGCGGTTTGTTTTTGCGCGGGATTCCTGATGGGGCCGATCGCGGGCATCGTGACGGGAGTCTTGACGGAGGCACTTTTTGCGGGTTTTCACCCGATGGGCAGCTCATTTGGAGTCCTGCTCGTTTCTCAGGTGATTGGCATGGCGGCCGCTGGCATGTTTGGCGCGATCGCCGCCCTTCTCGCCGGCAGACAACTCAGCGTTCGTTTGGCGTTGGTTGTGGTGGGACTGGGAGTGCTCGCGACGCTCATTTTTGATTTGGTGACCAACCTCGCCTACCCGATCGCGGCGGGGTTTACGTTCTCGCAGTTGGCCGTGTCACTAAGTCTGGCCGTGCCGTTCGCCGCGATTCACATCGTTTCGAACGCGTTTGTTTTCGCATTGCTTGTGGTTCCGATTCTTCCGAAACTCAAGAAAGTTCTGGCGGTGACATGAAGAAATCTCTAAAACCGCCGAGCCGGAGTAAATGCCGAGTCGGGCGTCCCCGCCCGACCGAAATACAACCCGGCCGGAATTTGCTTCTTCTAACATTCTTGCTGTCGATGTTGTTAGCGCCTTCAACGTTTGCGCAGGGGCGGGAGTACACGCAGCCAATCTTGTGGACGCTCAACTATGAAGATTTGAGCGACATCCTGCGGCGCTATCCCGGAATGTATCCGCTGGATTACGGGTTTCTGGGGCAGCCGATGCTCTTTCGGCCGTGGCACCTGAATCCGTGGGAGTTGCGTGTCGAGAAAGATTTCATTCCGCAGAATCGCCGCTCGGATGGATTGTACGACCCAAATCTGCAGCCCGCCAGCGAACTGGACACGATCAGCTACGATTATCTGAGCGGGCAAGCGGCCGGCGTGTTTCATCTACAAACTCGTGCGCTCGCCGTCGACACACCTTACACCGAGTTCCAGATTCGAGAGGGGTGGCACGGCTACGGAACCGTGGATTTTGCGCACGGGCAGCGCATGTACAACTCGCTCACGCTTGAACTTACCGGGCGGTTGTCATGGTTCAACGGTTATCGCGACTTCACTCATTCGCGCGGGCAGCGCGTGCGCGGCAAACTGGGATTTGATCTCAATCCGTGCTGGCGAGCGGGTCTGACCTACGCCGGATCACATATGGACGCGGAGTTTCCACTCTCTCCGAATGGACCTTACTCAGAGCGTGAAGAAGGCATTTTCTCCCTGGACCAGAAGGACACGATGCGTACGACGTTTAGTCCCTCTCTGCGCTTGTATCTGCGCCAAGACCGAGAACAGTGGGGCAGCGATTTCCGCATGCGGGAAGGCGTGGGGGGTTGGGTCATGCAGGCACACGCGAAGCTGCCGCGACAGTACTTCACGTTCCGGCATCTTGGATCGTATGCGGAAATCAATTATCCGGGCGCGGAAGAGCTTTACGAGACGACGTTGGAGTTGTACGCCCAAGATTCGGTGGATGTCTCCGCGGCCGGATTGCGAGCGTTTGGCGCGGTACGGCGTGAAAGCGGATTGGATCATGCCGCCACGTATCCGGCGTTCGGCGCGGAAGCTGCCATTCGCATTCTGCCCGAGCTGACCGGAATCCTCGGTGGCAGCTATGCCGAGTCACGCTGGCCGATCGCCTGGAGCGTGGCGGATTACGACATTGCCGACCGACCGATACTCATTTCACAGGAATTCGCCGATACGTCGCTGACGTATGCGGGCGGAGTTTTGCCGGAAAATAGTACTTGGAAAGGAGCGGCAACGTTGAGATGGCTCCGAGGTTCTGCGCTGCTGCAAGCCTCGGCACTCCTGAATCGCTACTCGAATCGCGGGTACCATTTCGAACGCTCGTTGTCAGATGTGATTGTCGCTGATGACTGGGAATACCCTGATCTGGACTGGGAGCAGACGGCCGTGGGAGTGAATGCACTACTGAACCTGCCCTTGAAATGGGGACTGCATGCGCAGTCCAATTGGACGATTCTGAGCACAGACTATGGCGCCGCGCAGCAGGCGTTCTTTCCCAATGACGACATTCATGGATACTCGCGACTCTATTTTGAGCGCGACTTCTTCACATCACCGCTGACGGTTCGCGCACATGTCAGCCACGAGTATATTGGGCAGCGCGACCTCTATTTGAACTATGTGTTGAATCAATTGCCGGACGCGAACATCGTTGGGCTGCGAATTTCGGCGACGATCAAGGGCGTGACGCTGATTTGGGGGACGGAGAATTTCTTCAAGCAGCATTATGCATACCTGCCGGGATATGAACTGGTGGCGAAGGAAGAATACATTGGCGTGATCTGGAGGTTGTGGTTGTGATCCGGCTCCTGCTCACGTTGTTCGTCTGTGCCTCGGCAGCTTTCGCTCAAGCGGGAGCGACCGTGGAATTTCGCTCAACCGGACGCGTGCCTTTGCACGTGACGCTTTGGCCGGGGGGTGCGAAGGCGGAAGCTGCCGTTATTCGCTTCGCCGAGCTGGCGGCGAACGAGTACCGGGCGGAGATTACGGCAGAAGAATATATGCCTTTTGACACCGTGTTCACGCTCTCTGCCGGCGAGGTGCGATTGATCGAAGTGGCTCTGGAGCGGATTGCGACGCTGCCGGAAGTCTTGGTTGAATCTCAGTCATTCACTCAAGCCGTGCTTCAGTTCGGCCGGAAGGAGATTGCCGCAAGTTCGGCGCCGTCTTTGGCCGAGTTTCTTCAGCAGAGCGCCGTGGACGTAAGGTCGGACGGGGTTGCGGGAGCAGAAAAGACCGTGCGCATCGGGGGCTCGAATCCGAATCAGGTGCTGGTGCTTGTCGATGGCCGCCGGATTCAAAATGTCGGCAACGGCGCGGCGGACTTGTCAGCTATACCGCTCGAATGGGTGGAACGCGTGGAAGTCTATCGCGGCGGACAGACCACAGCGGGCGGCGAGGCCATTGGCGGGGTGATCAATGTGATTACACGCGAGCCGAATGAAAAGAGCGAACTCTCGGGGAGCACAACAATCTACGAGACACACCAGAGACTCTCTGTAACGCGTGCGGCACGATTTGGAAACGTCGGCGGGATATTGTCCTATGCGCGGCTGCAAGGGCCGGGGGACTATCGTTACACCATCAGTGAGGATGACGGGACGGATGAGTTCACGCCGCATCTGGGCCAGTCATATCGTCGTGTGAACGGCGATATCGCGCGGGATCAACTGCTCATCAAACTGACAAGCCAACTGCTGCACGATTGGGAATTCTCTACTACCGGAACACTCGACCGGGCAAATCGCGGCATGCCCGGCTACCTGGCGCCATATCTCACGCCGCTGGCTCGACAAGAATCGGAGCAGAGCGCA
>CAYJKM010000050.1:0-1188 GCA_964370805.1 uncultured Alphaproteobacteria bacterium | reverse complement strand
GAATGCGCGAGCGGCGAGAGCCGGGCGACACAGCGACTGGGAGGTCAGGGCAGCTTATCAACAGGCATGGAGAGAATACTCGAATCCTGAGCGATTTGCCATCGTGAAACACACTGAGGAATCGAGCCGTGAATGGGAAACTGAAGTGCGCGGCAGCCAACGATGGAAGAAATCTGTTTGGATTTCCGGTGCAGGGCTCGGACGTGAGTCGTTAGCCGGCGAACACATCGCGGCAGGAGATGTGTCGAGGGATCGCTGGCTTGCCTGGACGCAATTGAGACAAGGTCTGCTTCGAGAACATGCGTATGAACTCTCGGGCGAAGCGGGCATCCGGGCCGAGGGGTTCGGTGAGGATCGAACCGCCTTGCCGAGATTCAGCGTAACGCAGCTGTGCTCACCGTCCTGGTCCGCGGGCATGGTTGCCGCCTGGGGAAGATCGTACCGGGCGCCGGATTTTTATGCACTCTTCTGGCAGGAGGATCAAGCCGCACAGGGCAATCCGGAACTTGAGCCGGAGCAATCGACCGAATGGACAGGGACGGTGTTTGTTGAGACCGCGGCAAAACAGGCGCGCATTGAGATCAGCGCGTCGCAGCAGAAGATGGAGAACCTGATCTACTGGAAACGGACATTTGATAACCAGTGGAAGCCGTTCAATCTGAAGAAGGCTGAGGTGCAAACGCTTGACGTCATGTTCACTCAGCGGCTCTGGAAAGAGCGCATTCGTTTGCAGGCGGGGGGAAATTGGACGGAAGCGCGGGACGCCACAGGTGATCGCAACACAGGCGGAAAGTACCTCACGTTCCGACCGCTCCACAGTCAGCGGACAGGAATCAGCTACGAAAGCCGCGGGCTGAGAGTGGCGGCGAATTATCGGCACATTTCGAAACGGGCCGTCATCGAAACCAATTCAAAGTGGCTGAGTGCTTATCAGCTCGCGGATTTGCAGGCGAGTTACCGTTTCCGGATACGCCACGTTGAACTGGAACCGGGCGCGGGCGTGGAAAACCTATTCAATGAAAACTATCGCATCATTCGCTATGCGCCGATGCCGGGGCGGCAATGGCACTTATCACTGCGGCTAAACGTCTTATAAGGAGTCCGTCATGATCTTGCTGGCTGTGCTGTTCTTCATCTGTAATGCCGCGTTTGCGCAGGACAGGCTGTACATTGTTCAGGGTTCAGATG
>CAYJKM010000049.1:0-14240 GCA_964370805.1 uncultured Alphaproteobacteria bacterium | reverse complement strand
CGCCGCCGCTACTCGTTGCGTTCATGGAAGGCGTGTTCTTTGATCCCGATCCGGACATGAGTCCGGGAGCGACGTACTACTGGCGGGTGGATGCGCGCAATGATGCGGGCGTGACGGAAGGGAACATCTGGTCGTTCACGATCATGAACGCTCCGGGACAGGCATCGAATCCGATTCCCGCGGACTTTGCTGTGGACGTGCTCACGACGTTGATTGTGGAATGGCAGCCGGGCATAGAAGCGAGTTCGCATGACGTGTACTTTGGAACGGTGGCCGATCCGCCGTTTCTGATCAACGTGCCCTCGCCCGCACATGATCTCACAGATTTGCTGCCGGGCACAATCTATTTCTGGCGCGTGGACGAAGTCAATGCGGTGGGCACGACTCCCGGAGTCGTATGGCAATTCACGACCTTGGATGCACCGGACGCGGCGACTAACCCAAGCCCCGCCGACGATGCGACGGAAGTGATTCCGGCGGTCGTGCTGGACTGGACCGGAGATCCAACCGCAACGAGTTTCGACGTACTGCTCGATATTCAGAATCCGCCGCTGCAACTCGCGGGCACCACGACGTCGTCGAGTCTTGATCCGCCGGGACTCCTGCAGCCAAACACCGTTTATTACTGGCAGGTGATCACATACAATCCAGTGGGTGAGACGAATAGCGAGGTTTGGAGCTTCTCGACCGAAGGTTCGGTCGCGGACGATGCGGCGAGCATTCCTTCGCACTATGAACTGGGGCCGATGTATCCGAACCCGTTCAATGCGGAAGTGACGATTTCGTTCGCACTGCCGGCATCCGGCGACATCAGCCTGAAGGCCTTTGACGTGGTGGGGAGGGAAGTGGCGCTGCTCACGAGCGGGCATTTTGCCGCGGGCCGACATTCTGTTCTATGGAATTCGAGCGGCTTGAGTAGCGGAGTGTATTTGATTCATTTGACGCACGCGACCGGAGTGCTCACGGCGAAAGTCGTGGCACTCAAATAGACACAAAGAAACAAAGAAACGAAGATACGAAGAACGGCAGCCGGGAGGCTGCCGTTCTTTGCAAAGCCGAAAGATCGGACGCCTATCGCAGGAGCAAAAGTTTGTGAGTGGCCATCGAGCGCTGAGTGGCGAGGCTGACCATGTAAACACCGGAGGGCCAAGCCGCGGCATCAACAGCAAGTTCGTTTGAGCCGGCGGGAAGCGGGGCGTCGAGAAAAATAGCGACAAGCCGGCCGGTCACGTCATACACGCCGAGACGGACGGGGGCAGGCCGGGGGAGAGTGAAGGAGACTGTCGTCGTCGCGTTAAAGGGATTCGGGTGAGCAGAAAGGATGAAGGATGAAGGATGAAGGATGAGATCAGAATCGCTGTCAATAGATGTGATATCTTCAAGACGCATCAGGAACATGTCCGAGAATTCCAAAGCCGAATGGTTGCCGGAGAGGATCAAGCCGCCGTCCGAAGTCTGCCGGACGGATTCAAAGCTCTCGTAATCGGCCCCGGCGAGCGTGAAAACCCACTGCGCGTTGCCTTCGCCGTCTGTTTTCACCGCGTAGATGTCGCCCTCGACAGCGGGAGGGGAATCGGTATGACCAATGATCACAAAACCCCCGTCACTCGTGGGAGTAAGACCGTGAGCATGATCCTCGTGATCGGCTCCATAGGTGCCCGTCCATAAGGTATCGCCAGCGCTGTTCAACCGGCCCAGAAATAGATCGCCTTCTTCGCCGAACGAATCTGTCAGACCGCTGAAAGCGGCGCCGCCGTCAGGCAATGCCACAATCTCGTTGGCCAGATCGTAGCCGTCGCCGCCCCACGCCCGCGTCCACAGGCTATCGCCCGCAGGAGTGAGTTTCAGGAAATAGAAATCCGTGCTGCCGCCTTCGATGAACTGCGAACCGCAGGCGAGATAATTTCCGTCCGTCAAACGGCAGACGCCCGACAGACTCTCGATCGTGGGGTTAGAAAACGTGCGGGTCCAGAGCGTATCACCCGCGCCATTTAAGCGCAGAAAATATACATCGGGAAATCCCTGCGCGTTTGGGTCGCGGTCGCCGGCGAGCAGAAAACCGCTATCGGACAGTGCCAACATCGCATTTGCCGATTCGCTCGAATTGGTTCCGCCAATTGTGCGTGTCCACAGCGTATCCCCGGCAGTGTTGACGCGCACGACAAAAATGTCAATGAGAAATGACTGAGGCTGAAAGGTGAACCCGCCGAGCAGCCAGCCGCCATCGGTGGTTTCGATGATCGAACTGCACCAGTTATTCTCGGCATCGCCATACGTGCGCGCCCATAATTCGTTGCCCGCCGCATCCGTTCGCGTCAAACCAAAGCTGATGCTGTTCCCATTCCATGTGCTGGACGCCAGCACGAAGCCGTCGTCGGTTTCCAATGCGGCCACGGCGTAATCGTCGGCACCGTAGTCGAACGAACGCGTCCAGAGGGTGTCGGGCTGGGCGAAGGCAGAAATCGCCAGGGAACTGAAGAAAGCGATGAGCGATGAACGATGAACGATGAACGGAATCATGCGGCCAAACGATTAGACTTCTTTTGACTTGATGACTAGTAATTTCTCGATTTGCATGTCGCGCAGAGTGTAGGGGATGCCGCCGACGCCGAGGCCGCTGTGCTGCAGTCCGGCGAAAGGCATCCAGTCCACGCGGAAGGCGGTGTGCTCGTTCACCATGACAGCAGAGGCCTCGAGCCGCGAGAAGCAACGCATGGCAGTATCGATATCACGTGTAAACACGGCTGATTGGAAGGCGAAAGGCAGTTCATTGGCGCGAGCGATGGCGTCGACAAGCTCGCGATACGGATACACACAAACGACCGGGCCGAAGATCTCCTCGCGGCTCACGCGGGCGTCTGCGGGCGGATTGTAAAGCACGGTGCACTCATAGCAGGTTGTGCCTTTGGGACGGCCGCCGCAGAGCAACTCGGCGCCGCCGCGAACGGCTTCATCCACCCATTCGTTGACTCGCGGAACTTCCGACATGCGGATGAGGGGACCGATTTCCGTGTCAGCTTGCGTGGGATCGCCGATCTTCATCTGCTTGGCGAGTGCCGCGAGCCGCTTGGCGAAGTCTCTGGCAATGCTCTCGTGAACAAACACGCGCTGAACCGATACGCAGACCTGACCGGCATGATAGAATCCGCCCTTGGCAATAAGCGGCAGCGCTTCCTCCACGTCGGCATCGGCCGCAACGATAACGGGAGCAGCGCCGCCATGTTCGAGCGCACAGCGCGCACCCGGTGCCAACTTGGAACGCAGCATCCAGCCGATGCGAGCGCTGCCGATAAACGAGAAGAAGGCAATACGCGGGTCGATGACGAGCTGCTGCGCAACGTCGAGATTCTCGGCGATAACGGGAATGCACCACTCCGCGGGCAGCCCGGCTTCGCGGAGGATTTGCACGAAGCGGAGACAAGAGAGCGGCGTGCTCTCGGCGGGCTTGACAATGACCGGGCAGCCGGCGGCGATGGCGGGGCCGACTTGATGCGCGATCAGATTCAGCGGATGATTGAACGCGCTGAACGCTACCACCACGCCGATCGGTTCCCGGCGGGTGACGGCGAAGTGCCGGCGCGACGCGGCGTTGAGGTTCATCGGAATCTCGCGGCCCGCGTCCGTGCGCATGGTTTCGATGCAGATGCGAATACTGTCAATGGCGCGCGTGACTTCAACGCGCGAATCGATCAACGGCTTGCCGCCTTCGCGGGCGGCGTCGACCGCCAACTGCTCCGCGCAATTCTTCATGATATCCATGGCCTTTTCCAGAATGGCGAGACGCTCCGGAAGCGGTAGCCAGCGATCGCGATCCTTGAAGAGCGCGTGCGCAGTGGTCAAGGCCACGTCAATGGCGGCGAGATCGGCCGTTTCACAAACGGCAATTTCAGTGCCGTCATAAGGGCTGAAGACGGAAAGCGGCGTGCCGCGCGTGGCCGCGCCGGGAATCAGGGAAGGAAAGAAATCAGACATGGGAGAAGCGAAAAAGCGAAAATCGAAAAGAATGAAAGAGAATGAATCAGTTGAAAAAACGCTTTGGTTTTCGTATCTTGAACTTCCACGTCAGCAAGTCAGGACAGTCAGGAAATGGAAACCGACGTCGAAGCAACTGTGATCGATTTGCCGCGTCCGGTAACGGCCGGCAAGCGATCGTTGGAACGGGTTATTTACACGCGCCGTTCGATCCGTGAGTACAGCGACAAGCCGCTTACGCTGGCCGAATTGGCGCAGCTCTTATGGTCATGTCAAGGGATCACGTCGAAAGACAATCTGCGGGCGGCGCCGTCAGCGGGAGCCACGTATCCGCTTGACGTGTACGCGGTGGTGCGCGACGTCAGGGATCTCGCGCCGGGGGTGTATCACTACCTGCCGGGACCGGGGATGCGCAAACACCGGCTGAAGCTGGTGCGCGATGGAGATTTTTCCGCACAGCTTTGCCAACACACGTCCCAGCAGGAGTTCATCGCCTCCGTGCCGGTTAATATTGTGTTAACCGCTGTCGAGCAGCGCACTCGCAAGGAATACGGAGACATGGCGCCGCGGCTCGTATTGCTTGAAGCAGGGCATGCGGCACAAAACCTTCATTTGCAGGCCGAGGCATTGGGAATAGGTTCTGTCGCCATTGGTTACGTCAATCCTGCGAAAGTGCAGGCGCTATTGCTCACAGAAGCGGAACCGCTCTACATGGTCAGTGTCGGCCGTAGCAAGCGGCCGCGATAAAAGATAAGAATATCGGAGCATGAAAACAACCCGCCCGGAAGGCGGGTTGTTTGTTCTTACATACAAGCCCCCGCGGGAGGGGCGGGGGCCTGCCTAAGGGCAACGCGGGCGGGAGGTCCCGCAGTCGCCCATACTTAACCGAGTGATCCTTCGCATCGCAAGGCGATGCTCAGGATGACCTTGCGGCACGTCGCAAGGTCACTTGACCAGCAGCATGCGATGCAGTTTCGTCTGGCCGAGGGCTGACAACCGCGCGAAATAGAGTCCGGTCGGCAAATCAGCAGCGTTGAAGGTCAGTGCATGTGCACCGGCTTCATAAGGAGCGTCGGCCAACAGCACCACTTCACGTCCGAGCACATCGTACACCGCCAGACGCACATTGCCGTACTCCGACAGCTCGAAGTTGATTGTCGTGGTGGGATTGAACGGATTAGGTGCATTGCTCACGCGGACTACCGCATCTTGCGGCGGCAGGAATGTGCTAAGGTGGATCGTGTCATCGTCCGGGAGAATGAGCTTATTGACCTTGTTCAATTCGAGATCCGCGAGCGTATAGTCGCGAAGTATGCCGTTCGGCCAATGCACCGTCAATGTCACTTCCTCCGACTTGTCCGGGTCAGTGCTGCGGAACATGATCGTGGGGCTGTCGCCTCCCGGCGAAGATACGGCGGCGGACGTGGTGCCAACCCGCTTGCAGTTCTGGAACGACATCAGCAGCTGCGCATCAAGTACGGGCGAGAGATTCAAAGTATTCACTAACTTGATGCCGATCCATTCCTGTACGATTTCAGTGTCGTTGCGCAACAGTCTGACGCCGTCTTGACCTGACGCGAGTGCGATGTCAATGTCGCCGTCGGCATCATAGTCGGCCAGCGCGCAGGCATTGGTAACCATGGAACGTTCACGCCACTCCGGCGCGACAATCGGTTGGATCGTCCATGACTGGCCCTGGATATTGAACATAATCTTGGGATCGCGCGTGTTGGTGCAGACGACCAGCAGGTCCTGCCATCCGTCGGCATTGAAGTCCGCCGGGCAGACATACTTGCTGGAATTCATGCCGTCCATGAACCCGGGCATTCCTTCTTGATCCGTGAAGATGCGCGATTCGTCGTATGGTTCTGACTCCATCAGGAAGCTCTGACCCGATTGGCCGGAACTCACTAAGTCCAGATACTGGTCGTTGTTGTAGTCCATCCAGGCGGCGGCTGTCAATCCGCAGGGCTTGGACAGATTCGCCACCTCGCCCCAGGAGTGATAGCGGCCGTCGTCATTGCGCAGCAACCGCGACGGAGTGCGCAGACGAGCCCCGAGAAAGATATCCAGATCATAGTCATTGTCGAAGTCGATCAGGCAAATCGCCCCGACGTTGATCAGATTCGGCGGCAGTTCTGAGCCGCCGCGCTCTTCGATGAATTGATTGTCTTCCTGTCGGAGCGACGTGAGATACGGTTCCTCGCGCGTGTTGCTCAGCAGAATATCCAGCCAGCCGTCGCCATTAATGTCGGTCCAGACGGCACTGCGAATCGTCATGCCGTGCTCCACTACCGGCAGCAGGTTTACTTCCTGAAAGCGGCGGGATTCGGTCTGGCGATAGAGCCGGGCGCCGAATTCGTCATTGGTGAGACAGAAAATATCGAGTCGTCCGTCATTGTCAAAATCGATCAGCTGAGCCGTGCGAAGGCGGACGAGGTGTGACACGTCAAAGGAAGCATTCGGATTCGTGAAGCCATAGCGGCCGTTCAAATAAATCTGGCTGCCTTTAGTGCCGGCGTCAGCGATCAGGAGATCTACCAAACCATCGTGATCGAAGTCGCCCCATGCCACAGTCGCCGCATTGGAGTGATTTGCCTCGATCAAATCCGAGACATCAGTAAACGTAACATTTGCCGCGAATGCTCCCGAGCACCAGATCAGCGTGCTGAGGATCAGAAAGAGCCGTTTCATACCATTCTCCTTACATCTTTCATCCATGACCGAAATCGTCGTCATCGTTTCATACGGGATAGGCATAGGGCAAGCCTCAGGCCATGCGGCTCCACGAGGGTCGCGAACACGCAACTTCCATGATTTGCGATCCCTACATTCCTGACCATACCAACCATGTGTTTTCTCATTTCCACCTGAGTGGCTCAGACGGTTGTGTGATTTCAACCAGCGTTGCCATTTCGCAACTATCGAATCTCCGTGAGGTTGACGCAAGTGCAACAAAAATGGCGGCCAATAGCCGCCAATAGTCTTCGTATAGATGAGGTATGAAATATGAACGGTGAAGCAGTCAATGAAAAAGGCGACCGGACGGCCGCCTTTCAACTCTCACGTCGCACGGGTCACGGCTTTCTTGCCACCATTAGCCAGCCGCCGCCGGTGTGATTGGTCGTATGCACGTCAAGCCACATGCAGAGCGCCGCGGGAAGATAGAGGACAAGCATCCAGGGGATAACGAAGATTACGAACAGCTTCGAAAGCGAGAGCATCCGCATCGGAATGCGCTGCAGGATCAGCCACGCGATGCGTCCCCAAACCGGGCCGTAAACGTACTTCAACTTCTCGACGGTGAATCCGGCGCGAGTGATTTTCTCGACGAACTCAGGTTTGGTGTAGCCGTGGCGGACGTGCTCCCCGACGACGCTGAAATCTTCCTGCTCTTCATGATAATCCACGCCTTCCTCGGCGGAAGGCGTCGCAATGACAAACGTGCCGCCGGAGCGTAGCGAGGCAAAGACATTGGCGAAGACGGCCTCGTCTTCGGCGATGTGCTCCATGACGTCCACGGAAAGCGCGAGGTTGAAGCGCTCCGGGTCGCGGAAGCGAGTCAAATCTGCGGCTTCGAACTTCGTGTGTTTCTGGCCGACCTGCTCCGTGAACCAGCGGCAGTCATCCACCTGCACTTCCTTCACGTCCACGGCAAAGATCTGCGCCCAAGGAAAGAGCTTGCCCATCAAGTAGGTGTATTGGCCGAAACCGAAACCGGCATCCAGAATTCCGCGGACCGCGTTGCCGCGTTCTCGCGCGATGCGCTTGAGTACCGCTCGAACATGCCATTGACGAAGGAACAGCATGCCCAGCGCGGTATAGAACAGGCGGCGCAGCAGCACGTTGCGCGAAACAAGCTTGCCGAGTTTCGCCTTGAGCGGATCGTATTCGATGGCTTTAGCGGCCACGCGGCTCCTTCGCAAATTGCATAATCGTGTCGATCATTCCGTCCCAGCCAAAGCGGCGACTCTCGCTCCGGATGCCGTCGGTGAAAGCAGCCCGGCCGCCCCGTTGGTAGAATTTTTCCACCGCATCGGCAAGGGCGATGTTGTCTTGCGGCGGCACAATGAAGCCAGTCACGCCGTCCACCACGACTTCGGACAAGCCGCCGACGTTCGTGGTGATGACCGGCGTCTCTTGTGCATAAGCGATTTGAATGATGCCCGACTGCGTGGCGCTGCGATAGGGGAGTGCCACGACGTCGCACGCGGCGAAGTAGGCACCGACTCTCTCATTGGGAGTGTAATTGTCGTGAATCACAACGACATCTTCGAGGCCGAGTTCGTGGATTTGCTTGTCAAACGTTTCACGCGGCTCGTAAAATTCACCGGCGACAATCAAGTGAACATCGGATAGGCGACGGCGGATTTCAGGCAGCGTTTGCAGCAGCAGATCGAGCCCTTTATAGTGCCGCACAAAGCCGAAAAACAGCAGCCACTTCGCATTCTTGTCAAGTCCCAACGCTTCACGGGCGGCGGCTTGATCGCCGCGGAAGGCCGGGTAGCAATCGTAAATCGGATGAGGAGAACATTTCATGCGCGCGGGATCGATCTTCGGAAACCATGTAAAGAAGTCTTGCTCGACCGTCTTGCTTTGGGCGATGAAGAAATCGGTCTGCGAGACGGCGAGCCTCGAGAGAAACTTGTCGCCGGGACGGCGCTCGTGCGGAATCACATTATCGAGAATGTAAACGACGCGAGCCTTAGTATGCTTCTGTACCCAGCGTTGTACCGCCCAATAGCCCAAGCCGAAGAATGGCATCCACCATTTGAAAATGACGAGGTCCGGATTGAGACGGGCGATTTCGCGGTACGTGCGCCACCAACTGCGCGGGCCAAGCGGCGCAAAGCGCGCGACGGGGCTGACGTCAATCACGTCCTCGCTGTGCTCAAGCTGCGTCTTGCCGGGAAACAGCCATTCGGGAAACTGCTTGATGAACGAGACGACGTGAACGTCGTGACCCGCCTCGCGGAGTTTGGCATAGAGGATCGCAAGGTACTGGGCAATGCCGCCGCGAAGCGGATAGGCCGGCCCGACAAGCACGATTTTCATGTCGTCACAGCGACCTGACGCTCTATGGCTTCGACCACCTGCGCAGGTTGAATGCGATCCATGCAGTGCAGCTCGCAATCGCTCTTGAACGTGCAAATGCAGGGCGGCGAGGGTTCGATGATCTCGCCGCGATCGTAAAGCTCAAATTCGTGACGGTTGAAAATATTATTGAAGAGCACGAGCCGCTTGCCGAGACCGATGGCGAGGTGCATGGCCATCGTGACGGCGGTAACCATCACGTCAATCTCACCGACGAGCCGGATGAACTGCCGCAGCGGAAAGTGACCGAGGTAAATCGCACCACTCGCCGCGGCAATACGCTGATTCTTCTCATGCTCAATCGGGCCGCCGAGCAGCAGCACGCCAAATCCCTCCTTGCGCAGCCGCTTGGCCAACTCGGTCCAATGCGGCTCAGGCCAAAGGCGCGTCTTCCAGCGTGGTGCGCAGCCGGTGTTGAGACCGACGAGCGGACGCTCCTTTGGAATACCTGTCGGAAGCTGTTGCTCGAGGCACGGATCGAGCACGTACTCTTCGCCCTGCCACTCGAAATCGCAGATGCGAAAGATTTCCTGCGGATAACTGAGCCGGTTAGCGCGATTGAGATTGTCGTCAATGCCGGTGAGGAATTTGGCGTAAGCCGCGTCGTTCAGCGGAGCGGGGCGGCCGTCCTCAGCCAACGCGTAGCCCGAGCGTCTGGTGGCGGGGACGCGATCCCCAAGCGCGCACGCGGCGCGATCCTTGTCCAGGACGATTACCCAATCCCATGGCGTTTGTTCGGCAATCAGCGACGCATCATGTCCCCAGCGCAATACCTCATCCGCGCCACTCGAATCGACCGCGCGCGTCGGCACGACTTCCGGCGTTTCCGTCACCCACGTGATCCACGCCTGCGGGTATTCCACGCGCAACCTGCGCAAGAGCGGCGTCGTGCGAATGACATCTCCCGCCGCCGCGAGCTTAAGAATCAGGATGCGCTCTTTGAGCGGATCGTAATGCGGGCACCCGGCGCAGATCACGCCGTACAGCTTATGCGGTTTGCAGGGGAGGTCGCCACGGAAATGGCGGCAATCGCGATGGATAGTATAGGTCATCTTAGCTATTTAACGACGATCTCCGGCCGTTTCTTGAACACGGGCGTATAGAGCGCGTCGAGATAATTCACGAAGTAAATTCCGAGCGTGATGTAACCGACGACGTTGCGCGTCTGATAGGCGCGGCGGTACTCCTGATAGCGGTCTTCCACGTCGGGGTTGTTGTAATCCTTGATGCGCAGATAGTCGTCGTGGCGGCGGTTGACTTCGGTTTGCATGAAGACCAGCGCGGCGAGCGACAGCACCTGCGCGGCGGCGATGGCAGCGCCTTTTGTGTCCTGATTCTTGTACACCTGGCCCCAGCCGGGCAGGACGAGCGAGCGCCACGATGCCGACAAACGCACGTCGGCCTGCGGCATGCGATAAATGGCCGGTTCGCTTGCGACCCGCGCGAGATATTCGTTGCGCGCCTGCCGGAACACGTCGATGATCTTGGGCGAGGTTTGCACCGGATCGAGATCGTAGGCCGGGTTGATCGAGACGACTTTGACGAACTCGTTCCGCGCCTCGGTGACCTGATCGCGCGCGACATACACAAAGCCGAGCAGCAGGTGGAACTTGAGCTTGTCGAGCGGATCAGCATCTTCCGCCACACGCAGCCCGCGCAGCGCCGCCAGCTCCGCCCCATAGAAATCGCCGTCCTCGTAGGCCGTCTGGGCGACGTGAAACAACGAGTCGGCCACCGTCGTTTGCGCATGCGCAAACGATGACAGCGACAGGACAATGATTGCGAACAGAAAGATGCGGGGCATGTACAAGTCCACCGGAATCGGACATGGCAAGCCATGTCCCTACGATGATTATCCGCGTTCCTTGATTTTCTTCAATTCTTCCGTCAGCTTGGGTACGATTTCAAAGGCATCGCCGACGATGCCATAGGTAGCGACTTTGAAGATCGGGGCGTCGGCATCCTTGTTGATCGCCACAATCGTGCGGCTGGTGGTCATGCCCGCGAGATGCTGCACCGCGCCGGAGACGGCGACGGCGACATAGAGCGTGGGCGAAACCACTTTGCCCGTTTGACCGACCTGCTCACTGTGCGGCCGCCAGCCCGCATCCACGACCGCGCGCGAGGCGCCGACAGCAGCGCCGAGCGCTTTGGCCAAATCTTCAATCATCCCGAAACCCTCCGGGCCTTTCAAGCCGCGGCCGCCGGAAACGACGATATCCGCTTCGCTCACGTCGAGGAGCGCGCCGCCCGCAGCTTTTTCTTCCACGACCCGCGCGCGAATCTTGCTCGCATCGAGCGTTACGGAACGCGATTCCACGGTCGCCGTGCCGCCGGATTCTTCGGCGAGAAACGCTTTGGGGCGAAGTGCAAGCAGAGGCAGAGCGCCTTTCACTTTCGCCCACATCAGGACCTTGCCCGCGTAGATCGGACGCAGCGCGTGGAACTCGCCGCCGTCCACTTTGGTGTCGGTACAATCGGAGAGCAGGGCCGCACCGACGCGAGCGGCAATGCGCGGAGCGAGATCTTTGCCGCGCGCGGTAGCAGTCATGATCACCGCAGCAGGGTTTTCCGCCTTAATGATCTCGGCGGCGGCTTGGGCGTAGCCTTCGGTGGAGTAATGCGCGAGTTCGGGATTCGTAACCTGAATCACTTTGGACGCGCCGAACGCACCGAGGGACGCGGCATCCGCTACTTCAGGACCGAGATGGACAGCGGTGACGGAAGCGCCGAGGGACTGCGACAATTTTTTCGCCGCGGAGACGGCCTCGCGGGTGACGGCTTTCAGCTTGCCGGATTTGGATTCGCAGAAAACAAGAATGGTAGGCATAAGAAGACTTGAGACGTGAGACTTGAGACTTGAAAGTGGTCAGGGTCGGCTGCTTATCAATTGTGTGCGGATTCGCTCGATGTGCAGCCGACACCGCATTAGGTACGTTTTTCTTTTTCGGAACCGGCGTGAGGCTGAGGAGCGGATTTGCGCTCGGGCTTGATCCGCACGAGCACAATCGCCATGTCATCCTCAATCATCCCGTTGCCGGCGGGAGTCACACGGCGGAACAAGCCCTGCGCGATATCGGCTAAGCGCTCGCTGCGGTTGTTCGTCAGGTAGTACTTCAGCCGGTCGTAGCCGAACATATCCTCTTCGCCGATCGTGGCCTCGGGAATGCCGTCGGTGTAAACGACGATCATGTCGCCGGGATCCAAGCCCTCGTCCACTTCGATGAAGGGGAAGATATCCATCACGCCGAGCATGAGACCGCCCGCGTCGAGTTCATTGATATTGCCGTTCGTGCGCACGATGTAGCCGGGATTGTGTCCCGCGTTACAGATCGTAATCAACGAACGGTCAGCGGAAATTTTTGCCAGCAGCAGGGTAACGAAGCGCTCCGGCGAGGTGCGGGTAAACATCTCGCGGTTCAAGAGCTGCACCATTTCGGAAACGGTTTTGCCCGATTGTGCTACGGCGCGGAGCGTGGCCTGCAAGTTGGACATGAGCATGGCGGCGGCGAGACCGTGTCCCGCCACGTCGGCCACGCATAACAGCACGCTGCCGTCTTCGAGCGGGAAGAAATCGTAATAGTCACCACCGACGGACTGCATGGATTGATGCAGACCGTAGATTTCGATGCCGGTGACGTTGAGCCCTGCAGCCGGCAAGAGCTTAAGCTGCACCTGACGCGCCTTCTCCAATTCGGCGTCGAGTTCCTTGGCGATGCTCAACCGTTTGCGCTCACGGCGACGCAATTCAAACATAGCGACCACACCGAGTGACGCGAGAATCGCGAAGATGCCAACCGCATAGCGCGCGAGTTTGGGCCAGCGTTTGAAGCCGGAAAGCAGCGGACGTTCCATCTCTTGCGCCGGACGCCAGACCAGCACCAGAGTGTCGTCGGAGCTGTTCTCCAAATAGACAGCCCAGACGTTTTGATAGGTGGCGAGATAGCGGCGGCGCTGCTCCATCTGCGGATCGAGCGACGTGGGTGGAGCCAACTGAATCACGGCGGGCTGGTCAGCCATGACCGCGCGATGCGTGCGCAACTCAGGAGCCAGCGGAAGCTCGCTGCCATCCCAGAAGATTTCGTCTTTGGCGGCGGGAAGCGCGGCGCGGGTTTCGTCATAACGCCACTCGAAGAGCTTCGTGGCTTCCACATCTTCCTTCGCGCCGTCCACGAACCAGGTCACGGTGCGCTTGCGTTCGCGCTGCACCTTTTCTTTACTCGGTTGAGTCAGTGGAGTGGTGACGGAGGCGTGGAAATCCGGCGGCATGAAAGCGTGAGCGGAACGGAGAAAGAGCGTGTCGTAACCGATCACCGATTTGCGGCGGACGTACCGCTGCGCAATCAAACTGTCGCGCTCGGCATAGATTTCACTGAGCTGACGCACGGTTGCCGTATCCAGACCGTGAGCGCGGAAGCTGATCGCGGCATAGGGTGCGCGCGGCGGATCGGGAGCGCGATGCGCCAATGTTTCAGCCAGCACGGCAATCGGCGGAACGATGACGGCTCTCCACGGATTATGCACGTGAATGGTCGTCATGCGCGCCGTGGCCGGAAGCCAGGCGGGCGGCTTGGCACCCTGACCGATATAGACCGTATTCTCACCGCTCTCGCTGATGTTCAGTTCGAGCCGGAGCGTGATCGTGCCGCCTTTGGGCGAACCTTCGCGCAAACGAATCAAGCCCGCGTCGCCAAGCCAGCGTGATACCGTGGCCGTGCAAGCAATCGAATCCTGCAGCGGGGTAATCGCCCATGTGTAGGCGAGGTTCTTGGGCAGATCGAGTTCCCGCAGCGTTTGCAGCTTGAGCGTGTCCGCAAAGAGAAACTCGAACTCGACGACAAACTTGTCTCCGGTGCTGAAACTCTCGGCGAGCTTTTGCACGCTGGGCGGAGGGAACGGCGTGCGATTGCCTGGAGCATACTTGGCCCACGCGCCGAGGTCCGCGACGCGCCCGGCTTTGCCATCGGACTTCAGCGTGATGCGATAGCGCGCGGGTTTGGAAATCTTGACGTCTTCGCGAGCGTTCGCACCGTCGCTGCCGAATTGCCGTTCCCATAGTTGACCTTCGACGCTCGAGGTGAACGTGAGTTTGGCCGATCCAACATCCGCATTTCCCGCCGCCAGACCCAGATTCCACGTCATCTGATCGCCCGCTTGCAGGGAGAGTTCGTGCC
>CAYJKM010000048.1:0-14687 GCA_964370805.1 uncultured Alphaproteobacteria bacterium | reverse complement strand
TTGTGCGGGTAGAGTTGTTTGACATTCTGGGAAGACGTGTGCAGGAGATCTGGTCGGGGCCGCTGGCGTATGAGAAGCGGCTGTCGTTTGATGGCTCGCACCTGAGTTCTGGAATCTACTTCGTTCGCGTCCGGCAACCGATCGGAAATCGAGCATTAGCAATGGAGAAGATTGTGCTCTTGAAATAGGTGGGGACTCGAAGGTTAGGAATTGAAAAAGGCGAACCAAACCGGTTCGCCCTTTTTGTTGTGATGACTTGTGTCAACTAAGGGATAGCAGTACCGACCACGCGATGAAACTTCTCCGCCGTGTTGCGGAGATTTCCGTAGAATCAACTCTCGGTGTCGGCACCACGTTTGCGATTCGTTTTCCGCTGAATCGCAAGCCGAAGCTCTGATTGCCGGCGACCTGCTTTGCGCTACCCGGTTAACGGGCTGGTGGCGAGGCAAATCAAAAATATCTATTATCTCTCACGTGGTTATAGTAAGCTATCGGAATACAATAGATTAAAATATTTCGCAAAAAATCCATAAGGGCTTGACTAAGTGCCTTTTTTTTGTTACCTATAGTGCGGTCTGGAGGTTCGTGGAGTTTCTGCAAGCTACACAAATCACAAAAGAGACCGTACATGAGAGCAACTTTCATAATGGTCATTATGCTCGTTATGAGCGCAGCACTTTGGGCACAGGGAGATAGTCCGGACTGCTATCAGCTTGTCAATGGCACGGACACGGGCTGTAGTGTTACATCGTGCGATGGGACACAGTCTGGATGCAGTTCATACTCGTTTCTGGCAACATGTACGGGCACCTACTACTTCGATGTATGGACAACGTGTACGAACGGGGATTGCGGCGACTGCCGCACATGCTGCTATCTCTACGAAAGCGATCACCCAATCAGCAATTGTCATACATCGAATTGCGATAACGGGGATTGCAATGAAACCTGCACCGTTACACTGCAAACAAATCACAGATATACTCTCTACGTTTGTCTGTATCATTGCCCGGACGAAGAGGGTTGCGCGAACTGCAATCTGAGTTGCACGGCTCATGCATGTTTACGATTCGGTCAGACCGCGACATGCTATTGAGACAGTTCATCATATTTCCGGTCCTGATCTGCTGTGCAGCGTCTGCGTTACAGGGGCGAGTGATTCGTGTCCCTGAGCAAGCGCCGAGCGTCCAAGCGGGGCTCGATAGCCTCGCTGATGGCGACACGGTGCTGGTTGCCATTGGAGTGTATGCGGAGGCGCTGGTGGCGCCTCCGCTGCATTTTGTATTGCGGGGCGACGTGGAAGTGGACACAGGGAATTATCCGCGTCCGCTGATCGATCCCTCCTCGCTGCCGGGTTCGGATTCGCTGGCATGTTTGACACTTCCGCAGGGTTCTCATCCGATCATAGTGCATCTTCGTTTTCGCAACGGCGCGGAGATGTTTCCCCGAATTCCCGGTGGGCACTATGGCGGGATAGTCAGTCGCGCCATGGATGTGAGGATGTTCGGCTGTCAAATTGACTCGACCTACGTGGGATTCATGCAGATCCCCGAAGTAGGTGAGATCGAATTAGAGCGTTGCATGTTTCGCGATGACACTGCCGCCTGTTTGAGGGGAGTGGGGGTGTCCTGGCACGCCCTGGACTGTTATTTCTCGGCTAAAGCATCCTTTGTTGTTTCAAGTTATGGCGCGAATGCATCGTTTGTCCGTTGTCACTTCGGGGAAACACACTCCATCGGCGGCGACATCCTGAAGGCACACGGAGACAACGCAGTGGTCGAAGATTGCATCTTTGGTCCTGACAGTTCGTCGTACTACGTGCTGAGCGTGGGGTACGCCGGGAGTGCGCGGGTCGCAGACAACCTGTTTGTGAATTGCCGGAACTACGCCGGAGTCATTAACATTGAACTGACAGGTCACCCGGTCCTGGTGGAGAATAATACGCTAATTCATCTTTCCCATGACAACAGCCAGATGTTCAGTGTTTTGTATCTGCATTGGGATGAGGGCTTTGGGACGGGACAACTTGTCGAAGCTCGGAATAACGTCTTTACGGATGTTGTCGGGCACTCGTATCGGGCGAAGGCAATCCACTCAGTCGGTGTTGGTGCGCTGCTTGAGCGCAACCGGTTTTATGACCTTGACCATGATAGCTTGCCCGCAGCGGACATGATTTTTGCCAATGATGACAGCCTGATTCTGCGCGGGAATGTATTCCATAACACGAACTTTGCCGCGCGGGGAGATTGGCTGATGGACGCGCGCTGGAACTGGTGGGGAGATTCGACCGGGCCGTACCACGAGACACGCAATCCGTTCGGTCAAGGGGATACCGTGGAAGGGGACTTGCAGTTTGACCCTTGGTATCCCGACACGTCATTCCTGAGCGTGCGCGGGATTCATGCGCCGCTGCCGGAAACATTTGAACTCAGTGCCTATCCAAATCCCTTCAACAGCAGCGTCACGCTGTCACTTGTCCCTTCGCAGGTAGCAATTGTGCGGGTAGAGTTGTTTGACATTCTGGGAAGACGTGTGCAGGAGATCTGGTCAGGACCGTTAGCGTTTGAAAAGAGACTGACGTTTGATGGAGCTCATCTCACCTCCGGCATTTATCTCGTGCGCGTTTGGCAGCCGATCGGAAATCGAGCATTAGCAACGGAGAAGATTGTGCTCTTGAAATAGGTGGGGACTCGAAGGTTAGGCATTGAAAAAGGCGAACCAATTTGGTTCGCCTTCTCAATAATGATCTCTTGACTTGACTACGGTGGAGTGGATCCCACCACGCGATAGAACTTCTCCGCCGCGGACAAGTCTGTAATCGTGAGAGTCGTGTCGCTCGTGCTGCCTTCGAGCGTTTCGAACAGGCCGTCGGAAGCGGCGTCGCTGTACACGCGATAATTGGAATTGTCGTCGCTATTCCAATACAGGATCAGATTGCCGCCCTGAACTTTGGCAACCACGCCTTGCGGAATGAAAACTTCGGGTTCCAGCCGGATGACGTAGGCATTGGCATTGGGTGCGCCGATTCCATACGAGCGCGTGTAACCCGCAACGATGTAGCCGCCGCCCGTCACTTGCCGTACCGCGCTGGCGAGCTCGTTGCCGGTGCCGCCGAAGACCATTGTCCAAAGCGTATCACCGTCCGTGTCCGTGCGCACGAAATAGTAGTTGTTTTGCGCGGGGACTCCGGGGCCGTACGACTTGGTCGTGCCGACGAGGATAAATCCGCCGTCATATGTTTGCTCTACTGAATAAGCTTGATCATGGTCGGCGCCGCCGTAATGGCGTGACCACTGCGACGTCCCCTCGGCATCAACTTTCACAAGATAGCACTCCTTGATGCCGGGCGTGAAAGACGACGAGACTCCGGCCAGCGCATAGCCGCCGTCACTCGTCGGAGTGAGCGCGGCTGCTTCCTCCGGGCCAAGTCCGCCGTAGGTGCGCGTCCAGATCGTATCACCATTCGCGTTGAGCTTCACGAGCCATGCGTCGAGGCCGCCGCTGCCGTACGAAGCGGTGTAACCGGCAACGTAATACTCGCCGTCTGCATTCTGCTCGATGCCATAAGCGATTTCGGCGCCGGCGCCGCCGTAAGCGCGCGTCCAGAGCGTGTCGCCGTCGGCGTCGGTTTTCACGACATAGAAATTCTCAAACGTGGGCACATTGTCGCCGAAGGAACGCGTGTATCCGGCGATCACGTATCCGCCGTCATCCGTCTGCTGCAGCGCGCGTGCTTCTTCGTGACTGCTTCCACCATAGGCGCGCGACCATTCCTCATTCCCGTCGGCGTCCAACTTCAGCAGATAGAAGTCCGCGCCGCCCGCACCGGTGGAAGACGTGTATCCGGCCAGGATATAGCCTCCGTCACCGGTTTGCTGCACGGCATCCACGTCTTCGCCGGATGTCCCGCCGTAGGCTTTGGTCCACAACGTATCACCATTGTCATCGATTTTCAAGATGTGCGCATTGCCGGTGGTCGGGTTAGCGCCGAAAGACTTAGTGGAACCGGCCAGCACGTAATTACCGTCATCGGCCTGCACAATATCGTAACTCCAGTCATCCGCCGTCCCGCCGTAGACGCGCGTCCAGAGCGTGTCCGGAGCCTGTGCGAGCACGGCCGAGACCAACACAAGTGCGAAAAAACCGCAGCACCACTTCATAACATATCCTATAGCTGTTCGAGCGTTCTAAGCATCTGGATTTCTACCTCGTACAACTTACGTCGCGGCATGTCAATCCGCAAGACGTCTTGGCACTTTGCTTGAAGTCAGTAAGAGCCGATGGGATAGCCTCTTAACTCCGAACAGACCCGATAGGATCGGCTCAGACCGGCCCGTTTCCTCCCAATGCGCACGCTTGTCCAGAGAAAAAAAGCGGCAGCCCTTCGGCTGCCGTCTTGTTTTCAATACCTTGTGCGACGTCGGATCAGAGTCTCTCCCGTTCGCGTTCGCGGAGGATGCGGCTGTATTTTTCGAGCCGTTTCTGTTCGGCTTTGGTGAGGCCGTTCATCCCTACGCGGTTGATCTTGTCAAGCAGCTCGTCAACCTCGCGGCGGATCTCATCCAGGCTTTGCTCTTCGCGCCGCTGACGCTCTTCCTCGCGGCGTTCGCGCCAAGTTCGCATGCCTCCGAACGAATGGCGAATGAAACGATGCCGTTTGAGATAAGCATAGCCGACCACCATGCCGCCGAGATGCGCCAGATGCGCGACCTGACTGCCGCTGCCGAAACTGGCGAGGAACTCGATCAGGCCGAAAATTAGCGCGAACCATTTGGCCTTGAGCGGCAGCACGAACCAGACATAAATCACATTGTTCGGAAACAACACGGCATACGCGACCAGCAAGCCGTAAATGGCCCCGGACGCGCCAACGGTCGGCGTAAATGAGTTATGGTTGAAGGCGGCGTAGCACAACCCGCCCGCCAGTCCGGTGAGCAGGTAGTATTTGAGAAATTCCCGGGAGCCCCACTCGCGTTCGAGCACCGATCCGAACATGAACAGGGCGAGCATGTTGAAGAAGATATGCCCGAGGCCGCCATGCAGGAACATGTACGTCAAGAGCTGCCAGATGCGGCCCTCAAAGAACGTGACCGGCACGAGCGCGAAGTAATGGAGGAAGTAGCCACGCAGTTGAAACAGCTCCTGCACGGCAAAGATCGTCACGTTCGACAGAATCAGGAACTTGACGATCTCGGTCCAACCCATATCGTGAATGAAACGCTGCTGGCGATTGAACATGGACATCAGGGAATCACATCAATTGGCATGATGAACAAAGAGTGAAGTGTTGGCTGTCTTAAGCGGGCGAGGTGCGATACATGAACGTCTCCGCGATCCAACCGTGAAAGCGGTGCGGCCAGGCGGCGTCGCGCAAAAACATCATCGGGCACAAGCCGTTGATTAGTTGAACGTGATGCTGTTCGCAAAAGGTGCGCGTGTCGACGTCCAATTTGCGGGGATGTCCGACGCCGTAAATCCAGATGGAACGGATTCCTGCCGTCACGCATTCGCCGATGACGTGGGGCAGCTTCGACTCGGATGTCATCAACAGCGCGCCGTCCACCGGCTGGGGAAGTTCGGCAATCGATTTGTAACACGGCTCGCCGTCGATCCGGGTGCTGTTGGGATTGACAGCGAGCACCTGATATCCCGTCTTCTTGAGACGGCGAAACAACCAGCGGGAATAGTCCTTTTCATTGCGTGACACGCCGACGAGCGCGAGCGTGCGCCGGTTCAGGAAATCACGCGCCCGTTCCGCGACCGAAGATGTGCTTTGCATAAGATGTGCTCCTTCAGAGGATTTCGATTTTCCAAAGGTAATTGAAGGTCTTGTTGCCGTCACCGGAGTAAATCATGATCCGGTTCTCGCCGGATTTGAGCACGCGCGTCAGCGACCATTCTTCATAGCGATCCAGATCCGCGGCGTACGTTTCGAAACGCGGCGAGAAGCCGTCCAGGAAGCGGCGGCCGTTCACTTCCACGACAATCTCCGAGCGTCCGCCGGTAATCGTGAACGGATAATTGCGCGACGAACGGTACGCGTAGAGCCGCAGGCTCAACGGGCTGTCCGGCGCCACGTCTTCGGGCAGCGTGAAGCTGAAGATCACGTAGTCGCCGCCGGTGGGGTTGCGATTCGGATCGCCCATGGCTAATTCCCAGCCGAACTTCTTGCTGCCGGGGATCTCGCGAATCTTGGAACCAAGCAGCTCGGACGGCAACGGATCGCCGGTTTCAAAGATCACGCCCGTGCTCCAGCGGTTGAATCCGTCCATGCCAACGCTTTTTTCGCCGTTGGCTTGAGCGAACGCATGATAAAGCCGCGAGTAACGCGCGTGAATTTCATGCTGCGGCTTGGCCGGAGTCAACGTGACGCGAACCGGTTTCGGCGCGCGCCAGCCGTCCACCTCGCCGAACGTCACTTCATACGTGCCGTAATCCCGCTCGCAGGCGGCGCTGCCCTCGCCGACAAAAATCTTATCAACGAAGATCCTGCCTTCAACAGGCTCAGTTTGCACCGAAAACGCACGAATTGCCACTACCTGCTCGCGCAACGTGAAATGCACGGTCGGTGACGAGGACGCCCGGCTGATTCGCACGGACTGCTGGTCAGGCGAGACCGTGTAGCCTTTTAACTCAACTTGGATCGTATAAGTGCCAAAGGGCACCGTCACTGACGCGGGCGTGCGCTCGTCCCGTTCGTGGTCATTGATGATAATGCGGGCGCCGGGCTCCGAACTGGTGATCTGAATGACGCCGCCCTCATCGGGCGTCGTAGCCTGCGCGGAACCCTGTTCAACCGGAAATGCAGGCAGCGTGGAAGTCGGATTCAGATCGGGACGCCAGTTAATCGTCGGATCGTCGGCCGGCAGCGCCGGGAGAGCCGGAGTCACGTCCGGGTTGTACTCAACACGTGCAGAGGTCTCAGTGCTCGCCATCTTGTCCGGTGTCGCTCCCTGCTCGCTCGCGGGCGCACGCAACTCGGCAGACGAAGGAATCGCATGCAATGCCGAGTCCCGTTCCGCAACGGAGCGAGACATGCTGGGAGGCGATAACTCCGTCGCTGCCTGTCGCTGCACCGGCTGCCCGCCGGGCGAGTAAAGCACGAAATGAAGTGTGTCGACGCGACCGCGGCGAACGTGCACAACGTGAGCGAACGGTTCCGGCAACAGAGTGTCCAACTTCACAGTCACGGAATGCTGGCCGTCAGAGAGACTGTGAACGGTCCCGTTAGTCGTCACGTTCGTGGGATTCAAGTCCACCCACACTTGTGCGCCCGGCGGTTCTGAGATCACAACGAGCGTGCCGCTCGAACTTGGCCACCACTTGGAATAAGCCAGGTAGCCGAGCACGACGACGATCCAAAGGGCGAGAATCCAAATCACAAATCGCATGGGAATTTGAAATATACGTTTCTGGATATAGAAACACAAACGAGGGGATTTGACTCACTCTCAAAACGTAACTATATTATTTCAATATGCTTTCCCCGATTTTTCATTAATTTGATGATAATCAAGACATTGACTCACGACCGCAGGATCACTTCCGTTAAAGATCATATAGCAATACCATTCACGGAACTGTCCGGTTTCACTCGCACATGGAAACTGTCGACTGGAACGCAATCGGGTCTGGTTTCGCCATTCCTCCGCACACCGGCGAACATTGAAGCCTGTGCGGCAGCGGCGCGTGAAACGCTCTCCTGTAAGCGAGATTGGCCGGCGCTGGCCAAGATCATTCAGGGGAGTTCCGCATATTATGGATGTCCACCCCCAGCATTGTCACGGCTTGATGCTCTTGCTGCCGGAAAAGCGGTAATGGTCGTGACCGGGCAGCAAGTGGGATACCTTGGCGGTCCGCTCTACACGTTTGTGAAGGCATACCACGCGACGCGGCTTGCCGCGGAGCTGGAGCAGCACTTAAATGTTCCCGTCCTGCCACTCTTCTGGCTGGAAGGCCGCGATCATGATCTCGAAGAGGTGCGGGAAGCTTCGTACCTTTCGTCGTCGGGCGAACTGCGCTCGTTGCGCTTCGAACCGGACGAAGAAATCTCCGGATACGAGGTTGGACGATATCGCGTGTCCGCCGAGACTCATCTCGCGGAATTGGCAAGCGCAATTGAGGCTCCGCACGAGCACGGCTTTGAGCTTCTGAGTCGTGCCTATGCGAGCACCACCCTCGCCGATGCCATGGGGCGGCTACTCGCGGCAACGCTCGGGCCGCGCGGGCTGCTGGTGATCGAAGGGATGGACCCGCGTCTAAAGAGCATGGCCGTTCCGCTGTGGGAACGGATCATCGAAGCGGGACCGCGCCTGACGGAACTCTTCGATGCGCGCGCCAAAGAACTCGTGGCAGCGGGCTGGAATACGCCGATGACTCCAACGCATGACTCGTATTTCTTTTATCTCACGCGGGAGCATCGCCGCGCCAGCCTGTCCTACAGTGGCCAGCTCAAGCATCCGGACGGCCACGTTGAGCAATTGCCGAAAGAGAAGCTTCTGAAACTCGCGCGGCAAGATCCGGACATCATCAGTCCCAAAGCCGCGCTCAGACCGCCGTATCAGGATTACATCTTGCCGACGATCGCTTATGTGGCCGGGCCGGGGGAGATGGATTATCAAGCACAGCTCACGCCGTTTTATGGAGAGTTCGATATTGTGCCGCCGTCACTGTTTCCGCGCTTGTCCGTGACAGTGATCGATCAGAAGATCGCGAGGCATTTGGAGAAAGCCGGGCTGACAGTTCAACAAGTCCTCACGACCTCCGCGCATGATCTCAGCAAGGAGGTCGTGCGCGGGGCCGATGACGGTCACACGGCGCAGCTTTTCGCGGAGAGCCGCCTGCAAATCGAGCAGATCTTTGCCCGGCTGAAGCATGAGCTCGGCGAGATTGATCCGACACTGGCTGGAGCGGCGCAGTCCAGCGCCGGACGGGCCTTGCATCCGCTCGAACATCTGCAGGAGAAGACGGAGCGCGCGCTGAAACAGAAACACGCCACGGCGCTCGCGCGGCTGGAGAAAATCTTGAATGCTCTGCATCCGCGCGACAAGCTCGCCGAACGCGTGTTGTGCACCGGGTACTATCTCAGCAAGTATGGGCCGGACAAGCTGCTCGCCGCGCTCGATGAATTGCCTGCGCTGGCAACGGAGCATTTTGTGGTGACGGTGGATTAACCTAATTCAGTACTCCTTCATGGCTTCTTCAACGATTGACGTTCTCGCCATTGGTGCGCATCCCGACGATCTGGAATTGTCGTGCGGCGGCACATTGCTGAAAATGAAAGCGCTCGGCTACACGGCGGGGATGGTGGATCTCACCCGTGGCGAGCGCGGCACGCGCGGCTCAGCGGAGATTCGGCAGAGTGAAGCGGACGCTGCATTTAAAATCATGGGTCTCGATGCGCGCGTGAATCTCGATTTGGGCGACATGCATTTGCAAGACACGCAAGACCGCCGCCGCAAGGTGGTGGAGGTGATTCGCAAGTTTAAGCCGCGACTTGTGATCACGCACTGGCCCCATGACCGGCATCCGGATCACGAAGGCGCGAGCGCGCTGGTCAAGCATGCCATGTTTCTCTCCGGCGCGCGCAATTTCGATGCCGACGGCGACCCGCACGTCCCCGGGCGGCTGCTCTATTTTCCATCGCATTGGGTGCAGGATTTGAATGTGTACGTGGACATCACGGAGTTCTACGAGCGCAAGATCGAAGCCGCCAAGTGCTACAAGTCGCAGTTCTTCGATCCGGATTCCAGCGATCCGGCAACACTGCTCTCGCGTGCCAATTTCTTTGAGGATCTGGAGACCCGCTTCAAGAACTTTGGCTATCAAATCGGCGTGAAGTACGCCGAAGCCTTCTGGATTCGGGAAAAAATCAGGATTGACGATCCGGTGAAGTTCTTTACGCCGCCCCGATGAGTGTTCATCCTTCCCACGGCGTCAACCGCCGCTGGTGGAATGAAATCACGCCGGTGCATGTCAAGAGTAAGTTTTACGGCGTGGACGAGTTTCTTGCCGGCGAGGTCATGCTCGATGCGATTGAGCGGCGCGCCTGCGAAGATCCGGAAGGCAAATCTGTCTTGCATCTGCAGTGTCACTTTGGCCTCGGTGCGTTGAGTTGGGCGCGGCTCGGTGCGCACGCCGTCGGCGTGGATTTTTCGGACGCGAGCATTGCGAGCGCGAAAGACCTGGCGCACCGCTCCGGCTTAACGTCGCGGGCACGCTTCGTGCAATGTGACGTGCTCGAACTCGACCAGCATCTCAAGGAGCAGTTTGATGTGGTGTTCACGTCGTACGGTGTGCTGACGTGGCTGTCTGATTTGAATCGCTGGGCGCAGATCGTGGCCAAATTCCTCAAGCCGGGCGGGCGGTTCTTTATCGTTGAGATTCACCCGGCCTCCATGATCTTCGACAATGAGACCGCCGACTTCAAGCTGCGGTTCAATTACTTCCATTCGCCCGATCCGATCGTGCTGAAGGACCAAACGCCGGACTATGCCGATCAAACCTACGTTTCGCAAAACGAAACGCACGAATGGGCGTGGTCGTTGGCCGACATCTTCAACGCCCTCTGGGGAGCCGGACTGCACCTTTCCGAGTTCAAAGAGTACCCGTATTCCTGTTACCGGCAGTTTCCGCAGATGGAGGAAGGTCTGGACGGGTTCTATCATTTGCCGGAAAACCTGCCGCAAATCCCGCTGCTGTTTTCGCTGGCGGCGGAACACAAAACAAAATGAAAATCGGCATTATTTGCTATCCCACCTACGGTGGATCGGGCGTCGTCGCGACAGAATTGGGCGTCGCGCTCGCCGACCGCAACCATCAGGTGCACATCTTCTCGACCGGGCGGCCGTTCCGGCTGCCGGACTTTCATGCGAATATCGTATTTCATGAAGTGCCGGTCGTGCACTATCCGCTCTTTGAACACACGCCGTACACACTCACGCTCACGTCCACGCTCTACGAAGCGATTGAACTGCACGGGCTGGATGTGATTCACGCTCACTACGCGATTCCGCACGCCACGGCGGCCTACATGGCCAAGCAGATGACGGGGAATAGAGTGCCTATCGTCACAACGCTGCACGGCACGGATATCACGTTGGTCGGCTCGCATCCCGCGTATGCGCCGGTGGTGAAGTTCACGATTGACCAGTCGGATGCGGTGACGGCGGTATCGCAATCTTTGGCGAACGACACGCACAAGCGCTTCGGAATCACGCGCGAGATCGATGTGATTCCGAATTTCGTAAACGGCGCAATCTTCAACCGCGACCAGTGCCGGATTCGCAAAACCCTGTTTGCGCCTGAGGGCGAGCCGCTGATCGTGCACATGTCGAATTTTCGTCCGGTGAAGCGAGTCGTAGATCTGGTGCATGCGTTCATCAAAGTCCGGCAAAAGACGCCGTGCCGCATGCTGCTGGTTGGTGACGGTCCGGAACGCTGGCCGGCGGAAATGGCCGCCCGCGACGGCGGCGTGTTGAGCGATGTTGTATTCCTCGGCAAGCAGCCGGCGATTGTCGACTTGCTGGGTCTGGCCGACGTGTATGCTATGCCTTCGGAGGATGAATCCTTCGGCTTGTCCGCGTTGGAGGCGATGGCCTGCGAAGTGCCGGTTGTCGCCACGCGCGTTGGCGGCGTTCCCGAAGTGGTGGCCGATGGCGAGAGCGGTTTTCTCGTTCCGGTTGGCGACATCGAACAAATGGCGGAGCGGATGCTGCAGCTGGTGAGTAATTACGATCTGGCCCGTAAAATGGGACGCGCCGGGCGCGAACGCGCGCTCGCGCTGTTCCCGGAAGACAAAATCGTTTCGCAGTACGAGTCGTTGTACCGGAAGGTCATTCGTTAGTCAAAGCAAACACACACGGGGGGGAAAATGATCAGGCAGTCAAAGGCAACAGCGGTTTGGAAGGGGAATCTCAAGGGCGGTCTGGGAATGATATCCTCAGGTTCAAGCGCTTACAAGGACCTGTCTTACACGTTCAAAACACGATTCGAAGACGCTCCCGGCACGAATCCGGAAGAGCTGATTGCCTCCGCTCATGCCGCGTGTTTCTCGATGGCGCTGTCGGGGGAACTCGGCAAAGCGAATCTCACACCGGAGAGCATCGAAACGACGGCCACGGCCACGCTCGACACGATTGACGGCAAGGCGACCGTGACGGAGATTCATCTCGCCACAAAGGTGCACGCGGGCGCGGCCAACGCGGACGCGATTCGTAAGGCCGCCGAAACGGCCAAATCGAACTGCCCGATTTCGCGGCTGCTGAATGCAAAGGTCACGCTGGAAGTGAGCGTGGTGTAAAATAAAGGACGAAGGCGGAAGGATGAAGAATGAAGCCCGAGGGACTCTTTTAGAGACCGAGCGGCTGCGGTTGCGCTGGATGGCGCCTGAGGATGAGGACAATATTCTGCAGATCGTCTCTGACCCGGTGGCGATGCAGCACTATCCGCAGGTGTATGATCGCAACGACGTGCAGCAGCTGTGGATGGCGAAAAACGTCATGCGGTATGAGCGCGACGGACACGGCTTCTTCATGTGCGAAATAAAGCCGGTAGGGGCGCATGGTCATGCGCCCGCCGGCGAATTCGTAGGCATGTGCGGCCAGCTCATTCAGGAAATTGACGGCGTGAATGAGTTCGAAGTCGGCTACCTGTTCGTCCGCGAGCATTGGGGGCACGGCTACGCCACCGAAGCGGCCCGCGCGCTGCGCGACCACGGCTTCCGCACCTATCCGGTTCCGCATATCATTTCGATCATCGCTCCCGCCAACACGCCCTCCATCGCCGTCGCCCGCCGCAACGGCATGACGCTGTGGAAAGAGGCGATGTTCAAAGACATCCTGCACCATATCTACCGGATTACAAGGGACGAGTGGAAATCGGTTAATTTGTCATCCTGACGCCGTCTGCGGCGGAAGGATCTCAGCTTCGAGGCTACGACCGGACAATTCTCACGCAAATGTATTCCTACTTCGTTTACGTTCTCGCCTCCAAGACACGCGTATTGTACGTCGGAGTGACAGGCAGCCTTGAGCGACGGACAATCGAACACAAGACCAAAGCACTTGAAGGATTTTCTTCGCGATACAACGTCCAGCGGCTGGTTTATATCGAAGAATACTCCGATATTCAAGAGGCAATCAAACGAGAGAGGCAAATCAAAGGCTGGCGGCGTGAGAAGAAAGTGGCCTTAATTGAGTCAATCAATCCGGGCTGGAAAGATCGCGCGCAAGAATGGTTTGCGGATTTGCAGGAAGCGGAACGAAAATTGGCCGAGATTCAAAGTCGGCAACCGAAAAGTAAGAGTTTGTCATCCTGACGCCGTCTGCGGCGGAAGGATCTCAGCTTCGAGGCTACGACCGGATTGTTCGCGAGCAGTTTGTTGTTCTGCACGTGTTGAGACAAATAGGTAGACAGTCTGCCACCATTCATAAAGCAGTTAATTCCCGGTGCAAAATGTAAGTAGCTTTGGACCGTACAACTTTCACTCAGATTTTCCCGTCTTAGCCTCGAAGCTGAGATCCTTCAGTCTCGCTTCGCGGACTTCAGGATGACAAACCACAATTTCAGCTTTTCAGCATTTTCCTATGAAACCCAACCCTCTCATCTTCCGTGAATACGACATCCGCGGCGTGGTCGAGCGCGATCTGACCAGCGACGTGGTGGTGCAGCTTGGCAAAGGGATCGGCACGTTTATCCGCCGCAAGGGTGCCGCGCGCTTTTCGATTGGCCGCGACGGGCGGCTCTCCAGCGAGCGCATCGCCCATGATCTCAAAGCCGGACTGACTTCCACGGGGCTGGAGATTACCGACGTCGGCCAATGCCCCACGCCCGTGCTCTATTTTTCCGCGTCGCATCTGCAGCTCGACGGCGGCATCATGGTCACCGGCTCGCACAATCCGCCCGAGTTCAACGGCATCAAAATGGCGCTCGGCAAGACCGCGATCTTCGGCGAGCAGATCCAGCGTATCCGCAACCTGATCGACGCGCAGGATTTCGAAACAACATCGCCGCCGCCGGTGCAGAAGTACGACATTCTCGATCCCTACATCACGTGGCTCACGTCGAATCTCAAGTTCGAACGCGCCGTCCGCGTCGGCATGGATTCCGGGAACGGCGTCGCGGGATTAGTCGCGCCGCAAATCTTCCGCGAACTCGGCGCGACCGTCTATGATCTCTACAGCACCGTGGACGGCACGTTCCCCAATCATCATCCCGATCCGACGGTGGAGAAGAACCTCGCCGCTTTGAAAAAACTCGGCGCGGAAAAGGGACTGGAACTCGGCGTCGGCTTCGACGGCGATGGCGACCGCCTCGGCGCGATCGACGCGAACGGCAAGGTGATCTGGGGCGATCAGCTCATGATCCTATTCGCGCGCTCGATTCTGAAGAAGAACCCCGGCGCGACGATCATCGCCGACGTGAAGTGCAGTGAGAACTTTTTTGACGACGTGCGCGCCCACGGCGGGCGGCCGATCATGTGGAAGACCGGACATGCGCACATCAAGCAAAAGCTCTGGGATGAGAAGGCGCTGTTCGCGGGCGAGATGAGCGGCCATCTGTTTTTTGCCGATCGCTATTTCGGATTTGATGACGGCATCTACGCGGCGGGACGATTGGTCGAGCTGCTCAGCCGTTTGGAGCATCCTCTGCACGAAGAGCTGGCCGATCTGCCGCCGGTCTTCAAC
>CAYJKM010000047.1:11081-14853 GCA_964370805.1 uncultured Alphaproteobacteria bacterium | reverse complement strand
TACGAGAATTACGTTCACGGCGTTCGCCTCTCACGGGTCATGCCCGACGGCACTCTTCCTTGGGGTTCAAGCGGAATCATCGTTTCAAATACTTATTCGAGCCACGCGCGAATCGCACCGGACGGTTCGAATGGCTGTTATGTGGTGTGGAATGGACCCCCCGTTTACGCACAGCATTTGAACGAAGCCGGACAACCGCTGTGGGCGGAAAATGGCATTCCCATTTCGACAGTCGGCACTGAGGCAGAGCCTGATCTGGCTCTGAGTATGTCGGGTGGGGAAGTAGACGGAATGGTGGCCGTCTGGGCGCAACATGAGCAACAAGACCAGCACGATGTCTATGCCCAGAAGGTTTCTCCGGATGGCAGCGTGTCATGGACCGAAGGAGGATTGGCGTTGGCGAATCTCGGAGCTAACGCATGGCGAGCATCTCCTACCGTGACGACGGATCATAATGGCGGTTTGGTCGCGTTGTGGCAAGACGGGTCAGGTGATCCTCCGCACTGTTTTGCTGCCCGTGTCAGAGAAAACGGCACACTGGCCTGGGGAGACGATCCGGTGCCGGCAGGTGATCCGCTGGCGCCTTCCGCAAATTCGTATTATTACACGCCCCCGTTTGGAATCGCCGGCGATTTTGGGACGTATTTCGTGGCCTACGTTGGTTTGGACTCTCTGGGTTTGGAAGGCATACGGATGCAACTGCTGGATCATGCGAACGGTATGCGTCTGCTGGGTCCGAACGGGGTGGCTGCGGTCTCCGGAGTGGGCGGAGATGCTGGTCTCGCCCAGATCGCGCCGATGAGCAACCACCGCACCGCCGTGTTCTGGACGGACGGGAGACTTGGTCATTACACATGGTCAGGTCCATTGTATTATCAGATCGTGGGCGCAGACGGGCAAATTCAACGTATCGCCAACGGCGAGCGTCTGGTTCCCAATGTTTCAGGAAGCCCGTATGTGACTCAATACGGGCCGCAAACCTGCGACGACGAAGCCGGTGGACTGTTCGTAAGTTATATGGACTATCGAACCGACATGCAACTGATTCGGGTGTCGCATCTGAATGCATCCGGCGATGTGGTCGGCCCGGACTCCGGGATGGTCGTCTGGTGGCAACCGGGACTCCTCGATCAGTACTACGCATTCATCTGCCCTGACGAAGACGGGGGATGCTACGTAGCTTGGACAGGCTATGATCCGGCGTACTCGAATGATGTCTACGTCATGCGTTTGAACCCCGATCTGCAAAGGGTCTGGAATCAACCGGTGTGCTTGACGGACTCCTCGGACGACGGCACGCTGCAGTGTCTCGTCGGCAGCTCCGGGATTTCCTGCATTGCCGTGTGGGAGTCGGGACATTATTGAAACTACAACGTATAGGCGGCGGAGGTCCGCAACGACGGCACTGTCGCGTGGAGCGAAACGATCTGCGCAGCTCCCGGCAACCAGGCAATTGCGGTGGCCGTCGGCGACGGTGCGGGAGGAGCCTACATCGTATGGCGAGATTCGCGGACGACTCAGAATGGTGAAGACATCTACGCTCAGCGCATTGCCGGTGATGGCACGCCCTATTGGGCGACGGACGGCATTCCTGTTTATGCCGGACAAGGAAATCAATCGAATCCGCAAGTCACGCTTGACAGCGGCGGGATTCTGTGCGTCGTCTGGGCCGATGCGCGGGACAACAGCTACCCGCGTATCTACACGCAGCGACTGTCGCCACAGGGAATTCCCCTGTGGGACGAAGACGGAGTGCGGGTGAATAACACGTACACATACGCGCCGCGGGTGACCGCGTCCAACCGCGCTGGCATGTACGTTTTGTGGGGAAACTATACTCAAAGTAGCTTCGCCATGCATCTGGATTCCACCGGCGCCATTTTTGACGATCCATTCTGGCGGCCGGATACGGGCGGTGTGATTGCGGAGCCGACTGACGAGCATGACCTCGTCGAGAACCCCCTTGCCGTCAGCGACGGCTGGGGCGGTTGTGTCGCGGGCTGGACAAAATTGGAGGATGAATACGAATTCTACCCGGACCGAGGCGGCGAACTTTATACGGCGGACATCTACGTCCAGCGGCTATTCGATTATCCGGATGCGGCACGCCCGCGAAATGATCCCTTGCCGCGCGAGTACGCTTTGTACCAGAACTACCCGAATCCCTTCAATCCGGTCACTCAGATCCGGTTTGATCTGCCGCAGGCGGCCAACGTGAAGTTGATCGTCTATGATTTGTTGGGGCGACGAGTGGCGGCGCTGGTGGAGGGAAAGGTCAGTGCGGGACAGCATCAAGTGTCTCTGGATGCATCGAATTTCGCCTCAGGCATTTACTTTTACCGACTCGAGGCGGGAAACTTCATGCAAAGCAAAAAGCTGGTGGTCTTGAAGTAGTCATACACCGAGCCGGCATCGCGCAAAGCGATGCGACCCGACCCATTCGTTTTCTGCTTATGGCAACAGAAAGGAAGGCGGTCATGAAGTACCTTACAGGTTTGTTCTTTGGCATTCTCGCGTGTGGCCTGTTGCTCGCACAAGCCGACCCGCGCATGTGGGGAGAAGCAGGCATTCCCATCCGTCAAGCCTTGCATCCGAGCTGGGATGAGACGATGGCGCGTGACGCCAATGGCAACACGCTGCTCGTCTGGAGCGACATGCGTGATGGCGACCGTGACCTCTACGCACAGCTTATCAATTCGGCCGGAGACGCTCAATGGATTGAGGATGGAGTGAGCATCGCACCGAATCCTTACGTACAGGATGCTCCCGTTGCGGTGGCAGTGAACGGCGGCTGGATTGTAGCATGGGCGGATTTCCGCGACTCCCCCGGCTGCTATGAGCCGGAGAGCGCCGGCTGCGGTGACATCTACGCGCAAAAGCTCGACTATCTGGGCAACCGCCTCTGGCCGAACAATGATTGGACCGGTGTCGGCATTGACATTGCGGAGCGCTGGATTGAGAAGTACTCGCTTGAAATCGTTCACGATGACGCGGGCGGTGCCATCATCGCGTGGGTAGATTTTCGTTCGGGAGATCCGGAGATTCTTGCCCAACGCGTTCTGGCCAACGGGAGTGTTGCCTGGAATCCTGTTTTGGAGGTCACGCCAGGCACTTACGATATGTATCGTTTTGATGCCGCTCCCCTGGATGATGGCGAAATGGTGGTCGTCTGGGGTGAAGTGCACGGAATTTACAATGATGTTTATGCATCACGAATTACTGTTGACGGCATGCTGTCGTGGGGCGACGGCGGAGTTCCTGTCTGCACAACTGCCTACGAGCAATATGACCCGCAGGTCATTGGCGACGGCAGCAGCGGCGCTCATGTCTTGTGGGAGGACAGACGCAGTGGTAGTTTCCATCCTGCACTGTATGCTCAGCACCTGCAGAGTGATGGGCAAGCGACTTGGCAGACTAACGGTATTATCGTTTCCGACAGTGCCTACGTGAGCGCTCGCGCGGCCATCGCGCTCGATTGGGATAACGGTGCTCCCCAAGGATTTCTTGCCGTATGGCCTGATGTCCGAGCTGACGGATTTCAGTCGGAAATCTACGCACAGAAAATCACCGCGCAGGGAACTGCTGCGTGGGCGGAAAACGGTGTCCGGGTATCTAGTCACCCGACTGAGCACATGGATGAAACGCCTGCAGTCGTCACAGATCAAAACGGCGGTCTGGTCTGTACGTGGGTGAGACGCAGTTTCTCAATCAGTTCTCAGCTCTATGCGATGCGCTTGGAAGAAGACGGTACTACGGCGTGGCAGGATGGCGG
>CAYJKM010000047.1:0-11071 GCA_964370805.1 uncultured Alphaproteobacteria bacterium | reverse complement strand
GTACTTGATTGCGATCCGCGATTGGGACATGACAGGAAATGTGCACGTACGCTTTCAAATGTTGAGTCACACGAACGGTTCGCAATTGCTCGAACCGGAGGGCCGCGATATCGTCGTGGGTTACTCCGGAAGTGCACACTCTCTGCAGATGTTTCCTATGGCCGGTCATCGCACGGCCATGTTCTGGGAGGATTTTCGAGCGCTCTTTGGCGGCGGGGCAATATACTATCAATTTGTCGGGCCATTCGGGGAGATTGAGCGCGCGGTGAATGGCGAGATGCTTGCGCCCAATAATACCGGACACAGCATGTACACACAGCGGAACGTTAACGTCTGTGATGACGGCAGCGGCGGCCTGTTTGTGGTCTTCGAGGATTTGCGCGAAAACTGGAATCAGGTTCGCATGTCCCATCTTGATCACTCAGGAGAAGTCGTCTCGCCCGATTCGGGTGTGATCGTGTGGTGGACGACAGAACTTGGCGATCAAGGCCCTGCGTTCGTCGCACCGGACGGCGAAGGTGGCTGTTATGTGGCATGGTCCGGGTACACGTTGGACTTTTGGCTTGACCTGTGGGTTATGCGCCTGGATGCGCAGCTTGAACAAATGTGGGACGAACCTGTGCGGCTGTCGGAATCAGTTGAAGATGATATGATCAGCGGTCTCGTTCCGAGTGCAGACGGAAGTTGCATTGTGAGCTGGGTTTTCGGGACTGCGGACGTGGGTTTTGACGTGAAAGCGGCGCGCGTGGAACCGGATGGTGAGATCACATGGTACACGGATGTCTGCAATGCAACCGGGGATCAGGAAAACCCGGTGATGATCAGCGATGGCAGCGGTGGAGTCTATGTCGCCTGGAGCGACCGCCGCGTCGAGGAAAACTACTGGGATATCTATGCGCAGCGAATCGCTGCCGATGGTACGGTTTTGTGGGCTGAAAATGGACGCGCCGTCTGCACGGCCAACTGGAATCAGAATCATCCGCAGATCGCTTTGGACAGCCGCGGCGATCTGATCGTTGCGTGGGAAGATTTTCGCAGCGGCGAAGACGTTCATGTGTATGCCCAAAAACTCTCGCCGACGGGCGAATTGCGATGGGAGCAGAATGGCGTGCCGGTTGCGCGCGCTGACAATTTGGGGAGCTTTTCGATTGCGTCTTCCGAGGGTCGCGACGGGTTTCTCGCCGCGTGGTCGGATTACCGTGAATACTACCCACGAGCATTTGCCACGCATTTCGACTCAACCGGCGTGCCGTACGACGATCCTTTTTGGCGACCGGACAGCGGCGGTGCTGTAAACAATCTTGTGGATTGCAGACAGGACGCATTGTCGGCCGCGTCCGATGGCTGGGGGGGCATAGTGGTCGCGTGGCAGAATTACCGGAACGATCATGACATGTACGATGAGGGCGAGATTTACATTGATCTCTACGCCCAGCGTCTGTTTGATTACGCCAGTGCCGGCGACAAGCCGCCGCACGGAGTTCCGCGCGAGTACGCTTTGTACCAGAACTACCCGAATCCCTTCAATCCCGTCACGACGATTGCCTTTGACCTGCCGCAGGCAACCGAAATCGAGCTGAAAGTGTTTAACCTCTTGGGACGAGAGGTAGCGACGCTGGTTGATCAATCACTGGACGCGGGCGCGCATCACGTGAACTTTGACGCATCTGCATTGCCGTCGGGATTGTACTTCTATCGCCTGGAAGCAGGCACTTTCGCGCAGACGCGCAAGCTGGTCTTACTCAAATAAGGTCAACCCCCCTTCCGTCCCCCCGCTGAAGCAGGGGGCGACCCGGGGGAGCTGAGTCACATAAGACGAAGTGGAGCATAAAATGGCCGTGGAATTTAAACTGCCTGAATTAGGCGAGAACATTGACAGCGGAGATATTGTCAAGTGGCTGGTCAAGCCCGGCGATGTCGTCAAGCAAGACCAGCCGCTGCTCGAATTGGAGACCGGCAAAGCCGTCGTGGAAGTGCCGTCCAACGTGAGCGGCAAGATTGTTGAGTTGCTCGCGCAGGAAGGCGACAAGGTCAATGTCGGCGATCCGATTCTCACGGTGGATGCGGCAGACGCCACAGCGACCGTTGCCGAAGCTAAAGCTCCTCCAAAAGGAAAGGAAAAGGAGAAACCGGCGAAAACAGCAGCGCCGCAGGAAACCGTGACAACGCAGATGGATCGCGGCAAACCAGCGCCACAGCCTGCGCAACCGCAGGTGCCCGCGCGCGAGCCTCAGCCGCAGACTGCTCCGAGCGCCGGTGAAAACGGCCATGCGATTCCGGCCGCGCCGGTGGTCAAGCGCATTGCGCGCGAGATGGGAATTGATCTCTCGCACTTGCACGGAACCGGTCCCGGCGGGCGGATCACAATCGAAGACGTTCAGTCTTACGCCGCGCAGCGTGGCGGTGCACCGGGTCGCGCCGACGTGCCGCTGCCTGACTTTTCGCGCTGGGGCGACGTGGAAGCTAAGCCGATGTCCAGCGTGCGACGGCTCACGGCCCAGCATCTTGCTCATGCGTGGAACACGATTCCACAAGTCACGCAATATGATAAGGCGGACATCACCCGGCTTGAAGAACTGCGCAAGCGGTTCTCGGCTCGCGTGGAGGAAGCCGGCGGCAAGCTCACGATGACGGCGATCCTCGTCAAAGTCATGGCCGCTGCGCTCGAGCGCTTTCCGCAGTTCAATGCGAGCGTGGACACCGCATCGAACTCGATCATCTACAAGCACTACATGCACGTTGGTGTGGCCGTGGATACGGAAGCGGGATTGCTCGTTCCCGTCATTCGCGATGTGGACAAAAAGAACGTGCGCGAGATTGCGGTCGAACTGGCCGATGTCTCGGCCCGTGCGCGCGAGCGCAAGCTCGACCTTGCCGAAATGGAAGGCGGGAGTATTTCGATCTCCAATCTCGGCGGGATCGGCGGCACGGCATTTTCGCCGATCGTCAACTGGCCGGAGGTCGCGATACTCGGCGTAAGCAAAGCCGCGATGGAGCCGGTGTTTACGTTTGGCCGCTTTGAACCGCGCCTGACGCTGCCGCTTTCGCTTTCCTACGACCATCGCGTGATTGACGGCGCGGACGCCGCCCGCTTTCTGCGCTTTGTCTGCGAGTCGCTCGAAGAACCATTCCTGCTCGCGCTGGAAGGATGACGGAACTTCATTCGCGCATTGACATCGCCGCACCGGCGGAACGCGTTTGGAGAATCCTCACGGCGTTTGACGCGTATGAAGACTGGAACCCCTTTGTGCGTCGCGCGGTTTGCCCTGACTTGAAAGTGGGCGAACGGCTGGAAATCGCCCTGCTTCCGCCGGGCGGCACCGGCTGGACATTTTCGCCCACGTTGATGACTGTGCATCCTCCGCGCGAGCTCCGCTGGCTGGGACGTTTTATTCTGCCCGGAATTTTTGACGGTGAACACCGCTTCGTGATTGAACCGCTCGACGAGCATCATGTTCGCTTCATTCAGTCCGAGCGATTTCGCGGCCTGCTCGTGCCTTTTTTCGGAAACATGTTAGCCAAGACACGCGCCGGGTTTGAAGAAATGAACCGCGCCCTGAAGGCTCGCGCCGAAAGCAGCCTCACCATCTGAATCACATCATTTTGCCCCTGACATTCTTCTTCCCCGACTCTCATCCGATCGCGGAGTGTGCATGATACGAATGCTCGCAGCTTTGTTGTTCGCGGCGTGGGCGACGACGCTCTGGGCGCAGCCAGCCCCTCATCCGGCGAACCCGCACATTCAGAGCATCATCGAACAAATTAGCGCAGATTCAATCTTCGCTTATATTTCGCGGCTCTCCGCGTTCCACACTCGGCACACGTTCAGCGACACGACCGGTGATTCCATCGGCATCGGCGCGACGCTGCGTTGGGTTGAGTCGAGAGTGGAAAGTTACAACGAAGAGTATACGACAGAGTGGTTCCCATGGGTGGGCAGCTTCCAAGGGAATCCGCGCACGCGCCACGACTTAATCGCGCGTGCAGCTGGGACCGGCGGCGGTGCGCGCTACGTGATCGGCGGACACATAGACTCGCGCAACGCGAGCATCAATGACAACACCGGCTTCGCTCCGGGCGCGGACGACAACGGCAGTTCCAGCGCGGCGCTGCTGGAACTTCTGCGCTTGCTGCCGGATTCACTCGCGCATGATTTGGAAGTGATCTGGTTCACGGGAGAAGAGCAGGGCCTGTGGGGCAGTGAGGCTTATGCCGAGCATCTTGCCGATCAAGGAAGTCGCGTGGACGGCATGATTGCGATGGATATGATCAGCCACATTGCGTCGCCGACGGGAGCAATTGACTCGGTGTCGGTGCGCTTATACGCGCAAGGCGACGGAGATCAAGGCGGAACGGCGAGCGTCTCCCGCAGCTTTCAGCGTTACCTGAAATGGGTGGGGGAGAGTTATGCGGACATCGACAGCTTTGAGATGCGCATTTACGCTTTGACGGATCGTCCCGGACGCGGCAGCGATCACATCAGCTTTTCGGAGGTCGGCTATCCGTCGCTCCGCGTCATTGAGCGCAACGAAGACCTGAATTTCCAGCACAACGGCAACGATCTGCCGGAGCACGTTGCGCCGTCCTACGCGCGGCGCGTGGCCATGTGCACATTCGGCGGACTGCTGACGATGTTGATGGCGCCCGCCCGCGCGCCCGCTCCCGAAGTGGAACAGCTCAGCGCAAATATCGCGCGAATCACAATTCCCGATTCCGTGGTCTTGCCGGAAGGCGGCCGCTTCTATCTGTGTGCGCGTGGCTGGTACGATGCCTATTACGACAGCATCTTCGATCTCGGCACAGCCCGCACCTTTGAATATTCCGTTTCACCGGGCGAGTTGTTTGCTTTTTCGATTTCGCGCGCCGATGTGAGCGATCTGCCTTCTCCATTTTCAACCGAGACTGTTTTGGAAGCCCTGCCGGCGAATCAGCGTTCGGTTCCCTTGCCTTCCGAAACCAGCCTTTCGGCTGTTCCCAATCCGTTCAACGCAAACGTGATGTTCAATCTGCAGTTGATGGAAAGCGGCCACGTGACGCTCTCCATCTTTGATCTGCTGGGCCGTCAGGTGGCAACGCTCGTGGACGAGCAAAAGACGGCAGGTATGTATCATGTTCCATGGTCGCCGTCCGGGCTTGCCAGCGGCATCTATCTGGCTCGTTTGATTGCTTCCGAGGAGACGCACATCATCAAAGTGGCGTACTTGCGATAGGTTTTTCTGACTTGAATTTCGAGTTTTGAATTTTGGATTTTCTCCCATGACCACTCTCGCCCCGCCTGTTTCTGTGCCCGTCAAGCGCAAGCACCCGCCCGGACTGCCGGTGCTCTTTTTTACCGAAATGTGGGAGCGCTTCAGCTTCTACTGCATGCTCTCGATTCTCGCGCTCTACATGAACGAGAGTCTCGGCTTTGATACTGACACCGTCGGTCAAGTCTATGGCTGGTACATCGGTCTCGTTTATTTCAGCCCGCTCTTCGGCGGCCTGCTCGCGGACAAGGCCTTGGGATTCGGCCGTGCGATTCTGATCGGCGCCGTATTCATGGGGATGGGGCATTTTCTGCTCGCGTTTCCGCCGCTGACGACGTTTTTCGCCGGGCTGGCGTGTCTGATCATCGGTAACGGACTCTTCAAGCCGAATATCTCCGTGCTGCTTGGCAATCTTTATCGAAACATACCCGAGAAGCGTGACGATGCCTACAATATCTTCTACATGGGCATCAATGTCGGCGCGTTCTTCTCGCCGCTGGTCGCGGGATACCTGCGGACCAACTACGGCTGGCACTATGCGTTTGGCGCGGCGGGAATTGGGATGATCATCTCGCTCATCATCTTCAGCGTGTTTCGCAAGTACACGCGAGCCGGTGAAGTCAATGCGCATTTGAAAGTGGAAGAGCGGCATCCCGAAATTGAGCTGACCAAATCGCAGGAACGCGCGCGCATCACGGCACTGCTGGTGATTTTTGCCGTGGTCGTCGTCTTCTGGATGGCGTTTCATCAGAACGGCTTCACGCTGACGTTCTGGGCGCGTGATGCCACCGATCCCGCCACGGTTCCCGCCTGGATGCTGGATGATACGGGCGAGCGTCCCGCCGGCGAGTACACGCAGACGATCAATCCGCTCTTTGTTCTGTTATTCACGCCGCTGTTGGTGGGATTTTGGACACTGCTGCGGCGCCGCCGCAAGGAGCCGAGCACGGCGGCCAAGATCGGCTTTGGCATGATCTTGACGGCTTGCGCTTATGGCATCATGACACTGGCCGGTCAAGCCGGCGGTGACACGGGACGAGTAAGCATCACATGGCTCGTCGGCACGTATGCCGTGATCACGATGGGTGAACTCATGCTTTCGCCGATGGGGCTCTCGCTTGTCAACAAACTGGCTCCGGCGCGGATGCGTGGCCTGCTGATGGGCGGCTGGTTCACAGCCACGGCCGTTGGCAACAAGCTCAGTGGCGCCGTCGGTTCGTTGTGGGACGACATGCCGCACAGCCAGTTCTTCTTGATTCTATCCGTCGCATCACTCGCCGCTGCCGCTGTTCTCTTCCTGCTCATCAAGAAGATTCGCGGCACGATTCACGATGCGGAACAAATGGCCCTCGCGGCAGCATCAAAATAGACATACCTTTCCACCCATTTACATTCACACAGGAGACTGACATGAACAAAGCGCAACTCGAAGGACAATGGGGATTCATGAATATGGTGCTTGGGAACGCGCGCCGGCAGATTGAATTGATGCCCGATGACAAACTCGATTTCCGTCCTACACCGGACATCCGCAGTGCGAGCGAACTTGCCGCCCACATGCACATTTATCTCACGGAACTCACAGAGACCGTTCTGCAGGGTAAGCACATTGACAACAAGGAACCCAAATTTACGAGCAAAGCGGAGCTGCTCAAGTGGATGAGCAATCAAGTGAAGAAGGGAAATGAGAATTTCGCCAAGATCACCGACGCGCAGCTCGGACAGACCATTGAAGCCTGGGGTCAGCCGTTCCCCGCTTGGCAGCTTGTGGCCTTTTGTCCCACCGAAGTGCTGCACCATCGCGGCCAGTTCACGACGTACCTGCGGCTGATGGGTGTCGAGCCGGTGTTTATTTATGACTTCGAAGGATAACCATTCGCTGCCTTATGATTTAGCGGCGGCGGCAGCGTACATCGAAACCTTGTCGCCGGAACCGCTGCCGCTGTCCATTTCCAGCATAGCCGATGCGCCGCTCCAACCGACCATCGGCGGCTTGGCGGCAACTTTGATTCGGGTCCTGATTGCGGCGCACCAACCGCGGCGCATTCTCGAAATCGGAACTTCACTGGGCTACTCTGCTATTGCGCTCGGGCGAGCCGCGTCGGCCTATAGCGGCCAGGTGGTCAGCCTTGAGATCAATGAACGACTCGCGGAGACGGCCCGACAAAACATTGCCGCCGCAGAGCTTGGAGCAACCGTTACGGTTGTGACGGCCGACGCGCGGGCATGGCTCAGGCAAGCACACGGTGCTTTCGGTTTTGTTCTTCAGGACGGCGGAAAAGAAGATTACCTGCCGATGCTCGACTCGCTCGTTGAATTACTCGAGCCGAATGGTTTGCTGATTTCCGATGATGTGCTCTTTCCCGTGATGGAGCTGCCGACGCGCGTCGAACATTGGAAACAGGCGATTGCGGAATATAATCGCGTACTGGCATCGCATCCACGCTTGCGTACCGTCTGGCTCCCGATCGGCGACGGTGTCGCCATCAGCGCTAAACTTGATTAGAAAACGCCCCCGGTCATTAACCGGGGGCGTTTTACTCCGCCGAGCAGGGTCGCTCATCGACTTACTGGTGAGTGCCGATGCCTCGACCCTGCCGGAAAAATGTCATCAGAACTTCACGAGCTTCTTCTCAAACTCCTTCACTCGCGGCGCTTTCTTTCCGGTCGCGGGCTCAATGCCGAAGCCCTCGGCCCGCAAATTCGCGGCTTGCGCTTTCACGCCGCCGGGAAATTTCTCGTTCAGACTTCCATCTTTGGCGATCACGCGCCAGTAGGGCGTGATGCGCTTTGCTCCGGCGGCACGGTCTTCCTCCGCTGCTTCTGCGGCGATGCGAACGAAAATGCCGGTCGAGGTCGGGCAGGCACACTCCGCGCCAAAGTCATGGGCCAATCTCTGTCGCAGTTGCGCGGAGGTCGCAACTTTGCCTTTGGGAATTGTTCGAATCAGCGCGTCCACGTCGCGCGGCGTCGAGACTAGCATCGTCTTGCCGCCCATCTTCTGCCAGCCTTCAGGCGGTAGCTTCACGATCTTCGGCTGCTGATCGGTTTCAAGTTTCTCCCGCCACGATTTGCGGGTTTTCATGTACGGTTCCTTCTGACTTGAATTTCGAGTTTCGGACTTCGAATTTTCCTAAAGTCTCTGTGCCACCCAGTTCTCCAGTCCGCCGGCAATGACCAGTTCCTGCGCGGCAGCGCCGAGTGGCGGCACTGAGTACGTCTTGTCACCGACCTGTAAGGTACTCGTGCGATAGTCGAGCGTCGCCTTCAACCCCGTCCGTACAGTGAGCATGTTCGCGCCAAATTCGTTCTTGAGCCGCCACACAAGTTCTGGCGCTTCGATCACGACGAAGCCATTGTTGATCGCGTTGCGCTTGTAGGTCTCGCTGAACGATCCCGCCAGCACGAGCGGAATGCCGAAATACTTCAAGGCTGTTGCCGCCTGCTCGCGCGACGAACCGGTGCCGAAGTTAAAGCCGCCGACCAGAATGTCACCCGCTTTCGCGATACTTCTGAATTCCGGATCGTAATTCTCCATCACGACGGCGGCCTGTTGCGCAGCCGTCATGTCATCCACGTAAGTGTACTTGCCGGGATAGATGCCGTCCGTGTTAAGATTGTCCTGATGGCACCACAGCAGCTCGCCCTCAATCTTCTCCGGAAACCCAGGGATAATCTTCACAGCGCCGTGCGAGTCAGCTTTCACGTCGCTGACGCGCGCACTGCCCACAGGGTTTGCGGCGGCATGCACATCCGGCACGTCAATGTATCCCGCAGCTGCGGATGCCGCCACAACGGCCGGCGAAGCGAGATACGCTTCCGCGCTGCGCGAGCCCATGCGTCCTTTGAAATTACGATTCGTCGCGCTGATGCCGACTTCGCCGTCCTCGAGCGTGCCTTGTCCCAATCCGATGCACGCGCCGCAGCCCGGCGGCAGCGCGATGGCTCCCGCGTTCATCAGCACATGCCAGTCACCGCGCCTTTCGCTTTCCGCCTGCACTTCGCTCGATGCGGCGGCCACGTAGAACTTCACGCCCGGTGCAACCTGCTTATCGCGCAGAATGGAAGCAGCGTCAGCGAGGTCATCCACGCGGCTATTGACGCACGAGAGCAGATACGCCTTGTGAATAGCAATCTTGCGTGCGCGCATGTCGCTCGCGGAAGCCATGACCTTCACGGTGTTCGGGCCGGAGATATACGGCTCGACCGTCGAGAGGTCAAGGATCAGTTCGATCGCATAGGCGGCATCGCTGTCCGCCGCCAACGGGTGCGCTTCCAGTTCACCAATGCGCCGCTCGTTGATGCGTGGATGTTCCTTTCCATTGCGCTTTTTCAAAAACTCCGCGCGCTGCTTCAGCCAAGTAATGGTACGTTCATCTACCGGGAAAATGCCGACCAGCGCGCCCCATTCGGTCGTCATGTTGGCAATCGTAAGCCGCTCGCTGATCGAGAGCGAGGCGATGCCATCGCCGACAAACTCGACGGCGTGATTGAGCACTTCGTCTTTGTTGAACAGGCCGCAAAGCGTGATGATCACATCCTTGCCGGTCACGCCCGTGCGCAGTTTTCCGCGTAGTTCGCAGCGCGCCACCGGCGGAACTTGCCACCACGTGCGGCCCGTCGCCCAAATCGCGGCCGCATCCGTGCGCACGACCGGCGTGCCAAGGCAGCCGATCCCGCCGTACATGTTCGAGTGCGAGTCCGACGCGACGCAGAGCGTATTCGGCCACGCATAGCCCTCTTCGACCATGATCTGGTGGCCGATGCCGCGCCCTGCAGGATAAAAGTCGATCCCGTGCTCGTTGGCAAACGCTTCGATCTTGCCGTACTTGGCGAGATTATCCGGCGTCGTATCTTGAATGTTGTGATCCAGTGTGAACACCGGCTGGCGCGGATCGGCAACCTGCTTCGCGCCGATGCTCTTGAACTTGGGAATGACCGCGCCGGTGTTGTCATGCGTCATCACGTGCGCGGGACGGATCGAGAGATAATCCCCCGCCCGCACAACGTGTCCGCGTTCCAGATCAACGGCAAACTTCTGAGCAATCTTTTCAACGAGGTTTTGAGGCATGAAGACAGTGTATTTGAAATGTGAACCTTACAATAAATGGTTGTGCTGTGAAGTTGATAGGGTCTGCTACTCTCCAATATCTTCATTCCACAATTCCGGCCTTGCCTGAATGAACTCGCGCATCAGTTCGATACAGTCCGAGTCCTGTAGCACAATTACCTCCACACCGCGTCGTCGGAGCAGCGCCTCTTCACCCTTGAAATTGCGGTTCTCGCCGACCACGACGGTCGGAATCCCATAGAGCAGAATTGCGCCGGAACACATCGAGCACGGCGACAGCGTGGTGTAGAGCACACACTCCCTGTAAAAGTGCGCGGAACGGCGTCCCGCGTTTTCGAGCGCGTCAATCTCGCCGTGCAGGGTGGGGCTTTTCTTCTGAACCCGGCGATTGCGCCCGCGCCCGACAATTGTCCCCTTATGCACCAGAACCGCGCCAATCGGAATCCCCTTTTCTTTCCATCCGATCTGCGCCTGCCTCAACGCCGCCCGCATGAAAGTGGCATATGAAGACCGGGGCTTGTGATTCACTTTCCGTTCATCTCTCATCTCTCATTTCTCATCGCTTAGTTCACGCCATCGCCTTCAGCACTTTTACCCGTGCTTCCGTCGGCGGGTGCGTGCTGAGCAGGGCGGAGGCATTCATGGTAAAGCTCCGCAACGGATTCACGATAAACAGGTGCTGTGTCGCCCGGTTCGCGTTGGGCAGTGGATCGGTCACCGCGTGCATTTCCAATTTCTCCAGCGCCGACGCCAG
>CAYJKM010000046.1:8399-15048 GCA_964370805.1 uncultured Alphaproteobacteria bacterium | reverse complement strand
GACCTGTAGTGTCATAGAGGGCGCTGAAATCGTCGTTGTCTATCCCCGTACCGCGGATGCGCAGACTTTCACGTATGATGATCAACTCGATTCGTCCTTCATCTTCGGCCGCATCGACCCACCGGGCGGCGAGCTGCGAATCAATGGCGTATCGGTAGGCGGGACGAAGAGCGGGGCGTTTCTGGCCTACTTGCCCCTGCAGCGAGACGCGGCAACAAAGCGGTGGGATCTGACTCTAACTCAACAGGGGCAGGTAGTTGCGACCCTTGCCGTGCCCTATCAATTCCGCGCTGATCTGCCGCCGGCAGCCCCGGATAGCAGTTTAGGAACAGACTTTCCGCGGGTTTTGAGGGTGATTGACCCTGCCGCGCACACCCGAACTTCGCCCGGCGGCAGCTACCATACGTTTCCTGCCGCAGGGACTCGGTTGTTGTCAACAGGATATGAGGGTGGGTTCTTTGAATTCGACCTCGGCGGCGGCCTAAAGGGGTACGTTGAGCCGAAGTTTGTCGAGACCGAGCCTGACTCTGTCCTGGCGGAGGCAAGGATCGGTGATGGTAGATACACTACGAAGGGCGATTCCTGCCTGTGTACGTTTGTCATCTCACGGCCGGTACCATGGACGGCAGTGATATCGCCCGACGGGATGGCCCTGCAATTGCTTCTGTATGGCACACGCCTGGCCACGGATCGTTTTCGCTTTCCCGGCGGGAATGACTATCTGACAGATGTGAGCTGGTCTCAAGAGTCAACGGGAACCTCGTTGTCGCTTCAGTTTCGTTCGCCGCTTATGCGCGGTTACGATGTGAACTTCAGCGGTGATAGCCTGACCATCAACGTGCGCGCACCGTATCCAAAGCGAGAGTGCCGGTTAAAGCACAAAACGATTGTAGTGGACGCCGGGCACGGCGGCGAGGCGAAGGGTGCCATCGGCCCGCTTGGCACTGTGGAGAAGGACGTCAATCTGCGTTGGGCGGAGGTCCTCGCCAAGGAGTTGCAGCGCAAGGGAGCCAACGTCGTGTTGACTCGCAGTGAAGATGTGGATGTACCTCTGCATGAACGAGCTGCGATGGCGCGCGCACATCACGCGGATTTTTTGGTCAGCCTGCATGCCAACGCGCTGCCGGACGGCGTGAATCCGTTCCTGAAGCACGGCACGGGCACCTACTACTATCAGTCGCATTCGCGCCGTGCGGCGGAGATCATCCACCGCCGCTTGTTGAAGGCCTCCCGGCTGCGGAATGACGGTTTGTACGACGCGAATTTCGCCGTCGTGCGGCCGACCTCGTTTCCGGCTGTGCTGTTGGAGGCCGCGTACCTCATGAATCCACCTGAAGAGGAGTTGCTGCGCTCCGACAAGTATCTGCGCAAGCTCGCCAAGGGTGTCGCATCTGGATTGGCGGAGTATTTCAAGAGTCAACGATAGCGGAGAGCACGGAGATTGGAACGGCAGTACATTACGAAAACCGGTGTGGAGAAACTCCAGACGGAATTGCACGAATGGAAGAGCGTCAAGCGTCCGGCCATGGTCAAACAACTGGCCACGGCGCGAGGTCACGGGGACCTATCCGAAAATGCGGAATACCACGCCGCGCGCGAAGAACTTATTCGCATTGATCAGAAGATCTTCCAGATTGAAATGACTCTGCGCAGCGCGGTGCTCGTCGACGAGACCAACGTCAACACCGATCAGGTTCGGGTGTACACTCGCGTCCGCGTGCTTGACGAGCATAAAAAGACTGAGAGGGAATTTACCCTTGTTGCTCCTTCGGAGGCCAATCCGGTAGAAGGAAAGATCAGTCATAACTCGCCGGTCGGCAAAGGATTGATGGGCAACAAAGTCGGTGATACCGTTGAAATTCAGATTCCTTCAGGGACTGTCCTGTGGACGATCTTAGAGATCTTACCGATTCAACTGTGAGGAGCTAACGATGGACACTGCTGTAAGACGAATCACTCGCTCCCGTCGTGATCGCGTATTTGCCGGAGTCTGCGGCGGACTGGCCGCTTATTTGGGACTCGATCCAGTGTTGGTCCGTGTTCTATATGTCGCGCTGACGCTGTTGTCATTCGGCACGGGCATCGTGCTCTACGTGCTGGCGTGGATCATTATTCCGCTCGACGCGGAAGACGCCGTCCGAGTGACAGCTCCGAAGGATGAGGCCTCACGCGGCGATGCGCGCCGGATCTTTGGCGTGCTCTTGATCGTTGTTGGCTTGCTGGCCCTGGCATCGACGGCTTTGCCGTGGTTCAATATCTTTCATAGCGCAAAGCTGGCCGGACCGCTGGTCCTGATGGCGATCGGTCTGGCCATCCTGATGTGGCGGCGTGCGCCCGCGGCAACGCCGGTCGCGCCCGACGCGGCTCGTACCTTCGGCGCGGAAGAAGGCGCGGTGCCTCCCCCGCGAGCCACGGCTGCTCATAGCGAGCCCCGCCGCCTGATGCGGGTCGAAGCGGGCCGTAAAATCGCCGGCGTGTGCGCCGGCCTGGGAGACTATTTCAATATTGATCCGACGATCATCCGTCTGATCTTCATCGCGGCGATCTTTGCCGGCGGGGCCGGTGTCGTGCTCTACCTGATCATGTGGCTGGTCGTGCCGCTGCGATCGGACTACCCGGTCTCGCGAGCGGGAGCATAGCAGACATTTCATGGCGGAGAACATTCGAAATTTCTGCATCATTGCCCACATTGATCACGGGAAGTCCACACTCGCTGACCGGCTGCTCGAAATTACTCACACGATTGACCCGCGCCAGATGCGCAAGCAGGTGCTGGACTCCATGGACCTCGAGCAGGAGCGCGGCATCACGATCAAGATGCATCCGATTACGATGAACTACCTTCATCGTGACGGACGCGAGTTCATTCTCAATTTGATCGACACTCCCGGGCACGTGGATTTCACCTATGAAGTCTCGCGCAGCCTCCGCGCCTGTGAAGGCGCGCTGCTGGTCGTGGATGCCACGCAAGGTCTGGAAGCGCAAACGCTGTCAAATCTCTACCTCGCGCTCGACGTTGGCCTTGAGATTATCCCCGTATTGAACAAAATCGATCTGGCTGTCGCGCGTGTGGACGAGGTCACACACCAGATTTCCGATTTGCTCGGCGTGGGCGAGGACGAAGTCCTCAAAGTGAGCGCCAAGACGGGTCTGAATGTGCAGGACGTATTTGAAGCGGTCGTCGAACGCGTCCCGCCTCCGAAAGGCTCGCCGGATGCGCCGCTGCGGGCGTTGATCTTTGACTCGATGTATGAAAGCTACCGCGGCGCCATCGCGCATGTGCGAGTGATGGACGGCACGATCCGTCCCGGCACGCGCGTCCGCTTCGCTGCCGCCGAGAAAGAATACGATGTCACCGAAGTGGGCATCTTGAGAATGGGGCAGATCAAAAAGGAGACGCTGGAAGCGGGCGAAGTGGGATACGTAGTGACGGGCTGCCGCGACGTGCGCGATTTGCGGACGGGAGACACGATCTTTGACGCGGCAAATGTGGCGGATCAGCCGCTGCCGGGATATCGCGAAGTCAAGCCGATGGTCTTTGCCGGAATCTATCCCGCGGACACCAAGGACTATGAACTTCTACGCGAGTCGCTCGGCAAGCTGCGACTGAACGATTCCGCGTTGATCTATGAGCCGGAGACATCAATTGCTTTGGGTTTTGGCTTTCGTGTCGGATTTCTGGGGTTGCTGCATCTCGAAATTGTGCAGGAGCGGCTGGAACGGGAGTATGGGTTGAATCTCGTCTGTACAGTTCCGTCAGTTGAATACCGAGCCATCCTGACGGACGGAACACTGAAGCTCGTGGACAACCCGGTACTGCTGCCCTCGGCGACGATTACGGAACATTTGGAAGAGCCGTTCATTCGCGCGTCGATTATCACGCCCGAAGAATACATCGGTGCGATCATGCAGCTGGCGGTGGAATACCGTGGCATGCATGTCAACACCGAGTATATCGAAGCAACGCGTGTAAGCATGCACTATGAGTTTCCGCTGGCCGAAATCATTTTTGAGTTTTACGACCGGCTGAAAAGCATTTCGCGAGGCTACGCGTCATTCGACTACGAGCTGCTGGACTATCGCCGCAGCGAACTGACCAAGCTTGACATACTTGTAAACGGCGAAGTCGTGGACGCGCTATCCGTGATTGTTCACACGGACAAAGCTTATGACTGGGGCCGGCGGGTTTGCGATCGCCTGGCGAAACTGATTCCCCGGCAGCTCTTCGACGTAGCGATTCAAGCGAGTCTGGGATCGCGAATTATCGCGCGTTCGACCGTGAAGGCGCTCAGAAAGAACGTTTTGGCGAAGTGTTACGGTGGGGACGTAACCCGCAAACGCAAATTGCTCGAAAAGCAGAAGGCCGGCAAGAAGCGCATGAAAGCCATTGGCAACGTGGAGATCCCGCAGGAGGCTTTTCTCGCCATCCTCAAGGCCGAGTAATGTTCAATTTGTCTCAGTGGTTTCTGATTTCTCAAGCATAGGTATCATCTCTTGGAACTGCCTGCACAGAAAAGTCTGAACGAACCGTATTCAAAGACCGCAGCGGCCCGGCCCAAAAGCGTAGTGCGGGAGTGGTTCGAGTTTATTGTCACGCTGATTATCATGGTCTTCTTCATTCGCGTGACGACGGTTGAAGCATTTCGGATTCCCACCGGATCCATGGAGGATACGCTGCTGGTCGGCGATTTCCTGCTGGTGAACAAGTTTGTTTACGGAATTCGCACGCCGGACTGGATCGGCATTCCGTTCACGAAGATCGGGTTCAGCTTGCCGACGCATCGTTTCCCGGGACCGCGCAAGGTGCAGCCGGGCGACATCATCGTGTTCAAGTATCCCTTGGATCCAAGTCTCAATTACATCAAGCGTTGCGTAGCCGGACCGGGGCAAACGGTGGAAGTGTTGAATCGCGAGCTGTACGTGGACGGAGTGAGGTTTCCTGATCCGCCGGAATCCAAGTTCACATCATCGAAGCCTGTGCCGGACGATGTCCGCGAGCGCGGCATATTCGCGCCGGCAGGTTCGCGGTGGAACCATGATAACTACGGTCCGGTAACAGTTCCGGCCGGTCACTATTTTGTGATGGGAGACAATCGCGACAATTCCGCCGACTCGCGTTATTGGGGATTCTTGACCGAAGAGGATATTGTCGGGCAGGCACTGGTGATCTACTTTTCATGGAACAAGCACGCGCCTTTGCACAAGTTCTATGAGAAGATTCGCTGGAACCGCATTGGGGACATGATACACTGAGCCTTTAGATATATCCATTGAAAAGCAGCGACCTGATGGTCGCTGCTTTCATTTTTCCGAAAAAGAGTGGTACGCAATCTGGAATTGAGCTAAACGCTTGTGATCTTCAGCCAGTCCACGAACAGGAAATAGAGGCGGTCGAACAGCAGGGCGATACGCGTCATGACGGTGTAGCCATAGCCGGCGCCGAAGCCGATCATCAGCAGTGTCGTGCCGACGGTTGCGATCGGACGGAAGGAGCCGCGATGTTCAACGGAAAAGAAGAAGTAGAAGAGCACGCAGACGAGGCCGACGGTGAAGATCGGATTGGACAACAGCTGTAAGAAGGAGATGATTCCCGGGCTGGCGGCGAACGCTTGCGCATCCGGTACGGAGATGACCGGGATCATGCTTGCTTCCATTTGCAGGACCAGATCGCCGGAGGCAAACCCGATCACGGCCAGACCCGAATAGGTGCCAATAATGATGGACATCGGCCAGCGCGAGATCCAGGAGAGTTTCGAGGAAAACCGGGTAAACAGCGCCAGGCCAAGCAGAAGCGGAATGAGCATTTCCCAGCGGCCTTGTGTGGTCAAAGGTCGCCACAGATTCGGCAGGAAGACGTTATGAAATTCAACGCAGACGATATAGCCGGCCGCCACGCCGACAAACAGATGCTCCGCGAACTTGTAGAACGGATTGTCTTTGTAGAGGAAGCTGAAGACGGCGAGCGTCAAAAAGGCGGCGACGGTGAGCCAGATAAACTCCATCAGCGGGCACGCCTCCGCCGGTTGATGAAGTAGACAAGGTTGCCAAGCACGATGAAGAGAACGATGATCAAGTGCCCCATCGTCTGGCCGCCCATGGCAATCATGGCCAGGCCGCGGCGATTGAGGAGACCCTCATATTCGGCCGCACCCGTAATCCCGGTCAGCAGCCCTCGCAACTGACCACTGGTATAGTACGCCGAGTACTCGGGAACCGAGACGGCAGAGGCACCGCTGATCAAGGGAATGGCGAAGCGTGACTCGACATATTGCACGTATTCTTTCGTGCCCGGATAGCCTGACGAGATATTGACAAGCAGCGGAAAGCTGGCGTAATTCTGTACGCCACTCATGATGGGCAAATCTTCAATTGGCGTCTGGTAATGGTCACGCGGAAACGTCTCTCGGATTGAGCGCCCCATGCGCACCATCACGGCTTCACGTCCCTCTTTGAAACCGAGATAGCAGTAATCCACGCCATACTTGCCCTTGAACTCGTCGCGACAGACCTTGTTGACGAGTGATTCCACGAGTCCGGGCGCGGTTTGCCAGAGAGTGATAACGACCAGCCGCATTTTCTTCTGCATCAAGTGGCGGAGCGCCGCATGTGCCATCGGGTCCAGTTCCGCTTTGCCGCCGGGGTCGTAGTC
>CAYJKM010000046.1:0-8389 GCA_964370805.1 uncultured Alphaproteobacteria bacterium | reverse complement strand
GATGGCGATGTCGTCGGCTGTATGCCCAAGTCAACGAACAACGGCAAGGCTACGGCAATGGCAACGCACAGGAAGATCCAGCGGCGATCCAGCTTCTCGAAGCGCTGAAGGAGTCGGCTCATCAGTCGCGTCCCAAGTAGCTGCGTTCAAGTCCAAGCACGACTTTCAGTCCGGTCGAAATGGCTCCGAGCGCGGCTCCAATTAGAATTCCGCGCTGCGCGACGGCATTAGGAACATTCATGATCCAATCCACCAGATCCGGAAACTCACTCCAGATAAAGCGGCTGATCGGCACGCGACCCAGCATGACAGCCACCGCGGTAATGGCCAGCACGGCTGCTTGCCACGTGCGTATCTTGAAGGCGCGAAATGCCGCTGATGCGATGAAAAAAGCGAGCGTGGAGTACATCGTGGACGACATCGGGATGTAGATGTTCATGAACAACCGGTCATTCGCAAACGAACCTTCCTGAATTCCTCCGGCGAGACCCGTTACGACCATCAAGAGAAACGCACAGACCAGCACCAACTTATAGGGCCAATCTTGTCCGCGTTTGTAAAGGATTTCGCCGTTAATGCGCAGGATATTTGCCGAGCCCAGCACATAGGAAAAGGCAATGACGATGATCGCCCAGCTCTGCAGCGTCGCGGCGAGCGAATTCACGGACGGATGCGGAATGAAGTACTGGACAATCATGAACAGTCCGAAGACGAACGTGATGGCCATTGGAATTTCGCGCTTCATACCGTGCTGACTCTGCTTAGGAAATGCCGAACCATGAGTGAATGATAGAGATCCCGAACAACTCCAGAACCATCGAAGCGAGTAGAGCGGTAATCAGCACGAGCTTTACCCAATCGGTCGCCTTCAACGTACCGAGCAATTCAGGATTGCGCGTGACGAGGCCGCTGGTGGCGAAATACTCCTCGCCAATCAGCGTGTAGTCGCAGGCGACCACGAAAAACGGAAGCTGATGAATGTTAGCCGTACCGGCGATCTGAATGGCGCCGGTGGCAAAGCCGGTCTCGGAGAGGATCAGCGACTCGGCATAAAATGCGCCGAGATAGAAATGGGCGGCTGTCTTTTCGCGCATGATAATGCCGGTAACGCCGCTGGTAAACGCGAACTGCTCGTCAGAGAGATAGCGGATGTTGTCGCGATTGTAGGCGTCAATCCGCCCTGCATTCAGAAAGCCCTGCCGGACCGATTCTTCGGCTACGGTGACCATAAAGGCGCGATTCAACGGCACGATGATCGGAATGTCATAGGTGGCGGCTTTGGCGGCGACAGCGCTTAAGAGTTGCAGCGAGGCAATCGTCTGGATGTTTTCGATGTTTTGGGTGCCGGGAACATAGAGCACGGGTTTGCCCAATTCGGTCGCGCGGCCAATCGCCTCGTCAATCGCGTCAATGCCCGCGATACGACGAAACTTCAGCTGCTTGCCACGCCGCGCTTGACGCACCATATGCAGCACGAGGGTGAAGAAGAGGAGGATCAAAACCAGTACATTAACGCGGCTGGAATTGAACCAACTTGCCGACGTCCGGAACGGGCCAACAATGATTGATTCACTCCGTCGCGGCAACTTCCTCAGCGTCACAACGACCGAGCCCGTCGAAAGCGTTTCCGGTATGGCAATCACGGTTGAATCCAGCGCGACCACTTTGCCGAAGTAATCCACGCCAGGTCGAATCGCGAATTGCTCACCGGAAGAAAGCTCACATTCTCGACCTGCGGGATTGCTTATACCAACCACTCGGAATGTGTCCGCTGAAGACATCGCCAACAGAATTTCATATCCAGTGATCGTGAAGCCGGGTTCGGGAGACGGATCCCACTTCACCAGCAGGCTGCCTCCGCCATCGTTAGGAACGTCCTCAAAGCGGACATTACGGGGCGAGGCGCCCTGCCCGACGATCACGATTTCATTCGGAGCGGAATATGCTAAGACGTTGATTGATAGAAAGAAGAGACAGACCGGCAGCGACAGTCGGGAGAGGAGCGAGTGGAGGGGAGTCAGAGACAGGGGAATCAGAGCTGAACGATGAGCTTGGAAATAGTGATTTAGTGAGAGAAGTTACGTATTCGTATCCAATAAGTCAAGTTACAGTAAAGTGATTTTCAAGAAATCAGGCTCGTGCAAAGTATCACGAACGAGCCGTACTATTCAGCGAGAGCCGCTGCGAGCAGGGGGATCATGATCTCGTGATGACCGACGAAGCTGTAGCCCTTTCCGCCGGTCATAGTCGGACGGCGGACGACATTCTGCATTGGGCGATAATGCTGGAGCATGTCAAAATTCGCCGTAAAGAAGTTGTGGCAGGGATGGCCGAGATTGCGGGCAATGGAGACAGCCTTAAGGAATACTTCCGGCATGATCACTGCGCTGCCGATATTCAAAGCCACGCCACCGTCGCCGAGGCGAGACACGACTTCGGAAAATATGAGGAAGTCGCGGTAGGAAGCCTCGCCCAAAGCTGCGCCCGAAAGACCGCGATGCTCATGAACAATATCAGTACCGATGGCAACATGAATCGTGACTGGAATGTTGGCTTCGAGGCTTTGCACAAGTATCGAATCGGCGCGGTTGGGAGCGTTTTCGCGCAGGAGCGCCTCGCCAAGGGCCTCGCCCAAACCGATCTGTTTTCCGGCACAGGCAGCGACAGCGCGAACGAAGAATTCGCCCGTCTCTTTCGCCATTCCGAAGCGACCGTCACTAAGAGTCTCGGCGACCTCCTCAGACGTCTTGCCGAACAACGCGATCTCGCAATCATGAACGGCGAACGCGCCGTGAGAAGAGAAACTGGAGACGTAGCCACGGCGCAGCAGGTCGAGTAGAATCGGAGTGAGACCGACCTTGAGCGGGTGAGCGCCCATCATCCACATAATCGGCCGCTGACCGCAAGCCGCCTTCACACGACCAACAAATTCTCTCAGCTCACGGACGGCCAGAAAATCGGGGAGTGCATTCCAGAACTCCGCGAACGAGGCTTTGCCGGAGACGGGTTTGGCGAAGGCGTCACGTACGACTTTGGAAAAACGATCCTCAACCGGGTACGTCCGGATATTATCAAGCGAAATCGATTTGTAGCGGGACACGTGCGGTTACTCTTCTGGCATGAGTGAACTACGGAACTTCGGTGCGAATGCCGGGCTGATAGGACTGCAGAACGGCTGTGATTGATCCAAAAGAGACCTTGGATTGCATCTTGACGGGGACGCGCCGCTCGTCATCCGTGACCCAGACGAAGACCCGCGCCCCCTTCTCTTTCTTGAAGATTCCGCCGCTACGCAGAACCGGTTCGACCTTAAAGCAGTTGAATCTCCCGGCCTCGGTCTCCACGCGCTCTTTGCCGTGCACAATGACGAGCAGATCGTATGTCTTGTTGACGTCGTGTGTCTTGACGGCAAGCGTATCGCCGACCACCAGCGGCAGCGTGCGCACCTTATAGCCGGCCGAAAGCACGTCCTGCACGCGAGCCGGCACAGTCAGCGGAGGCTTGGCGACGCCGTCATCCCACCACAGTACCTGCTCTTTCGCTTGATCAAACTGGACAATCTTCTCGTCTCGATAGGGGCCCTCCATCAGCCGCTTGCGGAAGTAGTGTGAGTAGATCGTGTCGGCATCAAACCAGGTTTCCACGGAATCCCGCACCTTGAAAATTATATCATAGGCTTTGGCGGAGCGCGCAGTCGAGACTGCATGATACGTTTGCTGACCGTTGACTGTATCCAGGCCAACCACGGCGAGTCTCGCTTTGCCGGCTGGAATCAGACCAAACATGACATTGAAGTCAATCTGTTCACCGACACCGAAAGGAATGCTCTCAGGCAGGTTAAGCTCGGCTTCAAGCGAGTGCGAATCTTGTGTAAAAGCGCTCACGGTCAACAAAGCAGAAAGAAGTACAGCCACGCCGACGAACAGAAACCGAATTCGTCGACGCGTGTAGTCATATGTGGTTGTAAGGTGATGATGCATATGCTTTAAACCGAGACAAGATCATCCGCGTTCCCTTGTCGAAGCGATGGATCAGCGGGATTTCCAGACGCGTCGTATATCCTCTTCCTGAATGGCGGCTTGACGAATCATGATGGGCTCACGTCCGCGTACGTCCACGACGGCCGAAGCTTTGCCTTGTGGAAAGGCCTGCGATTTGATCACGAGGTCGGCAAGCTTAATCACTGGTTCTCTGACCTCCGAGAAGATGCGCGGCGGCGGCTGGCCGGGAATGTTTGCGCTGGTGGCCCAGAGCGGGGTCTCCAATTCGCGCAGCACGTCGAGCAAGAAGGGGTGATCGGGAATCCGGTAACCGAGAGAGTGATCTTTCGTTTGAAAATTCTCCGGAATAGCGGCAGACATTTTCCAGACTAGAGTCAAGGGGCCCGGCCAGAAGGTCTCGGCAAGCCCGACGATCTTCCTGCTCGGCACGTCACCGGCGCATTGGCTCATGCGAATGACATTGTCGATCAGCACGGCCGTGGGCTTCGCCGCGCGATCTGGTTTGAGTCGCAGCAGCTTTTCGAGCACGGAGTTGCTGAAGGCCGTGCCGCCTATCCCATAGACAGTATCGGTAGGGAAAAGGATTAATTCGCCGCGCCGGGCCGACTCCACCATCATCCGCACACATTCTTCATGGGTAGCGGGAGTAAGTTCCACAATTTGCATTACCAGCTTCCTACAATCCGGTTGAGAAGATCCTCACGAAGTTTGTCGACGGCCACTCGAATGGCCTGATCACGGGCCTCCAGTGAGCCGGTATAAGTATAAATCGCCCAGGCAGGATAGGTCTGACGCCAGGCGGATTCATTCGTTTTGTTGTTGATCAATTCAATTTCGCAGGTCACGGTGAAGCGGTATTCCTCAACAGTCTGATCGGCGCGTGCCGTGTTCGGCTGATCTTCGACGCGAATCACGCGCCCCAACAGGGTTGCATCGGCCTGATCCTGCGCGACGATCTTTAAAACACCGTCGCGTTGGAATCCGCGAATCAGCTCCTCTGTGATCGTCTCAGCAATGCCGAACTCCGCTGACTCGTTTTCGAAAGTCGGGATCGCAATGGACTTGATGTCACCGGCGATCTGGCCCCGAAAGGAATACGTACATGAACTGAGCAAACATGCCAGCAACAGCGGCAGCAGCTTAGCCAATCTCGTACTCCTTCAGCTTGCGGTATAAGGTTCTTTCGCCGATGCCCAGTTCCCGCGCGGTCTTGCGGCGATTGCCGTTGTTTTCCTCGAGCACTTTCAGAATCTGATCACGCTCGAGGTCGTGCAGCTTGGCGCTGTTCTGGGCGATGTCCGGCTGCGCGCGGCTGATGGCCGAAACAAGCAGCGCGCGAACCTCGTTTACATCCCGGCGCAAGTCGAGCAAGGCGCGAATCAGCAACTCGCGATCCAGCTGTTCAGCCGTGCGGTTCACTTGCACCGGCAAGAGTGACGGATTCCCGACAGTGGGCAGATGCGGGCGAATGTGCTCGGCCGTAAGTTCCACGACGCCGCGATTCAGCGTCAGAACGGTCTCAATAGTATTGCGCAACTCGCGGACATTTCCTGCCCAGTACTGGCTCATTAGCAAGTGCTGTGCCTCCTTAGAAAGCCGTGGAGCAGCAAACTGATTGCGTTCGCTGAACTTAACCAGGAAATGCTGTGTTAAGACAGGAATATCCTCGGTGCGATCTCGGAGCGGAGGGACGTTAATTGTCACGGCCTTGAGCCGGTAGTACAGATCCTGCCGAAAGTCACCACGGGCGACAGCAGAGGCTAAGTCCACGTTTGTGGCCGCCACAATGCGCACGTTCACCCGCTGCGGACGACTGGAACCGACACGCATGAATTCGCCCTGTTCAAGCACGCGAAGCAGCTTGACTTGAGCGGCCAGGGGCATTTCGCCGATTTCGTCGAGAACGAGAGTGCCGCCGTCCACTTGCTCAAAGTAGCCGATGCGCTGGCGCTCAGCACCGGTGTAACTGCCGCGCTCATGACCGAAAATTTCACTCTCAAAGATGCCTTCGGGGATCGCGCCGCAATTGACAAACAGCAGCGGTTTGGAACGGCGCGAAGAAAGTTCATGAATCGCCCGGGCGACGAGTTCCTTGCCGGTTCCACTTTCGCCGATTATGAGCACGGAGATGTCTGTGGGCGCAACCTGCTGGATCAACGCCCGAAGTGTGCGGACCGCTTCGCCGCTTCCAAGAATGGACTGGGACAAGTCAAGCGGGCTCATGACTCACTCAACGCAATATCTGTTCGGTAGAAGAGGCCGGGAACAGCAAGTTCATGGGCAAGTTCATAGGCTGATGCGCGAGCCGCAGCGAAGTCTGCTCCCACTCCCACGGCATTGAGGACTCGACCGCCGGCGCTGACCAACTCACCGTTGATTACAGACGTGCCTGCGTGAAACGTAACCGCATCTTCACGATCCGGAAATGATCTCAGTTTGAGATGTTTTGAATACGATCCGGGATACCCGTCCGCTGCAAGCACGACGCAGACGGCACAGGCATTCGTCTGGAATGGAGTCGAATCAGGCTGGAGGTTTCCTTCGACACACTGCAGCATTGTTTCGACAATGGAACCCGTCCAAACCGGGAGAATCACCTGCGTCTCCGGGTCTCCAAACCGACAATTATACTCGATTACCTGCGGGCCATCGTCTGTGATCATGAGACCGGCGTAAAGAACGCCCTTGAATGGACAGCCTTCGTTCGCGAGGGCTCTGAGTGTTGGGCCAATGATATCCTTGGCAATTCGCTCCTTCATGTTGTCGGTCACGTGTCGGGCAGGGCAAACGGAACCCATTCCGCCGGTATTGGGTCCCTGATCGCCGTCGTGTGCGCGTTTGTAATCCTGCGCGACCGGAAGAGCAGCGAAATGTTCGCCGTCGCACCAGAATAGGGTGGAGGCCTCGCGGCCTACAAGGCGACGTTCCAAAACGACTTGTTTGCCCGCCGAGCCGAGCATACCCTCGACCAGCATCGCGCGCGCTGCGGCGAGGACTTCATCAATAGACTTGCAGACGACCGCACCCTTTCCGGCCGCCAGACCGTCAGCCTTCACCACCCATCCGGACTGCTGCGGAACCGACGTCACATACTGCTGCAATTCCTCAAACGAAGCAAAGATCTCAAACTCAGCTGTCGGCACATTGTGCCGCTGCATGAGCTGTTTGGCAAAGACTTTTGAAGCTTCAATGCGTGCCGCCGCGGCTGAAGGACCAAAACACGGAATGTTGTCGCTTCGCAACATGTCGGCAATCCCCTGCGCCAGTGGAATTTCCGGCCCGACAACAACCAAGTCCGGTTTGAGCCCAATAACTGCCCGGCGCAGTTGCTCGCGATCATCCACCTTGACGGCAATGGATTCTGCGAGCCGGTTCGTGCCGCCGTTTCCAGGCAGGGCGAACAGTTTGGTGACTCCGGAATCCTGCGCAAGTTTCCACAACAGGGCATGTTCCCGGCCGCCGGAGCCGATCACGGCAATTCGCACTATTCACGCCTCACGAAGCTGCTCTCGGAATCAGTAGAATTGAGTCAGGTTTTTGAATTGGCACAGGAATTGAACGAGTGACATTTGACTCGATCAGTAATTCCAAAGACAAGAATGGCATTTGCTATCGCAACATGAAAACAGTATTAATTGTCGATGATGAGCCGTCCATTTGCATGCTGGTCAGCGAAGTGCTGGCAGAGTGCGGCGTGCCGGTTTGCGTGGCGCAGGACGGGTATGAGGCTGTTAGGAAACTCAAAGAACTATCCCCCGAAATCGGAATTGCCGTACTTGATTACGGCCTTCCGGGCATGGACTGTGAGACACTCATCAAAGAGATTCTGCGCATCAACGAGAAGATCAAACTCATCATTTCGAGCGGCGAACCCGGACTCAAGTTCACGGACGCAGAGAAGCAGAGTATTGCGGCAATGATACCGAAGCCCTACTCCATGCGTGACATGTCAGAACTCGTGCTCGCCCTGCTCAAAGATTCAGTTAAATGACCGAGTAAATTGAAACTCTCCGTAATCAATTTCCGATTCCGAACCGGCCTGCCAGAGTCCGACAATCACATCCGGGCCTGAGAAATTGCCGCTGAAGAGCGCCGGATACTGCCCCGATTCCGTTTGCACCGTTCCGTTCAATTGAAATGACGCTGCACTGGTGGTTCCGCTGTTGAACTGGAATGTCCAGGGCGCCGTAAACGTCACGTCCACTTCGCCGAGAAACAAAGATCCCGCCTGATTCATGTCCATGTCTGCGACGCGCTGGCCTTCCAGCACCGTGCTGGACATGTCTCCCGACCACATGCCGGTCAGATTGTAGCCGCCCATCTCGCTATTCAGCTCAAAGACCGGAATCCCTGCCGGTTCCGTGAAATTCGTCGTGAAACCGTTGGCA
>CAYJKM010000045.1:0-15303 GCA_964370805.1 uncultured Alphaproteobacteria bacterium | reverse complement strand
CCGCAGATCTCCGTTCAATATACGTGTGTATTTGACGTTTGGATTGCCCCATTTCGCGCCGCCGTCGAAGTAGTCGTTGTCCTCAGTCGGGACAATTTCGGCGTAGTCGGGGTTGGCAATCGTTCCCGAACCGGCGGCGCGCAGATTCATCTTCTCGCTGACCTTGTACGTCAAGTTTAACGACGGCAGCACGTCGGTGTGCTCGGGCCCACCTTCGATGTTATCGGGCGAGGTTGACCCGGGATACGGAAACGTGCGGAAGTGTTGATTGGTTTGTTCGACTCGGACTCCCCCCACCGCCCGCCATCGGCGGCCGAACAGAATATCGGCCATCAGATATCCGGCAGTCACGTCCATCGTCGCCTCGTAGGAGTCCAGTGTGCTGGTGATCTCGGACAGGACGAAGTACTTCTCAATGGATTCCGGCGAATAGATGACCTCGGGCGGCAACGTGAAGGTCATCGCGTCCGTGCCCGGTTCGCGATCATAGCGCATCTGGAACTTGCGCGTCGGGAACTGCCGGTCCATGTGCCGGACCAGCCCGCCGAACTTCAGTTTTGAGGAGGGATCACCGAACAGCTTCAAGGGAATGGACCAGTCCGCTTGCCCCTCGACCACGTCATCATCCATTTCAGCGAAGCGACGGTAACCGCTGGTTGTCGAAGCCCAGAACTCCCACGCGTTCACCGCCTCATCATCGTTGAAGATGTAAGCCACGTCCCGGCGGTCGGGCTGGTCGTACGTGGCTTTGGAGTAAGACCCTGTCCATTCGACGCGCGAGTTCAGCGGCGGCCCGATCTCGTGCGAGCCTTTGAGCTGCGACGTCAACAGCGACCGCTCGGTCCATGCCAGGCGATAGTTGCGGAACAACTCACCGTCACCGCCGAATCCTTGCGTGATCCGGACTTCGTCATCGGCGCTGCGATTGTACATCGACTTCAAACTTAACTTGTGGGTCGGCGAGAGTTTCGTGTTCAAATCGAGAATTCCGCCCCACGTCACTGAGCGCGTCGAGCGATCCACATTGTAATCTTCGTAGGGCTCGACCACGATGCCTTCCGCGGGATCCGTGCGGGCTGTATAAGCAAATTGTCGTTCCTGCCGGCGATGGTACGAATCACTATACGTTAAGGACAGCAAATAGCCCAGCGGTTTGCCCAGCATTGCGGTTTGGTTTCCGACGGAGACGTTGCGGCTCACGTTCATCGGCGCTGACTTGCGCCGCGGTTCCCACGTATTGCTGAATTCCTTGGCCAATTCGCGCCGCAGCGGCGTGTTGGTTTGCCAGAGAGAATCAGCAGTCATGGCCAAAACGCGATCGGGAATTGCCCGCGCATCGTCGTCCACCCCGATCCAGTCGCGGTTGCCGCCGCTGTACGTATTGAAATCGCGAAACGAAGACTGATCGTTGTAGGCAGAGGTTGTGGAGATCTGAAACGTGAGCTTCTCCGGGAACTCCTTGGTGGTAAGCTGCACGGAGCCGCCGCCGAAGTCAGCGGGCTGATCCGGCGTGGCTGTTTTGCTGACCACGATGTTGTCCAGCAGATTGGCGGAGATGATGTCAAACGGCACGGTGCGTTTGAGCGGCTCGGGACTGGCAATGGTGGTACCGTTCAGCCGGGTGTTGTTGTAGCGCTCGCCCATCCCGCGCACGAACACGTATTTGTCGCCCACGACGGTGATGCCGGTGACACGCTTGACGGCGTCGGCCGCGTCCGAGTCCGGCGAACGCTTGATTTGTTCCGCGCTGATACCGTCTGAAAGTGCCGGGGCTTTTTTCTGAATGCTAAGCAGAGACGCTTCGGTGTTATTCATCAGGCGCGACTCGATAACGACTTCGCCCAGTTCCAGTGCTTCACTGTTCATTTGAAAATTCAGCACGGTTTCCTGGCCGGCGGTCACCGCTACGCCCGTGATGCTGATCCGAGAGTAACCGATGTAATTGGCGACCAGAGTATAGGTGCCGGCCGCAACGTTCCGAATCCGGTAAGTACCGTCCAAATCACTGGCTGCGCCCATCGTCGTGCCTTCGAGCATGACGCTCACGCCCAGCATTGACTCGCCCGTTTCCGCATCAACTACCAAGCCTAAGACCGTCCCGGTCTCTTGCGCTCCTACCGCGAGCGCAAGCGCGAGCATACTGCTCCAAAAGAGTGCGAACCGTACCGTTGCCAACAACCGCTCCTTGCCACTTGATTTTAGAATGTTCGATCCAATTCCACATTGATGTTGACGAGCTGATCGCCCTCACGGAGGATGATCCAGTCGCGCGGCGGTGACGGATTTTGATGGTAATACCCGTAGCGATCGCCCGCCGTCAGGGAACCGCTGTGATCAAGATCCTGAAACAGGCCAAGGTAGCAGGCCAGTGAATCCTCCACGGTCAGCAGCGCGGAGTAGCGCACGTAGTCCTGGCTGATGACCTCCACGATGCTGGCCGGTTCGGATCCCGCAATATTTGGCGAGCCGGATTGAGCGATGTTCAGAAAGACGCGCACATTCTCGAGCACATGGTTCGTCCAACGCACCGTGCCCGCGAGTGTGGTTACAACCGGTGCGTTTGCCGCCGTGGCATTGAGCAGCGTGTACCAACCGGGATGATCAGAAGACAGCGAAAGCTCACCGTAGCTTGCCAGAACGGTCGTGTCAAGGGAATAAGGAAGATAGATCGAGACTCCGAACCGGTCTTCGCCGGCCAGCGTAGTGCGACGATAGATGACTAACTCTTCGAGGCTGGCGATCACGTGCTGGGCCGCTCCGGAGACCATCGGGTCGCTTGCCAATAGCGGTTCGTCCAGCACTTCCGCTGTGAGCCGGCCTACGTCAACTGATTGCGAGTCATCGGTCTGGGCCACCCAAGCGGCATTCCACAGCGCGGGAAGCTCCAGCGTATTGTTTTCCGAATACGGCGTCAGCGCCATCGCCAGGCTATCGATTTCCGGCACGAGCGCGGAGATGTTCGACAGCTGCAGGAGTGCGTAATTGACCGAGTCATTTTCTTCATGCGCCGACTCGTAGAGACCGTCCACCATCATCATCCCGAGCCGTTCCGCATTCATGGCCGGGTTTTGCATCAGATCGGTAAGCCACACGCGCGGCGATAGCGTCACATCATGAGCCAGTGGCCAGGCGCAGCCGACCATGTAATCGGCAAGCGCACCGCATTCATAAGCGACCTCAATCGAGTTCATCCCCGGCACCAGCCACGCGATCAAGTCGAGATGGTCGATCGACGACATGACCGCCTGGCGGAAGCCCGACAAGCTCATTAGCGCTCCGCCGCCATTCACGTCATCACGCACGACTCCACGCCAGCCGTCCCCTTCTCCCATGATCACGAGAGCCATTTTGCTTGCCGGGAATTGAGCCGTACCGTAGGCGATGAATTCAGCCAAAGTCTGCGGCGACGACATGTCCCGATAGCCCCAGTCCACGTAACCGGATATTTCCGGTGATGCCGGGTCGTCGGCGTTTGAAGGCAAGACATAGATGCGGGTTGCACCGCCGGAAAGACCGGAGCTGATGCAGGCAATGACGTTCACCGAACTGACTGCATAAACACGCTGCATACTCTCAAAGGTGGCCAGTACGCTGGACTGTGCGTCATCGGTGATGTCCGCCGGCGTAGTGCCGGCGCCATAGAATAGGACTGTCCATTCCTCCGACTCGCTGCCTTGAATTGGCGCGAGCACCGGCTGATCATTGGTATATGAGCAGGAGACAAAGGCGGATAGCAGGACGATGGCGAGTAGTGACAGACTAAGCAGACGTGCGTACATGAATCCTCCCTGAAGGCGTCGACGAAGATACGTGTGGACCAAAATGAAAAGGGCGGCTTGTTAAGCTGCCCTAAAGTACACACCAATTATTTTGTCTGTGTGAGAGAAGTGTTACAAAGCGGTTATGACAACTTCCAGGTCTGTTGGGAGGAGGCATGCTGGACGACCTTGACTTCTACCTTTCCAGAAAAGCGTGTCATCTTTAGCCAACATGACAAATGCCCTGACTAAGTTCAGTCTTAACAAGAACACTCCATTCCGAGTCGGCGGGAATCGGCCATAATCTCTTGTTTAGAAGCAAGCCATGAACCAAAGAGAACGTAATCAGAAAACGAGATCACGTCACACTACGAAGCCACAGCCTTGTGATCCCGGCTTGCATGATGAGCGCAGTAGTGTGGAGCCACCCATTTAGCGTCGCATTCAAACTTCTCGACCAAAGCCGCCAGGCACCAAGAACAGGGGCGAGCTGACCACCAGCTCGCCCCATCTTTTCTTGTCACTGTGACAAAATCAGGTCACTCCCGATCCGCATTCTTACACTTAGATGCAAAATAGTATTGCCAAAATGCCGCCCCCTTTACCCAAAAACAGCCTCGTAAGAGACTGTTTTTGTTTGCAGAGCGGATGACGGGAGTCGAACCCGCAACCTCCAGCTTGGGAAGCTGACACTCTACCATTGAGTTACATCCGCATTCCACATGCTTAATATAAACCGCCGCCAGAAAAAGTCAAGCGGCTACTGCTTGCCGACATGCTGGCCAAGGAATTCAACCACAGCACCATACGCATGAATGCGATTGTTGAGCTTGCTTAGCCCATGTCCCTCATCTTCGAAAAGCATGTACTCGACCACTCCGCCGCGCGTGCGAATCGCGTCCGCCATTTGATCGGCTTCGATTTTGGGGACACGCGGATCGTTCGCACCCTGAATGAGAAAGAGGGGAGCTTTGATCTTATCCACATGCGTCAGCGGCGAAATCTCGACGAGGAAACTGCTGTCGGCGGCGAGCGTGCCGTACTCGGCTTCACGCAGCGCGCGCCGGTAGATGCCGGTGTTTTGCAGGAACGTGACGTAATTAGCGATGCCGACCACACTGACGCCGGCCGCCCATAGTTCGGGGTACGTCGTCAACGACGACAGAACCATGAAACCGCCATAACTGCCGCCAAAGGCGACAATCTTCTTTGGATCAACGTCGTCTCGTTTGGCCAGCCAGCGCACGGCGAATTCGATGTCTTTGACGGAATCCATGCGTTTGCGGACGTTATCCAAAGCCAAATATTCTTTGCCATATCCAGCGGAACCGCGAACGTTGGTCTCGAGGACGGCATAGCCGCGATGCACAAAATACTGGAACAACCCGGACATGTCCGGACGGGCCTGGTTCTCGGGTCCACCGTGAATCGCGACAATCACCGGCTGCTTGCCATCCGGATCCGACGACGCGTACCAGTAAGCGGGAATCTGGCGACCATCAAACGACTCGTAGTGAATCAGCTCAGGTTCGCGAAAAACATTGGGCGGAATGCCGCCGGTAGCGCTGTAAGTGAGCTGGCGCAGCTTGTCCGCGTTCGTGTCATACACCCAGACATCAAAGGGGCGTGCTCCGGAGCCAAACGTAAAAGCAAGGTAGTTCCCGTCGCGGGAAAACACAAGATCATGAATGACCCCATCCGGCGTGCGATTCCGCGCCGCGCTCCAGCCGCGCCGGAAATCGCGGAAATTGAAGCGCGAATAGCCGTTCTCATTCACAGTCCAAGCGAGCATGGACCCGTCTTCAGAGAGCGCGATATCTTCCACGTCCCAAGCGGGAGTCTCGACCCAGCGGAAATCGGTGCTGTCCAACGGCCAAAAGGCAATTCCGGAGAACTCGCGATCACGATTCGTGATGAAATAGAATCCCTTGCCGTCCGCATCCCAAACCGGATCGGAATACCTGATATCTCCGGTGTGTTCCGTCAAGAGCCGTGACGCTTTGGTTGTGAAATCGTACAAATAGAAATCCGAATTCACGCCGGAATGAGACTTGATGATGATGAGATAGCGAGCTTCCGGCGAGTACGCCGCCGGGAAATTGGTGCCTTCGCCTCGATAGATGAGATCCGAATCGCCTGTGGCGGGTTCGTATTCGCAGATATCGAAGTCTTTCTTGTTGCGAGCATTCGTGGCATAAGCGATGCGCTCACCGCTCAATGTCCACGGGCCCAGGTTGTAAATGGCGCCGTCGTCCTTCGAAATTCGCGTGACCGGGCCGCCATACGGATTCATGCTGTAGAGCTGATTGCGCTCATTACCGCCCATTGCGGCGGAGAAAATCAGAAGCTTTTCATCCGTCGGCGACCAGGAGGCGGCCGCCACGCCGTTAGTATCAAATGTCACCTGGCGCTGGTACGAGCCTTGGGAAGACATGCCCCAAAGCTGCGGAACGCCACTGATATTCGTCTTAAACATGAGGTCACGACCGGTCGGGCCGAACATCGGATTCCCGCAGGTCTGCACATTCAGGAATTGAACCAGCGAGTAGTCCTCGGCCCACGCGGCCGCAAAGACGCTAAGCAGCAAGATGACCGTTTGAGTGAATAGGTTCCGCCTAACCATGTTGTTTGACTTTCCTCCGTTCAAGCTCAGGGATGACTGTATGATTCCAGAAACTCTGCACATCCTGCCGCAGCAGTTGCAGCGAACCGTTATTCTCGATGACGACGTCGGCCGATTTTAATTTTCGCTTAGCGTCCGCTTGCACAGCCTGTCGTTCGGCTGCCTCTCCTACGGTCAAGCGGCCGCCGGCGGCCATGCGATTTCGAGCCGTCGCTTCGTCGGCTGCAACCACGACAAGGATGTCGAACTCGTTTTCAATTCCCCATTCAAAGATGAGCGAAGCATCAAACACGATCACCTCGCTCGCGCTACGTTCCACCTCACGCTCCCACAATTCGTGGATGCCGGGAAATGTCAGCCCGGTCAGCCAGCGAGTTTCCGCCGGGGAAGAGAAAACACGCTTGCCAAGTTCGCGCCGAAGCAGACTCCCGTCGGGTGAAAAGACGGCCGCGCCGTAGTGCTCGCGCACAGCGGCGAGCGCTTCCGGCGAGTGTTCCAGTGCTTGCCGGCCGAGTTCATCGCCCGAGACAACGTGCGCGCCAAACTCTTTCAAGAGAGCGGCGACGGAAGATTTTCCGACCCCGACGCCACCCGTTAGTCCGATCAGGAGCGGTTTCATCAGCGCATGACAACCAATTTTCCGCGCACGGTCTCGCCGCCGTTCTCGGCCGTGAACAAGTAGACGCCGGATGCAATGGCGTCACCGTCATCATTCTTAAGATCCCAGCGAGACGCGCCAGTCGAGTTTTGATGCTCAATGGTGCGCACGAGCAGCCCCTGAACCGTGAAAACGCGAATGGTGGCACGCTCCGGGAGACCGGCAAACACGACGACGTGCTCGCCATCCGGGCCAATGCCACGATAGGGGTTGGGATAGACAAACACCTGCGAGATATCCGGCGCAGCTCCGCCAAGGACGATATCGGCCCGTCCGGCAGAAGTATCCATTGGTATGCCGTCCACGCTTGTCAGGTTTCGCAGCATGATGCGCGCAGGCAGATCGAGCGCTCCGACCGGATAACGCGGATCAAGCTGCAGGTGGATGCGGCTGTTGTCAGACTCCAAGCCAGTCACACTTTGCACGCTGCGCGGGGACTCCATGCGGTAATTCGCCGGATTCAGGGCCGAAGTCGACATGGATTCGGTGAAGACAATTTCCACCAGCGACGCACTCGGACCACCCAAAATCCGATGTGAGAGCAACCGTGGTCCGCCGGAATCCTGATACGCAATCTGCACAAAGGCCGTCCGTTCGGAAATCGGCAGGATGGATTGCTGCGCATCATGCACTTCGGCCAGCGTTACGGAATGCCAACCCGCGCTCAGCCCGCTGACGAATGAAAGTACAATGACGCGGCCACCTTCATCCGAAGTGACAACGTCGGGGAACCGCAAGTCATCCAGCCGGTATGACCATTGAGCCAAAGCCGTAGAGCCCATCGGTTCAGAGAAACGCAGCCTCACGAAGTGTGGCTCAATGAACATGGCTGTGTCTTCCAGAGACGGAGCCGCATTTGCCGCAAGCGATACATAGTTCGAGAGCACGCTCTCCTGAATCGGGAAGGCCACGGACAGCGATGTAACGGCATACGTTCTCAATTCGTCTTCCGGAAGCGAGTCGATCACGGCAAACGGATCCTGAGTGGACAACACGCGCGTGAAATCCGGGATAGCGGTCGCCATGAAGACGGAGTAGCTATCCGCGCCGGTCACTGCATTCCATTCCAACACGATGGAGTGAGCATCGACGGGGTCTCCACGAAGATTCAACGGCGGCGCGGGACGCTGCCCGGACGCGGAAGCCGCTTCGATTCTCAGCACCGACGAGCCATCCGACACAAAGAACTCATTTACGCCGTTGCTGTCGAAATCGGCGGCCAGCGCGGTGTTCGACTGTGAAGGTGTGTAGTACCAGCGGGGTAAATAGTCTCCCGAAACCGCATCATGCGAGATAATATAGAAATCGGGATAGGCGGAAATCAAGATATCTGCGCGGCCGTCCGCATCGACGTCGCTGACAGTGACGGAGGCCGGATGGACGCTTACATTTTCGTTGCCAAGGATGAAGATGGAATCGGCAGCAACAAAGTTGTTGTCACCGCTGCGTTCGAAAACGAAATACTCCCAATGCTGACTGCGGCGCTGGCTCTCGGAACCGCCGGAGATGTTGGAGCGGCAGCCTGCCACAATTTCGGTATCGCCATCTCCATTGAGATCGCCGAAGCCGTGCCACGACGTGGCATCATTGATCGGGAGGCGAGCACTCCAGACTTGCTGAATGTCATTGCCGCTGCGCTCGCACCAGATCACGTCACCGTCATAGTCGCCATAAAGAAAATCAAGCTGGCCGTCCTGATCGATGTCGCCGGTTCTTATGATCGGCGGGCCGAGATCGTTGCTGCCCGACGTACCATTCGGGATTGTATCGAGCGGCGTCAGCTCATAGTCAGAGCCGACCGTGAAAATGACATAGCGGGGCCGGGTTGCTCCATTATTGGCCGTGTAGACGCGCGCAACGATTTCCTGCCGGCCATCCTGCGAATCCAAATCTACAAAGCCTGCACCAACAAAACTTGTTGTGTCCTCAAAGACCAGACTGTCAAGCACACCGCAGAACTGGGTTTGCTCCCAGATTCGAGTGGTCTGTCCAAAGCGAGCCATGACTTCGATCAGACCATCGCCGTCCGCATCGCCAGTCGCTTGCGGAATGTGGACACCGTAGTAGTTGCCCGTGGAGCTGAATTGAGATCCGTCCCATTCGAAGGGCTCGAGGAAACCGCTCGTAACTTCGCCTTCGATCGGCTGAAGCCAGACTTCAGGCATGTTGTTACAATCGTAGTCAGTGTAGAACGGACTGAGATAGCCGTTGAGCAGGTTCGTCGTCGTGCGTTCCCACAGGTTGTTGGAGAACGGAGGCTCGTCAATCGAGAACTCAAACGGCTCTGAGACTGTGTCCAACCCGGCCTGATTTTCGAGCCGCACTCGCACGGTCCATTGGCCGGGGTGATTCGTTTGCGTCAGCACGCCGGCATGCTCATCCGCCACATAGCCAAAATCTTCTCGCAGCGAATCCCCGAGAGCATTCGTCAGGATGAAACTGGCCGTCGTGATTTGGTCAGTCTCGACCTGAATGAGATCTCCATATGTGTCGTAATCCAGCATCCGCATCGACCACAGCGAATCAATCTGCGGCGCGCTGCGCTGGATGTACACATGAACATGATCAATCGAATAAGCGCCGTCCGCGCCGTACGTTACCAGCCGGACGATCATTACTCCATCATCTGGCGGCAATGTGATCCAGCCCAACGAATCGCCGTAGCTCCGCTCAATACTTGAACTGACAAGCTGCCACTGCTCAGGGTTTTCGCCCAATCCGTAATAGAGATCATAGTGCTCAAAGGCAGCACCCCAAGCCTCGCCGAAAACGGCGAAATCCGAAATCAGACCTTGATCAACGTGCGGCGACGAAATTCGTGCCACGACATCCGAACCGAACTCGGCTTGCTCCACCGCGCGACGCGCGTTCACGCGTCCGTGCACGGTTTCCGGGTCCCAATCTTGCTCAGCAATGTCGTCCGCTGTACTCACAATGATTTGAGCCACGTCGTCCGGAGAAAGTTGCGGATTCACGGAGAGGACCAGACCTGCCACACCGGCAACCATCGGGGCGGCATAACTGGTTCCGGTAGGATAGATCCACTCTCCGCAGTCACCGCCAAGAATGGTCGAGAGAATGTAATCTCCCGGCGCCATCACGTCAACGGAGGGACCGTAATTGGAAAAGCGATAGGCGCGCCTGTCCAATGAGTCCGTGGCTCCGACGCCGATCACTTCGGCGAAACCGGAAGGATAATGAATCGCCTCCGAATTCGCATTTCCCGCGGAAGCAACCAGCACGACGCCCGCTTCATGCGCCAGAATGACCGCTTCGCGGAGCAGAGGTGAGGCAACCACGTCGCCGAAACTCATGTTGATGATGGCGGCGCCGTTCGCAGCGCCATAAAGCAGCGCCGCGGAAATGTCATCTTCCTCGAGAAATCCCTGACTGTTGCCCGCGCGCAGACTCATGATCCGGCAGTTGTAGCCGACGGACGCAAAACAGGTTTGATTGTCCGTTGACGCGGCGGCAATTCCTGCCACGTACGTACCGTGTCCCAGCTCATCCATCGGATCGTTATCGCGGACAAGATGATCACCGGTCGCCGGCAGCGTCGGTGCATCGACAAAATCCCAGCCAAAGACGTCGTCAGTAAATCCGTTGTCGTCATCATCCACGCCGTCGCTGTCGGCGTCAGCCCAGTTGATCCAGAGATTCGGAACGAGATCGGGATGGAGGTAGTCAATTCCCGTATCAATGATGCCGATAATCACCGTCGAATCGCCTTGCGAAATCTCCCAAGCGAGGGACGCGGAAATCCGGTTCAGCCACCATTGCTGGTCATACAGGCTGTCATTGGGAATGAGACCCTCGTCCAGCGAGTTCGGGCGATAATGGTAGTTTCTCGTGACCCATTCCACGCCGGGATCGGACGCAATCGCGTTCTCCAGCGAATCAAGGTTTAGATGCTCGGGGAAACTCAGTGAGACGATGGATTCAACCGAGCGAAATTCTCTGAGCAGCGGCGCAAACGTTTGCTCGATAGTGGCAAGTTGTGTGTTGAGCAGAGCGTCAACGGCGGTGATCCCCGTGGATTGGATTTCGCCGTCGATGTTCCTGGCAGGAACGGAGGTCAGCCGCAGAATCAGTTGGCCGGGAGAGTACGATGCGAGAGCTGCGAGCGGCAGGCAGAGCAGCGCAATCAGGAGCGAGAGGCGGGGGTGTTTCAACATGTGCGTCTGGGTTTAAAGTTTTCAGGCCTGTGACGTGAGACCAAAAGCCAGTGCGCCAACCCATTCTACGCCGGACGCCTTCAACGTCCGGGCGCATTCGTCCATGGTGGCGCCGGTCGTGATCACATCGTCGATCAGGAGCACGGATTTGGGAACCGGGTTTTGGTGAATAACTTTAAACGCGTTGCGTATGTTGGCCGTCCTTTGTCGATAAGAGAGAGTTGTCTGTGTGGGAGTATGCCGCGTCCTGCTCAAAACATGAACGGGCGCGAGGTGACGTGTAAAGTCGGCGAGATCGTTGGCCAATAGCTCGCTCTGATTGAAGCCGCGGCTCATCTTGCGCATCCAGTGCAGGGGAATCGAAGTCCAAACCAGCCGCGGTTCGAAAAAACTTACGGGCACTTGGGCGAGCAGGTGACGCGCCATCTCGCCGGCAATATGCTTCAGGCGATCGTATTTCAAGGCATGAATGGCTGCGCGCACCACGTCATCGCCGCCATAGCGAAATCCGGCGCGAACCTGATCGACATGTCTCAGCTTGGGCAGTTCCTGCGGCTCGACGAGCGGCGCATCCGCCCAACACTTGGCGCAGAACAGAAGCGCGTCTGGCTCCAGATTCCGCCCGCAGACAGCGCAGAGCGGCGGGAAGACGACGTCCCAAAGCGGCCAGGTGCGGGGATGGCGCAGCGCAATCACGACTTGCTGCGGCGTCCCTTCGAATTCCCTTCCAAGGCCAGCTTAATGACTTCATCTACCTCGTCCACGAACACGAATTTCATGGTCTCTTTGATGTAGTCCGGAACCAAGTACAAGTCCTTTTCATTGGAGCGCGGCAGGATGATCTGTTCCAATCCATAACGACTGGCAGCGACAATCTTCTCGCGCAGGCCGCCGATCGGTAGAACATTGCCGGTGAGCGTAATCTCGCCAGTCATGCCTACGTGATACTTGACAGGACGGTTCGTGAACAGCGACGCGAGCGATGTGGCGATCGTGATTCCCGCCGACGGACCGTCCTTGGGAGTCGCACCGGCCGGAACGTGAATGTGAATATCGCGCCGCGCCAGCGTCTCACTGTCGATCTTCAGCCGCTCGGCATTGGCGCGCAGATAGGAGAGCGCGATTTGCGCGGATTCTTTCATCACGTCGCCCAAATGTCCGGTAACTTGAAGCTGTCGCGCGCCGGGCATCCACGTGGATTCGATGACCAGGACGTCCCCGCCTACCGGCGTCCACGCCAGCCCGTACGCTACGCCGACGCGGGATTTTCGTCCCAGCTTTTCGTCAACGAAATGCGCCGGCCCGAGGTACTTATCGAGTGTCTTCTCCGTGATCGTGGCGTGTTCAATCTCGCCGGCAACAATCCCGCGCGCAACTTTACGGCAGACGCTGGCGATCTGTTGTTCGAGTCGGCGCACTCCGGCCTCGCGAGTGTAGCCTTCGATGATTTCGCTCAGGCCGCTGTCCGCAAATTTGATCTGGCTCTTGCGCAGCCCGGTGGCTTCAATCTGGCGCGGAACGAGATACTGTTTTGCGATCTGAACTTTTTCGCTCGTGATGTAGCTCGGGATCTCGATGATCTCCATGCGATCCCGCAGCGGCCCGGGAATTTGCGCGCGGTCGTTGGCCGTCGTGATGAAGAACACTCTGGACAGATCGAATTCCACGTCGAGATAGTGATCTTGAAACGTAGAATTCTGCGCCGGGTCAAGCACTTCCAGCATGGCCGAAGAAGGATCACCGCGAAAATCACTGCCGAGCTTGTCGATCTCATCCAGCATGAAGACCGGGTTGTTCACGCCCACGCGCCGGATCGACTGAATGATCCGTCCCGGCAGCGCGCCGACATAGGTGCGGCGATGGCCGCGAATCTCAGCTTCATCGCGGATGCCGCCGAGGCTCATGCGGACAAACTCGCGATTCAATGCATGAGCTATGGACTGCCCGAGCGAGGTCTTCCCCACTCCGGGCGGGCCAAGGAAGCAAAGGATCGGGCCGCGTTCGCCTTTGCGCAACTTGCGCACGACCAGATATTCGAGAATTCGATTCTTGACGTCTTCCAGGCCGTAATGGTCGCGATTCAGAACTTGCTGTGCTTTCTCCAGTTCCAGTTCTTCAACCGATGACTTCGTCCACGGCATCGTCACGAGCCACTCGAGGTAGGTGCGCGATACGATGTACTCGGCCGAAGCCGCGTTCATCCGGCGCATGCGATCGAGCTCTTTCGTTGCCGCGCCGGCCGCATGCTGCGGCAAACCCGCCTGCTTGATCTTCTCTTCAAAATCGCGGATCTCCGCGCTGAGTTCGGACTCCTCACCCAGCTCCTTGCGGATCGCCTTCATCTGCTCGCGCAGGTAGTACTCTTTCTGCGCGTCGGCCAGCTCAGTTTCCACTTTGGTCTGAATTTCAGAGCCGATTTGCGCCAATTTCAGTTCGCGGGCAATCTGCGTGGCCACCAGAGTCAAGCGCTCTTCGAGATCATTCGCGTCGAGGATCCTCTGTTTCTCGGCAACGTTTATGTTCAGATTGGAAGCGATGATGTCGGCGAGCGCGCCGGGATCGCCGATATTGTGCGCGGCAATCTTGATTTCTTCGGGGATACTGGGCGTGGCATCGATGAGTTTGCCGAAATCCTCATGGAGGCGCCGCGCCAATGCTTCGATCTTGAGCGCGCGCCGCCGGTCGAGCGGCAGCACTTTCACTTCCACTTTGAGATACGGTTCCGTCTCAAAGACTCGTTTGCGTTCGATACGGATGAGCCCCTGCACCAAGAGGCGAATGGAGCCGTCCGGAACGCGGAACATTTTCAGGATCTGCGCCGCCGTGCCGATCTTGTAGAACTGGTCTTCCGGCAATTCCGAATCCGTATCGGGGACGCGGGCGAAAGTCCCCAGCATTTTCGCTCCCGCCAGCGCGTCGTTGATCAGCGTGATCATCGGCTCCGACGAGACGACCAGCGGGACAATCGTATTGGGGAAAATGAGCACGTCATTCAGAAGCAGAGCCGGGAGAACTCCGGGGATCTTGATCGAGTCGCCGCCGTTTGCGGCATCCGGGAGATCCGGCGGCTTGTCCTTGATGTCCGCTGGCACGCTCATTCGAGCCCCTCACGTGTTCGTGACCGCGTACAGCCGCGGATCGTACTGCGTTTCGCGGCGTGAATAATCAGCAAGCCGTCACTGTAAGAAGCTCGCACGGAACCCGGCTCGACGGCGACGGGAAGATCAATCGTGCGTGAAAACCTGCCGCGTTCAATTTCCATGACGTGATAACTCTTGGGTCCGGATTCTGCCGCGTCAGGACGCGAGCCGGTCAACTGCACGGCGCGACCCGTGAATTGAACATTCACTTCATCACTGGTTACACCGGCCAGGTTCACTTCCAGGACCAACTCGCGCTCGGTTTCATACAGATCGACGGGCGGGATCCAATGCGACGTACCCACGGCCATCGTGGCGCGGGTGCTCACAGAAAGGTGATGAATGTGAAACCGGATATGCGTACCGCGACCGGTCACCCGGATCACTGAGGGATGGTCAGAGTCTCTGCCTGTCATAATTGCCTTCTCAACGCTACGGAACCCCTGCTCAACTCCTGCGCAAACCTAACTCTAATCGGCGCTTTGCATAAGGTGAATTCCAGCTGCTTCGCGAATATACGCACTCCAGTCGTAAATATCAAGTAAAATCTGAAGTTGAAGCCACGGAACAGCTTGCATTCCGGGCGGTTTGGTATTAAATTACAGTGCTGTGAAGTTTATGACGCCCCGTCCTGCATGTACATGTTTTTTGTTGAATTTTGAACTGACCCGATGAGTAGTCCGAGACGAGTCTGTTGGCAATTACTGTGTGGTCTTCTCTTCCTATTCGCAAGCTGGCGGATCGGTTCCGCACAGACTTACGATACGGTCAGAGTTATGACCTACAACGTTTTGAATTACCCCGGCGCGACGGCGTCGATCCGGAATCCGGAGTTCATCAGAGTCATTGCGTATGTGAGACCGGACGTCTTGATCGTACAGGAGATGACCAGCCAGTCAGGCATGACGGATTTCCTGACCGACGTCCTCGATGCCGCCGAGCCCGGTGC
>CAYJKM010000044.1:0-15393 GCA_964370805.1 uncultured Alphaproteobacteria bacterium | reverse complement strand
GGTCAACAGCAACGAAAACCATAACAGAAATCGCTGAATCACTGCTCTTCAGTTATGTAACGAATTCCGTGCAGGACGAGATCCGGCTCCACATACTCGATGGTGCGGCTTTGCGGCTTCAAGAGACCTGCGAATCCGCCAGTTGCGATCACATGAGCTTTTGACGGCAGACTCCTTTGAATGCGCTCAACCGTACCATCAATCATTTCAAGAGCGCCGTACAGAATCCCGGATTGAATCGAAGCCTCCGTACTGGTTCCGATAACATGCTCGGGAAAGCGCAATTCAACGACGGGCAAGAGCGCGGCAGCGCGATGCAGCGATTCTGTTGCCGTCAAGAGTCCCGGTGCAATGAGCCCGCCGAGATACGTACCTTCTGCCGTCACCACATCGAAAACGGTTGCCGTGCCGAGATCAACCAATATCAACGGGCCGCCAAGCTTCTTGAATCCCGCCACTGCACCGCAGAGCCGGTCGGCGCCGACGGCTTCGGGCGGATCATACGCCACGCGCAAAGATCGCACGGTCCCGGCAGTAATGATCAGCGGTGACACCGCAAACCGATCCCGTATCATTCGAGCATAGACCTCCGTCAGCTCGGGAACAACCGAGGAGATCGAAACACGCAGTGTCAAGCGCTCATCAATCAGGTGACGAACGAGAATCCACAGCTCGTCGGACGTGCGCGGAACTCGTGTCGAGAGCCGCCACGTGTCCTTGAGAGCCTCGCCGTCAAACAGGCCGATCGTAGTCTGTGTATTGCCGATGTCAATAGCGAGCAGGTGCGCGTTCAAGTTCGATGTCTCCGCTGAACAATTCAGTTAATGTGCCGTCCTTCCGTCTCAGGAGCAATTGACCTTGCTCGCCCAGCCCGGCGAATGTCCCTTCAATAACCTGATCTCCTTCTTGTCTACGGATTGGTGCATCAATCAGCGGCCCGTATTGCAGCCAGTGCGCGCAAAGCACTGACGTCTTTCCATCGAGAAACTCGTCATAGAGCAATTCGAGATAGTTCAGAATCTCCGCCAAGAGGATCTCGCGCGCGATGGATTCCCCTGTCTCTGCCACGACTGAGGTAGCATGTGCCTGAAACTCGGCGGGGAGCTCGTCTCGCGGCGTCGTCACATTGACTCCCATTCCCAGAACCGTTACAAGGGTGGAGCCAATGTTGCTGGATTGACCCAGTACACCGGCTACTTTCCGGCCATTGAGGAGCACGTCATTGGGCCACTTCAACATCACCTCGGAGCGATCTCGAAAACGCTCGTGCAGCACTTCCGCCAAAGCGATCCCCGGCAAGAGAGCGAGCCATCCGTCCGCCGACTCTGCTTTCTTGCGGCGCAGCAATAGGGAAAAGAGCAGCGAATGTCCCGGCTGATCGTGCCACAAGCGCTGCTGTCGCCCGCGTCCCGCCGTTTGATGATCGGCAACAGCGACGCCGCCGCTGAACGTGAACTCCGCCTGATGCTCGGCCAGCCAGAGATTCGTAGAGTCAATTTCGTCGAAGAAGCGGATCTCGCGGCCAAAGCGACGTGTCTTCAGATGCCAATGAAAGAGCTTCTGATCCCAGCTCACTGCCTGTCCCGATACTCGCCCCAAACCTCGCGCAGCGAATTCGAAATCTCGCCTAACGTCGCGTAATTCTCTACGGCGGCAATTATTCCCGGCATGAGGTTTCGTTCAGATTTTGCCGCTCGTTTCACTTCAGTCAGCGCTGTCCCGGTCTTTGAATTATCACGGCGCTGACGCAAGCCCTGCACGCGCGCGCGCTGACGATTCTCTAAGGCAGAATCGAGTTTCATGATTTGCGGAGCGATGTCCTGATCATTGGTGAAGCGGTTGACGCCAACGATAATCCGTTCGCCCGTTTCGATTTCGCGCTGGTAACGAAAGGCCTCTGCCGCTATTTCGTTCTGGAAATAGTGACGCTGAATCGCGGCGACCGCTCCCCCCTGCTCGTCCACCTGCGCAATCTCCCGTAATACGGCTGTTTCGATCTGATCCGTCAGAGATTCGATGAAGTAACTCCCACCCATTGGATCAACGGTGTCAGCGACCCCTGATTCATAGGCGATGACTTGTTGAGTACGCAGTGCCAACTGCGCCGCGCTCTCGGTTGGAAGCGAGAGCGCTTCGTCCATGGCGTTGGTATGCAGACTTTGTGTGCCGCCCATGACTGCCGCAAGTGCTTGAATCGTAACACGAATCGCGTTGTTCTGAGGCTGCTGGGCAGTAAGCGTGCAGCCGGCGGTCTGTGTGTGAAAGCGCAGCATCATGGACTGCGGATTGCGCGCGCCGAAGCGCTCGCGCACAATGCTCGCCCAGATCCGTCGCGCGGCGCGGAACTTCGCAATTTCCTCGCAGAGGTTGTTGTGACACCCCCAGAAGAAGGCCAGTCGCGGGGCGAATTCGTCGATCTCTAAGCCCGACTTCAGTGCGGCATCCACATAAGCGATCGCATTGCTGAAGGTGAAGGCCAGCTCCTGCACGGCGTTCGATCCGGCCTCACGGATATGATATCCTGAGATGGAAATCGGATTCCATTGCGGCAAATGCTCGCGGCAATAGCTGATCACATCCGTCACCAGCCGCATCGAGTGCTGCGGCGGAAAGATGTAGGTGCCGCGCGCGATGTACTCCTTCAGGATATCATTCTGCACCGTGCCGGTCAGACTATGCTCGGGAATTCCGCGTTGGCGCGCCACGGCGATATATAGGGCCATGAGAATCGCAGCCGTGGCGTTGATTGTCATTGAGGTGCTGATCTTGTCGAGCGGAATGCCGTCGAGCAGGACATTCATGTCCTCGATGCTGCAGATGGCCACACCGACGCGCCCCACTTCACCCGACGCGTTCGGATCATCACTGTCGTAACCGATCTGTGTAGGAAGATCGAAGGCTACAGAGAGACCGGTCGTGCCCTGCGAAAGCAGATACTTGTAACGGGCGTTGGACTCCTCCGCGGTGCCGTATCCGGCGTATTGGCGCATCGTCCAGAACTTGCCGCGATACTGATTCGGATAAACGCCGCGCGTGAACGGGTAGAAGCCGGGATAGCCGAGTTTCTCCGCTGCATCAAAACTCGGATCGGGCTCGTAGAGCCGCGCGACTTCAATGTGGCTGTCCGTCTCGAAGCGCTTGCAGCGCTCGGGCTGGCGGGAACAGAGGTCGGTGACTGCTTTCAGCCAGCGTTCGCGCGCGCTTGTCCGCGACATTGCAGCAGACTCGGTCTCTATCATTCGAGCACGACGAGCAAGTCGCTCTTTTCGACCGCCTGGCCGGGGGACACTTTCAATTCTTTGACCGTGCCGCTTACCGGCGAACGGATCTCATTTTCCATCTTCATAGCTTCAAGGATGAGCAGCGCCTGGCCTTTCTCGATGACGGAGCCAGCCTGACAATTCACTCGCACTACGAGGCCCGGCATCGAAGCCCGGATGTCGGCGTGCGCGTGGGAACTCGTACGCAAGGACGCAAAACGGCGCAGAATGCGATCGCGTTCAGTCTCATATTCGAGCTTCAACTCGCGGCCGTTGAACAGGACACAGCTCTCTTCACCCTCTGCACCTGCCAGATCTACCGCAGCGCGAAAGTGACGCGCACCACTGCGGAAAGCGAGCTTACCACGGGAATTCCACTCCGACACATCAAGGCCGATCGCTTGGCCGTTGACGATTGCAGACGAGCCATTCAGTTCGACGGTGTACTCGCGCCCGTTCAACTTGATCAAGACAGTCTGGCTCACGATTTCGCCGCCTCGCTGCCGCGCAAACCAAATTGACGGCCCCTGCTCTTCCAAACGCTGCCATCGCTTTGAGCGTGAACGTCGGAGTTCAAGGAACGCGACGCGTTCGGCATGGCAACTATATGTGCCAACGCTGCCGCGAGGAGCTCCTCATCCTGCACAGGGTGCTCGCACTCCTGACGATAACTGTCCAGAAACTCGCGCTCCACGGAGCGAGTGTCAAAAGCCGCTTTGGCAAACTGCTCGCTGGCAAGTATATGACGGCAAAAGCCGACGTTCGTGCGCAATCCGGTGATTGCATAGTCTTCAAGGGCTCGCAGCATGCGGTCGCGCGCGGCCTCACGAGTTTCTGCGCGGGCGATGAGCTTGGAAACCATCGGATCGTAGTAGCGTGAGATTTTCGCGCCTTCCTGCATTCCCGAGTCTTCGCGCAAGCCCGGGCCAGCCGCTGACCGCCAGTGTTTCGAGATTCCGGTTGAAGGCAGGAATCCCGCCAATACGTCCTCTGCATAGATGCGTACCTCGATTGCATGGCCGCGTGTTGAGACTTGCTGCTGCGCGAGCGGCAACGCTTCGCCGGACGCAACCAGCAGTTGCCAGCGGACGAGATCCAGGCCGGTGACTTCTTCGGTCACTGGATGTTCGACCTGTAGGCGCGTGTTCATCTCCAGAAAGTAGAAGGCCCCCGTGGAGTCCAGCAGCATTTCCACGGTTCCCGCATTCACATAGCCACAAGCCTTTGCTGCTGCGACCGCGACGCCGCCCATTGCCGCGCGCAATTCGGGAGTGACGACGGCGGAGGGTGACTCCTCGATGATCTTCTGGTGGCGGCGCTGCAAGGAGCACTCGCGCTCGCCGAGGTAAATGCAGTTCCCGTGATTGTCGGCGAAGACCTGAATCTCAATGTGGCGCGCCTGTTCGAGATACCGCTCGACGTAGAGCGCCGCATCGCCAAAGGCGGCTTGCGCTTCACGCTGGGCAGATTCAAAGGCCGCTGCAACATCCTTGGCCGCATGTACGATTCTCATGCCCTTGCCGCCGCCGCCCGCTGCAGCCTTCAACAAAACCGGAAAGCCGTACTTACTCCCGAAGCGCTTGACACTGTCCGCTGATGTGACGATGCCATCACTGCCGGGAACGACGGGCACACCGGCAGCTTTCATTAGATCACGAGCGGCAGTCTTGGAACCCATCGCGGCAATGGCTTGCGACGGAGGCCCCACCCAGATCAGGCCCGCGTCCGTGACTGCCTGAGCAAACGAGGCATTCTCAGAGAGAAAGCCGTAGCCGGGATGCACGGCATCGGCACCGCTCGACCGCGAGACTTCAAGCAGTTTGTCCTGACGCAAGTAGCTTTCCGCTGCCGGCGCAGGGCCGATCAGATAGGCTTCGTCAACAACCTCTGCATGCAAGGTCTTGCGATCTGCTTCCGAAAACACGCCAACCGTTCGAACACCCATCTCCCGACAGGTGCGAGCGATGCGGACGGCAATCTCGCCGCGATTGGCGATGAGCAGTTTGCGAATCATGCGACCGCCGCTTTCGGCTGTGACATGAATGAACCCAGCTCAATATTCAGAGGGATGCGAACCCGGCCGTGGTCCTTGCGCTCGTACACGAGGAACCCATGCTGCAGCGCATGCTTGAGCAGATCGCGAGTCAATTCAACGTCCTTGATGCAATAGTCTCTGACAAGATCCAGCTTGCCTTCTTTGAACCAAGCAAGTGATTGGAGTCCGTCCGCCGTTTTCTGCGTACCAAGCGTCCCGCGCACGAGCGTGTCAAGTTTCAGCCGCGTGCCCAGTGAACCCTGCACCACGCGAAGCAAATCGAGGGTGGGCAGGTGGGTCAGATTTTCGAAAGTGTAGCCGCGCAGCACTTCGTAGTCAAAGCCGGAGATATTGAAGCCGACTATTAGATCGGCGCGCTTCAAATGCGCAATGAGTTCTTCGACTTGCGATTCATCGTAAGCATGACATTGATCGTCGCTGCTGTCCCAAACGACGCCAATCGCCAGGCGCATGTGACGCGCGGCCGACCAGCCGCCGCCCTCTTCGGCGGAGCGCTGCGTTTCCAAATCGACAACGAGAACTCTGCGGTCACGCGGAATCTCGCGGGGAATCCAATGGACATCGACCGGCGGCGGCGCCTCTGCAACGGCGAATGGCTCGAATTCAAGCTCAGCGCCCGGCTCGCGCAGCAAGGTTTCGAGTACCGTGACGGCGGCACGCTTGTCCAGCGGCTTGTTGCCGGAGCCGCACTTTGGCGACTGAATGCAGGACGGGCAACCTTCCTCGCAGGCACAAGTGCGGATCAAGTCCAGCGTACGCCGGATCAACTCCTCAATGACATCAAAGATCTTCTCCGCGATACCAATGCCGCCGGGATAACCGTCGTAGAAGAAAACGGCGGCGCCGGGAGTCTGCGGATGGCGGGTGAAGCTGATGCCGCCGACATCGGCCCGGTCGCACAGCGCAAAGAGCGGAATCAAGGAAATCGCCGCGTGCTCGAGCGCATGAATGCCGCCCATGAAGTGCAGATCCTCTTTGGCCAACAGCACCGGAACGTGCGCCGGAATGTCAATCCACGCACTCGTCGTCACGTAGCTGTACGGCGGCAAATCGAGTGGCTCGACGGACAGCAATTCCTGCGTATAGATGCGCCGCCGCTCATAGCTGTGGTAGGATTCAGTGACCTTAACCTTGCCAACGTGGACCACAATGGACTGCACGCGCTTTTGCAGGCGGTCGTCGATAATCTCGGTCTGCTTTTCCGAGCGAACCATTGTGTAGATGCTGCTGGACGTCGGTTCGACATGGACGCGTTTCTTTTCAAGATCGAGCCGTGTAACATGGAACTGCTCGCCGGCGTGAAGATAGATCGCGCCGTCGTGGCACTCGCGAAAGACGGCGGAACCGGAGATTTCGCCGATAGCCTTCTGCCGCGAATCGGAATAGATGTCAAACGTCCCACCGACATTGCGCAGGCTGACATTTGAGTGCGGGCGCGGCCGTCCCGAAAACCATTGGTTGCCGGAGGCGCTGCGAACGAGCGCGCCCTCCCGCTCCAGTTCGCCGATGACCGCGGCGTGCTCATCAACGCTGATGAAGGGATCCTCCCGCATGAGCGGAATCTCTGCCGCGGCCGAAGGCAAATGAGCGCGCAGAATGTCCTCGTTGGCGTCGTTAATCAGAGCCGACTCGTAGCCACGAGCAAGGAAAGCATCCGGATTCGCAAGCAAGAACTGATCGAGGGCGTCGTATCCGGCGACGAGGATGATGGCGCTCTCGGCGCCGCGCCTTCCGACACGCCCCGAACGCTGCCAGAACGACATCACGCTGCCTGGATACCCGGCCAGAATGCACACATCCAGACCGCCGATGTCGATACCGAGTTCGAGTGCGCTGGTTGAAATCACACCGAGCAACTCGCCCGCCAGCAGCTTACGCTCGATGTCACGGCGCTCTTCCGGGAGAAAGCCGGCGCGATACGAACTCACTTTAGCGGCCAGATCGGGGCGCTGATCGATGACAATACGATGAATGACCTCCGTTGCGACGCGAGCTTTGGAAAACACAATCGTACGCAAACCGTTGTCGAGCGCCTGAATGAAAAGCTTGGCGACGGCGCTGGTCATGGACGTCAACGGATTTACGAATACCACGTGCCGTCCGGCCGTCGGAGCACCCGATTGGTCGACGAGCGTATAGCGACGCTGCGTTAATCCCTCTGCCAACTGCAGTGGATTCGCAATCGTGGCTGACAGGCAGATGAACTGCGGACTCGCCTCATAGTAGGCAAAGAGGCGCGAGAGCCGGCGAAACACCTGCAGGATCTGCGAGCCGAAAACACCGCGATAGGCATGCAGCTCATCGATCACTACGTACCTGAGTCGCTTGAAGAATTTCTCCCAACCCTGATGATAGGCAAGAATTCCTTGATGCAGCATGTCGGGATTCGTGATCAGAAAGTGCGGCGGATTACGCTTGATCCTGGCCCGCCGTGAGGACGGCGTGTCACCGTCATAGATTTCAACGGTCAGCGGCAGCGAGCTTTTCAGTTCGGTTTTCCAGCGCTCGATCTTTGTTCGCTGGTCCTGCTCAAGCGCTTTAAGCGGAAATAGCAGCAGCGCACTTTGGTTCTCATTGTCAAAGAGCGACTCGACGACCGGAAGAAAGTAAGTTAGGGTCTTGCCGCTCGCCGTGGGCGTTACGACGACGACATTCTGACCGCTCCTGAGCGCATGAATGGCCTCTGCCTGATGCGAATACAGCCGTTCGATTCCATGCTTGCTTAGTCCATTCTGAATCTCGACTGGGAGCGGCGGCTGCAGCGCGGCGTACTTCGCACCTTCTTCCGGAAGAAACGTCCGAAAGCGGAGGTCGAGAGCAGACTGCTTGTCCTGCCCGATGCTAGCGAGGAAGCGCGAGATCATGATCCAGGGATAACACTAAATCCGCTTAGCAGCGCGATAGAAATCGTACGTCTCGCGCAGAGCCTGCTCGGTGGAGTACTCACACATGAATCCCCACGCTTGATGAATTTTCTCAGCCGAACATATCCACCCGGCGGCCAGCATTTCACGAACCTTGTCACTGCTGAGGAGCGCGGCATTCCCCGTCAGCTTCGCGATGACGTCGTTAATTGCGCCCAGTCCGTACGCCATGAAGCTCGGAATGCGAATTGGGTGCGCACGCCTGTGTGCAAATCCGGCAATCGTATTGGCCGTCAATTCCCAATCGAGCGCCTCCGGATGAGCAACGAAGTAGATCTGGTTTGCTCCCATTTCCGCAGTCCCTGCCATAAGCAGCGCACGTGCCAGATCACGCACGTAGATGTAGCTGTATTGCCGTTCGCCGCCGCCCAGCACCGGATAGATTCCGTAGCGAGACACGGCGCGAAAGAGCGGAACAAATTGCTCGTCGCGCGGACCGAACACGGAAGGCGGACGGAGAATAATCCACTCCATGTTCCCGGCATGGCGCTGCAGCTCCTGCTCACCTTGCAGCTTGCTCTTTCCGTAGTCCGATAACGGTTGTGCGGGATCCTCTTCCCGGGAGGCAATGCCATCTATTGCCGGGCCGGAAGCGGCATGCGACGAGCATAGAACGAATCGTCTCGCTCCAGCGTTGCGCGCGGCGATGACAAGGTTACGAACGGCATCCGCGTTGATGCGATAGTACTCGGCGCGGCGCGGCGTCTTTGTTACGGCCGCACAGTGCACCACCACGTCACAATCACAGACGGCCGCTTCCAAGGAACTCTGGTCTGAAAAAGCACACTGTGCAGTCTCAGCGGGCAAGTTCGCGAGCCAGGTCAGGCGTTTGGGATTGCGGACGGCAGCCCGAACGTCCCAACCGGCAGCCAGATATGACTCAACCGTGTGACTGCCGACGAAACCCGTGCCGCCGGTGATCAAAACGCGGCGGCTCATATTTTGACGAGCTCCTGCAACTCCGCCGGCGCGCGAACGAGCTTGGCCTCTGCCGTCAGAAAACAATGCTCGGTAAAGCCCCGCACAATCTCAGCGTTGTCGGCAATCCGGCGGATCTCGTAATCAAAACGCACGCGGTAAACGCTGGGCAGCGTCATGTGCGTGCGGATCTCAAGTTCGTCATCGTACCGGGCGCCGCAAAGGTAGCGGCAGCCACTCTCTACGACCGGAAGCCGAATGCCCTGTGTTTCGATTTCGCGGTAGGGTTTCCAGCGCTCACGGATCAATTCCGTTCGACCCACTTCAAAATAGCAGAGGTAGGTCGCATAGTACACCCACCCCATCGCATCCGTCTCAGCATACCGGACGCGCACGCGAGTGCGCGCTTCGCAGCGTGCGGGTTCAGGCTTCGAGCCAGAATCCCATCTTTTCATATTTGCGATGTCGAGTCGCGATCAATTGCTCCGCAGGGATCGCACTAAGCCTGGCCAGTGATTGCAGAATCTGCCGTTTGACCTGTTCCGCCATGAAGTCATAGTCATTGTGCGCGCCGCCCGACGGTTCCGGAATGATTCCGTCTATGATGCCAAACGCAAGCAAATCGTTGGCGGTGAGCTTGAGTGCTTCCGCAGCTAGTTCCGCCTGTCCCGAGTCGCGGTAGAGGATTGACGCGCAGCCCTCCGGCGAGATCACCGAGTAAATCGAATACTCCAGCATGTGAATCTCATCCGCGATGGAAATCGCCAGTGCCCCGCCAGAGCCGCCTTCCCCGATCACGATGGTCACGATTGGCACCGGTAATTGTGCCATTTCGAACAGGCTGCGGGCAATCGCCTCGGCTTGGCCGCGCTCTTCGGCGCCCAGTCCCGGATAGGCTCCGGGGGTATCGACGAGCGTAATGATCGGTCGATTGAATTTCGCCGCCAGCCGGAAGAGACGCATGGCTTTGCGATAGCCTTCCGGATGCGCCATGGCGAAATTGCGAAAGAGATTCTCTTTCGTGCCTCTACCCTTCTGGTGACCGATCAGCAGCACCTCCTGTCCGGCGATTTCCGCAAAGCCGCCGACTAAAGCATGATCGTCAGAAAAGCCGCGATCGCCATGCAGCTCGAGCCATGAATCGCAAATGCGCTGAATGTAATCGAGACTGTACGGCCGGCGCGGATGGCGCGCCATTTGAACCTTTTGCCACGCGGAGAGATTCTCGAAGACCTCCTGCCTCATGCGAGCCGCTTTCTTCTCCATGCGGTCGATCTCGATGATGAGACTCTTCATGCCCTTGCCGGCGGCAAGCTTGCGCATCTCACTGATCTTGCGCTCCAGCTCGATGACGGGCTTTTCGAAGTCCATCACGAACGATTCCGCAAACGAGGTCTTGCCTGCCGCAGCCCGTTCGTTAGAGGAAGGTATCTTTATTTCAGCTGTGCGTTCTGCCATAGGCCATCAGGAGAATTGTCCTTGCGAAATACTCAGCGTCCGCCACGCAGTTTAGTCCAGAATTCGGCGATTCCGACGCCGACCTTGACTACGGATAACAGGACCGGCGAATAGCGGCCGCGCAGACGCTTGTCGATGAACAGGTGCATGGATCGGTAGAATTCACGCCGGGCAAGGCGCGGGTGCTGGCGCATGCTCGCGCCCTTCACGTGGATGACCTGCGACGACGGCACGTACCAGACTTCATGACCTGACTCACGCAGCTTCCAGCAAAGGTCGATGTCGTCTCCAAACAGGAAGTAGTCTTCGTCGAAACCGCCGACCTTTTCGAACGCCTCCCGCCGCACAAGCATGCAGGCCCCGGACAACGTATCGATCATGACTTCCTGCTGCGGATCGATGTAACGCCGATGATATCCGCCCAGCGCACGATTGCGGGGAAACAAGCGGTCCAGACCGAAGAAGTAACCAACCGAATTCAGCGGCGTTGGAAAGCCGCGCCGCGAACTGTACTGGAATCCACCCTGCTCGCTCAGCAACATCGGACCGCATGCCGCCGCTTGCGGTCGATGATCAAGGAAATGAGCCAATTCGGCGACGGAGCCGGGCTTGATCGTGCAGTCAGGATTCAATATGAGCAGGTATTCGCCCATAGCCTGCCGCGCGCCCAGATTCATGCCCGGGCCAAAACCTATGTTTGACTCACTTCGGATCAGCTGGACAGTCGGGAATTCGTGAGCGACGAAATCCGCCGTGCCGTCTGAGGACGCGTTGTCCACCACGACCACATCTTGCAGCCAGCCTGCAGCCGTCTCAAACAGAGTGGTGAGGCAGCGGCCGATGTAGGCGCTGGACTCATACGTTACAATGACGACGGAGACGCATGGCCGGACATTCATCAGAGCTTGCCGAAGAGTGATCTCAGCCGAAGTTTCCAGACCATCAGCACGGCTTCGCGGATGATCGCCTTTGACATTTTCGAGTGACCGACGCGGCGATCGACAAAGATGATCGGAATCTCGATCCAACGAAAGCCCTTGCGCCAGGCTTTGAAGTTCATTTCGATCTGGAAACTGTAGCCGTTGGAGTGGACTCGGTCCAGATCAATCGACTTCAGCACTTCAATGCGAAAACACTTGAAGCCGCCGGTCGGATCCTTGATCGGCATGCCCGTAACGATCCGCGTATAGATAGACGCGAAGTAGCTGAGCATCAACCGTCTCAATGGCCAATTCACCACCGAAATGCCGTTGACATAACGTGAACCGAGCACGAACTGGTATTCCGTTATCTTCTCAAAGAAGCGGGGCAAGTCGGCCGGGTCATGCGAAAAATCCGCGTCCATCTCAAACGCAACCTCATAGCCGTGCTCGATCGCATACTTGAAACCGGCGACATAGGCCGTGCCAAGGCCCATCTTACCCGACCGCTTCAGCAGCTTGACGTGCGGATCGATGGCCGTGCGTTCCAGCACATAGTCAGAAGTGCCGTCCGGCGAGTTATCATCCACGACCAGCACATCCAACCCGAGATTCTGCTTGAGAATCGCGTCCAGAATCAAACCGATCGTATCGCGCTCGTTATACGTCGGAATTACGACGAGTCCTTTCACAGGCGCGATCCCCGGCGCTGGAATTCGGTCAGTTTCGCGGCGATCGCCGGATCCTGCAGCGCGAGCACGCGCGCCGCGAAAATCACCGCATTTTGCGCTCCGGCCTTTCCGATCGCCATCGTGGCAACCGGCACTCCGGAAGGCATCTGCACCGTTGCAAGCAGAGCATCCAGCCCGTTCACGCTTGATCCCGGCAGCGGCACGCCAATCACCGGCAACAAACTTTCGGCGGCACAAACACCGGCAAGGTGCGCCGCCATTCCGGCAGCAGCGATAATGACGCGGGTGCCGTCCGTTTTGGTTTGCGCAAGACGTTCACGCAACTGCACCGGATTGCGGTGAGCAGACAACACCTCAATCTCGAGCGAAATGCCGAAAAACTCGGCGAGGCGTTCCACGCCATCGAGGTGCTCCCGGTCCGACGCCGAACCGATTACGACAAGTATAGCGGCCACGCTTAGCCTTTTAATGTACTAAGATTCTGCATTGTCCCAATTCAGGAAAAAGACCATCACCGGCGTGAACAGGTGATGGTCTAATCCTTCAGATCGCAGTGCGGAAGAGCAGAAAAGCGCCCTTCCGACGACACTTAGCGAGTGAAATCCACTGGTTTCAGAACTTTGTCGAAATAGAAGCGCAGACCGACGGAACCATACATTCCGCTCAGATTGACTTCCATCGGACGGGTGCCGCCAGGGATATTGAGTATGTCGCGATGACCCGGGGAATCTTCAAAAGAGAAGTAGTTGGCGTTCATTACGCGACCGCCGCCTTGAAGATTCAGGCCGAGGCGCTCGGTGAGCAAGAATTCGAGACCGACAGAACCCAACAGTCCCCACGAGCGGCCAACAGCGTCATACGTGTAGCTATGATGAAAGTCATCCTGAATCTGCAGTTCGACGTTGTAGTAGCTGAGACCGACGCCGAGATTCAAGTGGATGCGATCACCAATCGTGGGTACGACATGCGCCTTGAGAAAGAACTCGTTGGCGTGCATGAGAATCGAGCCGTTGGAATCGGGAATGGTGCTCTCGATGCTGTTTTCGACATCAAGCAGAGCATTATACCCAAGTTCCCAAAGCTGATGCTTGGCCGGGCGGTAAAGCAGGCTCAGTCCGCCGATCGGACCGCTGTCAGCCGTCGTCAGGGAGTTCCCGGGACGAGCTTCTTCGATATAGGATGCACCCTGCGATACGTCACCCATGTCATACAGGCCAAAGCCGCCGCGCAATTCGAGACCGTACTGTTGGGGGCCGCTGTAGGCGAGTGCTGTGTTGGAACCCGCAGCAATTACCAACGCGCAAACCAAAAGGATTCCAAATAACCGTGGCATGTTCAAAGCCTCCTAAAATGGCAGGAAAGTGAGGAAAGGTATGATCAAAAAGCTGGTTTCGGAGTAGTTGTATCGGCGGTAAGCCGCTGCCGCATCTGATCGAGGCGCTGTTTGGCGCTGCGATCCTGGGGGTGACGGTTCACCCAATCCTGCAATGTCTCAGTCGCTTCACGAAAACGGCCGGTGTTTTCGTAGGCCTGCAGCAACGCGCCAATGGCCTGACCGTCGTTCGGATCCAGATCGTAGGCACGCTGAAAATAATGGGCCGCTAACGCGTATGCGCCGCCCCCGAACAACTGTGAACCGATCGTGTACAGTTCTTCGGAAGTCGGGTTGCGGCTCAGGCCCTCTTCGATCAGCTTGACGGCCGTCGCCGTATCATTGAATGAAGTAACCCAATGGGACGCTAAGCGGGCACGAATCTCGGGCCGGAGATCCTGGCGCTTTCCCGCCAGTTCGAGCCGGCGCCGGAGTTCCTCCGGTTTGCCCATGTCGGAAAACATGCGCCCCAGTTGGACAGAAAGTTCCGGATTCGAGATCGGGCGCACCGACTCGGGAATCTGCTGATCCATCATCTCGAGCAACGTTAGCGCTTTGCTCTTGTTTGGCAGCTGATCGAAATTCGCAATGCGATCGGCCAGCGACTCGAACGATTTTGGAGTCAGATCCGGAGGATCCGGCTGCGTCGAATAATGATAAGCAAGCTGCAGAAATGCGGAGCGGTAATTCTGGAGCAGCTTCGAGACATTATCGTCAAAATGCACGCCGGGATCATCAATTCCGCGAAAATGCCCGCTGAACGTCTCAAACACGTGCGTCTTGATCTTGTCAGGATCAATCATCTGACGGCCGCGCGGATTGATCCGGAACACCAATCCTTCCATGGTCAAGAAGTCGCGCAGCCCAACCATGTTCGAGTTGGCAACCGTGACTGCAAAGTAGATTGGTTTGGGCGTCGGCGTCTTGGAACGATCGTAATTGGTCCGCAAGATGTCAAGGATCATCATGTCCTGCACGCGCAGGAAATTCGGCTGCCGGCTCTCTTCCTGCTTGTAAGGGACATACATGGCAGCCGGCATGTTCCACGTCATCTTGCCCTCGGGAGTGTTCAACTCCACGCGCTGCTTCTCCGGCGGCCAATAGCGCGACAGAATGGCGGCGGCATCATGCCCGTCAATGTAGCGATCGACGTACGCGTCAGCAAATGAAATCGGAACTTTCGGCTCGCGATTCTTGAGCTGCTTCACGTACCAGCCGGTATTCAGCAGCGTGAGATTGACAATGCGAACGTCGCGGCGAACCTTCTCTACTTCCTGCAGATACCAGACGGGAAAGGTATCGTTGTCGCCGTTCGTAAAGAGAATTCCGTTTTGCTCGCAGGACATCAGCATGTTGTAGCTGTAGTCCCAGGCGACGTAGTTGCCGCTCCGATCCTGCATTTCGTAATTGCGCGCCAGCAACATGACCGGACTCATCAGCACGAGCAGCGCGGCAGCGACGAGCGCCGCAGGGCGTTTGGACTGGACGGCTTTGACTTTTTCGGCGATCCATTCGATGATGGCCGCCGCGCCCAATCCAATCCACAAGGCAAATGCAAAGAACGCGCCCGCATAGGAGTAGTCACGCTCGCGCGGCTGAGGATCGTCCTGATTCAAATAGAGGATGATCGCATAACCGGTCAGGACAAATAGCGTGGCCACAAACACCCATCCCGTCTTGTCCTTGGCGAACTGATTCACCAGACCGATTAATCCGAGCAGGAAAGGAATCGAGAGCATGACAGCGAGCCAACGAAGCACCCCCTGAGGATCGCGATCAAGAAACGAGAGCAG